>JAUSGG010000145.1 GCA_030649165.1 Armatimonadota bacterium
AACGTATACCAAAAGAAGCCCCGGAGGACGTCATTCCGAGGAGGAACGACGAGGAATCTGCTTTTTCCGGAACTTACCACAGCAAGAGCAGATTTCTCGACTCCGCTGGCGCTCCGCTCCGATATGACAATTCCCGGTAGACTGAACTGTTACGAGAAGAGTTATGAGGTTTATGAAGTTCATGAGGGTTCCAGGGTTCTAAGGGTTCTAAGGGTTATGAGGGGGCGGCGGAGCGCGGACACTAACCACTAATCACGAACCACTAACCACTGCCTCCCGTTGGTGCGGCTCCGATTTGCCCGTCCGTATTGCATCACGATAGAATGTTACCGTAGCACTTCGGAGGGCACCGCAGGTTTAGTGGGGGAGTGATCCGAGTTCAGACCGGAGGAAAGAGCCTTGTGAAGACGCTCCAGTGAGACGGCAAGGCTCGCCAAACCACGCTCAGAAACGGCAGAATCCGCCGTTCCTGACGCACCGGACCGCTTTCCTGGCCTTCCCCCAGGTATGAGATCGAATCCGCAGTTTCGGTAACATCCTTATCTGATGCAACGAATCGCTTTTGGTGACATCTATCGTGATGCAACGGTAGCGTCTTGCTTTCCCCCCGCCTATCTGCTATGATGTTGCCGGATGGACCCGCCCATCCCGTCCGCCCACCGCTTCCGACACTTGTTGCTGTTCTTCTTTCTACCAGAGGTGGATGGGAGACGTGTCCCTTGGATCCACGGACGGCTCCGAAAGCTCTGCGGAGACGCTGATCTTATCGAAGAGGAGGGATCACCGTGTCGAAAGGCCGATTGAGTTTGGCGGTGGGCACACTGGCAGGAGCCCCGCTGTTGGAGGCCGCCGGGGATGTGGATTTCGCTACGCTCGGCGAGTTGAACGACGCAGTGCGGCAAGTTCTGGGGAAAGGCTCGGAGATTACGCTGCTCGACCTGCGCAGGGTCAGAAGCATGGACGCGGGAGCGGCGGGGACGCTGATCGAGGCGTGCCGGTCTCTCGGACCCGGAAGGAAGCTCTGCGCAATCGCCCGCGGACAGTCCGAACAGGTTTTGCGTAAAGTCAGGTTGGATTCGATGATGTTCGTGGTTGGCGACGCCGATGCGGCGGCGGAACTGGTCCGTAGAGTGAACAGTGAGCGGTGAGCAGTGGGCGGTGACCAGCGAACAGTGCAGAATGACCTCCCCCTTCCTATCCCTCCAGGTATCTTACCTGGAGGAGAACGGTAGCGCCGTTGTTTCGGGATTTGAGGCTTGGGGTCTGAGCTTATCGGCTTAACAGGACGGCTTCTCATCCCAACCCGGAAATCCCGAAACCACTAATGTGAGGCACGGAAAGGCTGAGATTTGGAGAATTTGAAGAAGATAACGGACGACATTCACGCCGAGTTGATTGAGAAGAACTCGGCGCGGGAGAAGGCGCTGAGGGTTTCGCGGGAGGTGATTCGCCTCTCCGCTAACGCGATACGGGCCGTGCATCGTGAGGAGTTCGACGAGGCGCGCGGATTGATGGACGAAGCCAGGTCGAAGGTGGACGAGACGCGGAATCTGCTCAAAGACCAACTCGACATCTACTACGCCGGTTACGTGCAGGACGCCCAGAAGGAATACGCGGAATCGGAGTTGACGTCGGCCATAGTCCAGGACAGACCGATGCCGAGCCACCAGGAATTGAGGGTGGAATGCGCGGCTTATCTGAACGGTCTGGGCGAAGCCATCGGCGAATGCAGAAGGCACGTGCTGGACATAATAAGAAAGGGAGACCTCGTCCGGGGAGAAAAGCTTCTCCAGATAATGGACGACGTCTACTATATGCTGGTGACCTTCGATTATCCCGACGCCGTTACCGGTGGACTTCGGCGGACCACTGACATGGTCCGGGGAGTATTGGAGCGAACACGGGGCGATCTCACGGTCACAATCCGCGAACAGGAGCTGGAACAGGCGATAGATACGGCTATCGCGCGTTTGAACAGTGAGAACTCTGGACAGAATCAGGGAGGCGACTAAGAGCTCGGAATACGAGGGGAGGCTGTATCTGGTCGGAGGCATTGTCCGCGATAAGATACTGGGCCTTCCCGAGGAACAGGATATCGACATCGTCCTGGAGGGCGATGCCGCCGCGCTCGCCGAGTTTCTGCACGATAAGGGTCTGACCGAGCATTTTCCCGTCGTGTATCCCCGATTCGGCACGGCGATGGTTTCCCTGAACGGTCGCAAGGTCGAGCTGGTCAGCGCGCGGACGGAGAAGTACGAGCCGGAAAGCCGCAAGCCGGACGTGCAACTTGCATCTCTCCGCGACGACGCCCTCAGGCGCGATTTCACCATCAATACGCTCCTCGAAAACCTCCACACCGGCGAGGTCATAGACGTCCTCGGAACCGCGCTGTCGGACCTCAAGAACCGGACCATCCGTACCCCGACTGATCCCGTAAGCACATTCGCCGAAGATCCGCTCAGGATGCTGCGAGCTGTCCGATTCGCCGCGCGCTTCGGGTTCACGATAGACCGGGACGCGCTTGAGGCGATAAGGCAGGAAGGAGATCGGCTCTCGATTGTCAGCGGTGAGAGGATAAGAGACGAGCTGATCAAGATCCTCGCTTCCCAGGGAGCAATAACAGGCCTCGAGCTTCTGCGCGAGACCGGGCTTCTGCGGCGGTTTGCCCCTGAAATCGACAGAATGAGCGGCGTCACCCAGAATATCTACCACGTATACGACTGCTGGACGCATACGCTGAAGGCGCTGGAGGCGCTGCCGCCGGATGCGAGCCTCCGCCTGCGCCTGGCGACGCTTTTTCACGACATTGGAAAACCGGATACGAGGACCGTGGACGAGGCGGGAAACGTGCACTTCTATTCGCACCAGACGGCGGGCGTGGAAATCGCTCGGCGGGTGATGCGACGGCTGCGCTTCTCCAACGATGAGATCGGTTACGTGGCGCCGATGATCCACATGCACCTGAGGGTAGGAGAATACGATGACGAATGGTCGGACGCCGCCGTGCGCCGGCTGATCCGCGACGTCGGGGACATGCTCGATGATCTCATAGAACTCACCCGAGTTGACAAAGCCGCAAGCAATCTCGAAATGCCGTCGGTGGACCTGGAAGCGCTGCGGCGTCGAATCGCACAGGTCGAATCCGGGCTCGCGGCGGCGGAGATTCGAAGCCCGCTGAACGGCCACGAGATAATGCAGGTGTTGGGCGTCAAGCCGGGGCCGGTCCTGCGCGAGGCCAAGGATTTCCTGACCAACGAGGTCATCGAGGGGCGGCTTCGCCCCGGCGACAAGGCCGAAGCGGAGCGGCTGCTGAAAGAGAGGTTTGGGTAGGCGGCCCCCTCCCTCCGATCCCCTCTTCCCCCCTCCAGAAACTTTTTTTAGAAAAATCTCCCCAACCCGGAACAAAACCCACCCGCTATTCACTACTAGTGGTCACTAGCGAGTGGTTAGTGGCCCGTGGTTAGCGGCTAGTGTCGGACTCGATCGAAGACAAAGACACCCCGGACGCTCTGTCGCACTAATCACGAACCACGAATCACTAGCCACTCAATCCGGAGCGGTTTCCGGACGAAACTGAAGCATTTCCAGAGAACGTGCGACCTTTATAGCGGCTTTTTCACATTCCGGCTGTTTCGCCCTCAGGGAGAGGGGTCTCAGGAGTCGGCAGGAGGGTCTGGAAGCGGTGTACGACAACCAACAACTAACAACCAACAACCAACAACCCGCCATCTGTCACCCGCGGTTCACACTGTTCGTCGGCTGATAATCGGCGCCGGGCGACTTGCGGCGGACTCGTGCGTGACTCCATCGACTGGAACCGCAAAATTCCCGCTCAAAACGAAATAACGAAATGCTCCTTGAAAACTGAGCGCGAGAAGGCTCTGACGGCGGCGGCGAGAGGCTGTCTCCAGGACCCTCTATAGGGCCAACTCGGTCCCTGAGTTGAGATCTCCCCGTCGCCGCAAGGAGGGAATTCCCCGGTTCTGACGTAATCTACAAGTGTCCGCCCCGTCTCATTGGGCGGCGACGGAGACGCTTTCAACTGATGGAAGACGACAAGACCTCCTCTGCGATGGAACCCGTCAAGACCCCGGAGACACCGGAAAAAGGCAAAGGGCATCTGTCCGCCGGACCGGCGAAGGGCAATTCGCGGGCCGTCAGCTTTATCAGCTTTGTTTCACCTCTGAGGGGCGTGATCGCTCTTCTGGCTGTGTTCGCACTGGGCATCTGCTTTTCCCCTGATGCGCCGGGAACGAACTGGCCGTTGTTTCTGACAGGTCCCATACAGAGAGGCATTCTGTTCGACTACGCGGAGTATGGGATTCTGGCGACGGGGATGACGCTGGTGATCTTATCAGGGGGCATCGACCTCTCCGTCGGATCGGTGCTCGGGGCGTCGTCGGTGATGTTCTCGCTTCTCGCGATTGGATATGGCTGGCCGCCGCTTGCGGCCGTCGGCGCGTGCATTCTCGCGGGACTGGCGGCGGGATCGCTAAACGGCATTCTGATCTCCCGTTTCAAAATGCAGCCGTTCGTAGCGACACTGGCGATGATGGTCGCCGCAAGAGGAGCGGCGAAGCTGATCTCCGGCGGTATCAAAGTCCAGCCAGGCGCTCAGACGTGGTACAAAATGCAGGGAGAGTCGCCGGGCTTCTACAGTTGGATGACGACCCCGCTCCACGGGCTGAGTATCCAGCCGATAACGCTGTTGTTCCTCCTGGCGATACTCGCGGCGTTCCTCGTCGTGCGATACACGCGTTTTGGGCGGCATCTCTATGCCATCGGCGGCAACGAGGAGGCCGCCAGGCTTTCCGGTGTTCGGGTCAGCGCGAGCAAGATACTTGCTTACGCCTTGTGCGCCGGGCTGGCCGCTCTTGCCGGAGTGGCCGATGCGTGCACGACCGGCCTCGGCGACCCGGAGGCGGGGTTCACATACGAGTTGGACGCAATTGCCGCCGTGGTCATAGGCGGAACGAGCTTAATGGGTGGCCGCGGTGGTGTGATATTCACCCTCATCGGAACCCTGATCATCGGCTATATCGGCAAGATCTTGAGCATAAACGCGGTTCCCGAGGCGGGTCGGTTGCTCGCCAAAGGAGGAATCATAGTCGTCGCTGTGCTAATACAGCAGAGAAAGAGCGCGTAGGGGGTCGGGGAAAAGAATAGGACAGATAGGACCTATGGGACCCATTCGACAGGTTGGACGAAACACAATAAGAGCAGGCAGGAGGACTACGTGAACAGGTTCAGAATACTCGGAGCAGTATTGGCGATAGCGGCGCTGATTTGCGCGTCGGGCTGCGGGAAGCAGCAAGCGGCCGGGCCGAAGGGCGCTGCGCAGAATCCGTGGGTCATAGGTATGTCTCAGTGCAACTTGGGCGAACCGTGGCGGGTGCAGATGAACGCGGACATAAAGGCCGCCGCGGAGAAGCATTCTGGGCTGAACGTGCTCTACAAGGACGCGCAGAACAATACCAATACTCAGCAAAGCCAGGTGCGCGAGTTCACCGCGCAGGGCGTGGACTTGATAATCGTCAGCCCCAAAGAGGCTGAGCCGCTTACCCTTCCAATCGCCGAAGCGTTTAGAAAAGGTATACCGGTAATCGTACTGGATCGCAAAGTTGCGGGACAGGAGTACACGAAGTTCATCGGCGCCGACAACGTAAAGATAGGCCGGGAGGCAGGGAAGTATATGGTCAAGCTGCTTGGCGGGAAAGGCAGTATTGTCGAGCTGAAGGGTCTGATGACATCCACACCGGGGCAGGACCGGCACAACGGCTTCACGGAGGGCATCAAGGGCTCGCGGATCAAGATCATCTTCGAAGCCGACTGCAAATGGCTGGAGCCTGACGCGCGCCGGGAGATGAACTCGGCTCTGTCCCGATTCCCGAAGATAGATGCGGTTTACGCTCACAACGATCCGCAGGCCCACGGCGCGTATATGGCCGCGAAGCAGGAGGGCAAGGGGCGCGAAAAGACGATCAAGTTCATCGGTATCGACGCGCTGCCGCACGAGGGCGTCAAGTACGTCAAGGACGGCGTTTTGGCAGCGACGTTCCAGTACCCTACAGGCGGAGCGGAAGCCATCGATAGCGCGCTTAGAATTCTGAAAGATGAGGATATGACCCTCGGCACCCGAATCTTCACGAAAGACAATGCCGCAACCGGCGGCAAAGCGTTGTAGAGTTCCGAGTACTGAGTTCTGAGTCCTGAGTGGGGCGGCTCCCGCCGCCCCTACAACCCTACAACCCTCCTAACCCCTCCCCCCTACCCAGCACAATTACCGGATTTGTGCGGAAAAGGTTGCCGCCGCCCCGATAATCAGCTAGGATGTACCATGCAGCCTGTGGAAACCCACCCTCGGGTAACTTTGGCTGGCAAGCATTGGATCGAGGGGGCGGACTTTGAACACACCCGGTCTCATTTCGCCACGGCGGGCCGCAATAGCACAGGCTGCAACCACGGCGGTTATCGCCGCCCTCCTCATATTGACCTTACTGCTATTTGCCAATGCGCAGACGGTCGATCGCACCACTCTCACAGGCAGAGTGCTGTGCGGATACCAGGGCTGGTTCGCCTGCGAAGGCGACGGCGGCGGCCTCGGCTGGCAGCACTGGAGCCAGGGCGGGTCCGTCATCGGCCCCGACCTCTATAACACCGATGTCTGGCCCGACGTGACCGAGTATAACTCCGAGGACCTCTACAACTGCGGACCTCTCGTGACCTTGACGAACGGACAGCCCGGTTACCTGTTCAGTCCGAGGAAGCAGGGGGTTACGGATACGCACTTCAGGTGGATGCAGGAGAACAACATCGACGGCGTGTTTCTTCAGCGGTTTTCCGGCGGCCTGGGCAATCCGGGAGGCGCGGGCCAGCAGCACAAAGACGCCGTGTTGCAGAACATAATGCGTTCCTCTTACAAATATGGCCGCACTTTCTGCATTGAATGGGATATCTCCGGAACGAGCGAACCCGAACTCTTCGACAAGCTGACAAATGACTGGACCTACCTGAACACCACCTTCGATATGAAGAACCATTCGCGCTACCAGTACCACAATGGCAGGCCGGTCGTCTCGATCTGGGGCATCGGCATAACCGACCGGCCCGGCACCGCGCAACAATTCGAACAGATCATCGGCTGGTTCCACGGCCAGAACGTTTTCGTGATCGGCGGGGTAGCGCCCGGGTGGAGGACCCTCAGCGGCGTCAAGAACGACAACCCGGCCTGGTGGACCGCGGTCTACAACAGCCTGGACGGAATCAGTCCGTGGACTGTCGGGGCGTACGCGGACTGGGGCGGCATTCAGTACTTCAGAGACACTTTCTGGGGTCCTGATATCGTGGACTGCAACAGCCGCGGAGTGGTGTACATTCCGGTGGCCTGGTCCCGGTTTGGATGGGACAACGCAAACCACCTGCCGTGCGGGACGTCCAAGTTTCCGACTCGCGGCGGACAGCATTTGTGGGACCAGAGTTACGCGCAGAAGAGTGTCGGATCGACGACGCAGAAGATAGCCATGTTCGACGAATGTGATGAGTCGACCGCCATTCTGAAGATGTCCGACGACGTTCCGGTCACGGGCTGCTGGTGGACCAGCGAAGGTCTGCCTCACGATTGGTATCTCAGGCTAGCCGGCTACGGCGGCAAGATGTTTCGCGGCGAAATCCCGCTTTCCCAGACACTGCCGATCAGCCCATCTAGCTCGCCGGACAACGCATCCGTTGTCAGCAACACCATTCCCTCGACGATGGCCCTGGGGCAGCAGTATTCCGTGTCGATCACGATGCAGAACACCGGCGAGACCTGCTGGAACTCCGAGTTCTTCAAACTGGCGGCGGTTGGCGATTCGGACCCCTTCACGACCACGACGAAATACGCGATGGCGTCCGGCGCGACCGTCATGCCCGGCCAGCAGACGACCTTCAGCTTCACGTTGAGAGCCCCCGTCCGCGACGGCGTCTACGTCACCGACTGGGAGATGAGCCACGAGCTCATCACGCGGTTCGGGGCCAAACTCGTGAAAGTGATCACAGTCGGGGCCGGCCCGACGATGCTTAACAACAGCGCGTTCCCCTCCAACTCCGACGGCTGGACTACATCCACCTGGCGAGCTGGGACCTCCAGCTACGGCACGATGGCCTGGAACTCAGGAGCCGGCAACCCCGGAGGCGCGATGCGCAGCACGGGCGCCGGCAGCACGGACAACACCGACCGCTGCGCGCGCGAAGGCGGGGAGATAAGAAAGACGATCAGCTCGGTCGGTCATCAAGATCTGGTGGTCTCGTACGACCTGAGGGTGAACGCGCTTGGCTCGGACCGAACCGGGGCCGGGACGGGAACGTGCGCTGTGGACCACAGTCTGGTCGATGAACAGCTCAGCGTCTTCTATTCGACCAACAGCGGCTCCAGTTGGACCGAGACCGACTGGCTGAAGAGAGGCGACTTGAAGGCGAGCTACTTGACCTACGGGACGCGCTACATCGATCTGTCGAGCGTAACAGCCTGCGATAACAACCCCAACTTCGCGCTTCGCTTCCGCTGGCAGCTCAACACCAGCGGCGACTACGCGGATTTGGACAACATAAAAGTGATGGGCAACATAATCGACATCACGGCTCCGGGTCCGGTCACCGGCGTATCGGCGGCGGGCGGGAACGAGCACGTGGCGTTGACGTGGACCAACCCCTCCGACCCGGATTTCACAGGAACGATGGTCAGATACAGGACGGACACCTACCCGACGAGCGTAACAAACGGCTCTCTTGTCACAGACGAGCCCGGCTCGCCCGGAACGAGCGACGGCTGCATACACATCGGGTTGACAAACGGCGTGACGCACTACTACGCGGCGTTCGCGCACGATGACGGGGCGCATTACTCGACATCGGTCACGGCTTCGGGCGTTCCACAAGGGACGGTGGAAGAGTGGGTCAACGAGTCGTTTGACGCTTATCCGAACGGAAACCTCGGCGGCCTGAAATGGCGCGTCACAAGCGAGGCGAGCGCTCAGGTGCAGTCGGCAATGGCCAAAGGCGGAGCCGGAAAGGCGCTGCTTCTCGACACTATTGCGGCCGAGCGCCCTATCGCGAACGAGGTCGACTTCACCGGCAAGACGGCCGGATACTGCTATCTGAGCCTGGACGTCGCAAGCAACTCATCGGGCGGCTCGGTCGCGGATGCGATAGGATGCGTGACCGTGTACGGCTCGGATTCCGCGACTGAAATAGCGAGGCTGTGGATAGACCGTGGGGCCGGCGTTTTCAACCGTCTCCTGGTGGAATACGGCAGCGGCAGTTGGGCGGTGCTGACGGCGGCCGCGGTCAATGACACGTGGTACAACGTTAAGATCGGTTTCAACATAGACACGAGGCAGTTGGACCTGTGGCTGGACGGGTCCGGCAAAGGGACCAACTACGCCTGGAAAGGGACCGCGACCAACATCTCCAGGATAGCCATCTCAAGCGACGGAAACGCGAACCTGAGCCCGCGGAAGGCTTACATCGACAACCTGCGTTTCGAGCCGAAGCCTGGGGTCGTGTCCGAAGTGCGCGATGACGGAGGCTGGAGCCCGAGCCTCGACAAACTACACTTCAGCTTCGATCCCGTGCTCTACAGCGCCGAGTACAAGTATGCCATAGGAACCACCTCAGGCGGGACTCAGATACGAAATTGGACAAGCTGCGGGACCTCGACCGACTACACAGCCACAGGATTGAGCCTCACCGAGAGCGCCAACTACTACATAAGCGTTCAATGCGGCACGTTGTATGGATTGTGGGGCGCGACAAAGAACGCCGACGGCGTCAAGGTCGCTCCGGGTATCGCGAGCATACAGGCTGCAAAAGCTCTCGCGGATGGAGCGCCGACGGATGTCAAGGCTCTCCGAAGTAAGATCGTCACCGGCGTCTTCCCCGGCTGCTTCTACATCCAGGAGCCGGGCAGCCTTTGCGGCTTAAGAATAGCCTCCACCACCTTTGTCGCTCCCGGCAACGAAGTTGACGCCTGCGGAGTGATGAAAGGCTCAGGGGCCGAAAGATACGTCGACACAACAGGCTGTGGGATCATCAAGACGGCTCCCGGCCCGGGTCTTCCCAACACGGTAGTCTTGCCCAACGCCTCCGTCGGCGGAGCGGACTTGAACGCTTACACTCTCGGAGTAGATGGCGGGATCGGACCCAACAACATCGGCCTGTATGTGACCGCCTGTGGAAGAGTGACCCAGAGGCAGAGCGCCGATCCGAAGTACTTCTACATCGACGACGGCTGTGGTCTGATAGACGGAACCCAGATGGCGGGCGTGGACAACGTGGGTATCCGTATCAACGCGGACCCCGCCGGCTATCCCCAAGGCGCTTATGTTGTAGTGACCGGCGTCAGTTCAGTCTTCTCCGACGCCGGCCAACTAAAGCGCCAAGTCCTTCCCAGCGAGGTCAGAGTCTTGGCTCCGTAGGTTGCCGCTCCCACAACCTGCAAACCTAAGAACCTTGGAACCCTGGAACCCTATAACCCTGGAACCCTATAAACCTACAAACTTACAAACTTACAAACCTAATCGCGTAGCTGTCCGAGACCGCCCCGTAAGTATCTCTTGAGTGCTGCAGCCCCTGGGTTCCCGTTTGATTCTCGATCCCCACGGTCGCCTTCGCCCCGGCGCCGTAGACCAGGTTTGCGCTCGCCACGTTCAGATACTGAAAGACGATATCGTTCGAGCCTTCGCAGAGGACCGCCTGCAATGTGAACAGGGCCGTCTTGGCTAACCGATGCGGCACGCCGACCCAGCTCACGACGAACTTGCGGTCCGGAGCAACGCCGACCGTGCCCGCTCGCACAGCGCCCGTGCGCGGATTGAGGTCGTCCCAGTAGGGATAGATAGCGGCATTGGGCGTGGCTGGGAGAGGAATTGCCGTGTTTGCACTCGCGGTCGCGCCCGTTTTGCTGAAACTGATCAGCCCGTTTGAACCCACGAACAAATAGGTGTAGTTTTGGCCGTAGAACCGGAAGACGAAGGGTATGCTGATCGCCTTGCTGACGGAGTTGTCGGACAGGGAGATTCGCGAATGGCTATCCGGCGCTATCCAGGAGAATGTGGCCGGCTGCTCCACATAGCTCTGCGTCGCGGTAACGGTGAGCTGGACCGGCCTGGTCGCGCTGCCGTTTCCGTTCGTGGTGTTCGCAAAGGTTATCGTGTCGGAATAGACGCCCGCTGAAAGCGCGGTCGCGCCGGAGTTGATGGTGACCGTAACCGGAACGCTTTCGCCGGGGCTGAGGCTTCCACTGCCGGATGACAATGTGACCCACGTCGCCGTCTTGCTTGCGGTCCAGCTAAGCGCGCTGCCGCCGGTGTTGCTCAGGGTGTAGATCTGGCTGAGCGGGCTGAAAGGTCCTCCGGCAGGGCCGGTGGACGTGATCCCGCCGGCCGGACTGACCGCCAGCGTCCCCGGCGACGGAGTGGCCGACCCAGACGTAAACGCCTTCAGGCAGACGTTGGCATTGGAGAAGCTCTGAGTTATATCCGACCAACTGGAGCCTGCGCTGCTGATATAGCTCTGCCCCGGTCCGGCCGCCGCGCCGCTGCTGTAGCCGGAATATGGTCGTTCCATGGGGACTGGGTAGTTGTAGCCGGGTGTGGTTAGTCGAACGACCAGGGAGAACTTGCGCCCCGCCGTGAGCGAGACCGGAGAGTCGAGCCGAACAGTCTGATAGCCCGCGTCCCCCAGGGTACCCGATTTCGTCGCCGCGAGCGTTCCACTCGTTGGGCCCGTGGTCGCATCGGTGTATACGTAAAGCGCGTAGCCGGACAATGGCGACGCCGCGTACCAGCTTGCCGCCTGCAGCGCCGAGTCCGAGGCCGCCGTAAACACGTTGGCGAACCAGGCGGTATTGGACCCGTATCCGCAGCTCCCGATCCATCCGTAAGGATCGTATTGGTAGACTGTGTCGTAGGCGATCGACTGGTCGGCCGTGAACGCCGCGTTTTCCGTCCCGACATTCGTGTCGTAGTAAGAGATGTAGAAGTAGCCGTTCTGCCCCCAGTACGCGCCCCAGCTATTCTTGATGATGAAAGCGCCGTTGTCCGGTGGAATGGTCCCGAAGTTGTTCTTATCGAAGCTGTCGTCCCAGCCGACTACGCAGACGGCGTGGTTGGGCGCCGACCCTCCGTAGTAGTAATAACCCTTTGTGGTGGAGTTATAGTAGGCGTCATTGTGATAGTAGGTCGTGTACACAGCCCCATAGGTCATCACAGCCTGCTTGATCCCGGTGTTGTCCAACACGCTGCTTCTATCAGGGATGAAGCTGACTTGCTGAACGTTGGCCGCGACCGGCAGTCCTGACGGGGAATAGCAGCTAGAAGCGCTGTACGGATCGTCGGACTCATTGATGGGACCTCCCCACCTGGCGAGGTACGCCGTGGCCATGGTCCTGTTGCCTCCCTCGCAGCAACTGATATCGAAGCCGCTGAGGTTTTTCAGGTTGTTTTCGGAGAAATCGCAGGATTGCGTGGGCATCAACGAAGACTCCAGAGACCCAATGGCGGCAAAGGCCCAACAGCTCCCGCACCCGCCCTGGTTTCTGACGGGCGTAAGTTTCCCCAGAGGGCGAAGGTCGTAATAGGTGGGAAGCGCCAGAGTGATATCGAAACGCCCGGGCAGTCCGCGCGTGTGCGACAGGTCGATAGGCTCCGGTATGAGGCCGGACACTGCCTCGCTGACCGCCAGCGCCTTGCCGGTGAACTCCGGCTTGTCCACGAACGACGCGAATTCAGGATTGTCCGGAGCAATGGACAGGGCGGCATCCTGAGCGGCGACCGGCGCGCAGGCCAAAGCCAGCGCAAATACCAGCAGGACCAGCCTGCACGGGTGTAGACACTTCATCTGGTTCCTCCAAACGCGGGGTTTGCTTGCGGTTCAGGCCCCAACTGTACACGAGACATGCTGGTACATGCCATAGGCCGGGGCGCAGGTAGGCTGGTACGATTGCGGTTTTCGGGGTGAAGAGCGGGAGGAGTGGAGCGAGTCGTATAAACCCGATGAGTCGCGGAGAACGGCTCCCTCTCCCTTGAGAAGGACCACGGAGAGACGAAGGACCGAGGGATCAGAACTGTCCGGCAGCCCAAGTTCCTGCTCCTCAATGACACCGGCGTTTACCGAATGTCACCCGTCGTAGCTTCAAGTTTTCAAACCGTTTATACATGCCTCGTACGATTACCTGTTTTTCGGAATGACCTTGACGCGATGGCGATGTTGGTACATACATGTTGGGAAGCTCGGCAGTATGGGGCTTGCTAGCGCAACACCCGTAAGGCCGGGGCTTTTTTGGCTTGTTGGTAAGGGTTCAGAGAGGGATTGGGAGGAGAAGAAGGATGGAGTTCAGGAATGCTACGCGTTTTTCGGTACTTCAGCGGGGGGTCGGACAGGCTACCTGTGCCTTGGGACTGTTGCTCTCATTGACATTTTGGCCCGGCTCCTTAGCTGCCGCACAGCCGGTTGCTATATCACAGCAGGCCATGGAACAAATCGCGGCGATTCGGCAGGAAAAAGGCTCTTGGACGCCCGCGCAACGGAAAATCGAATCCAAGCTCTTGCTGGCCGCCAAGAAGAACCGGCAGGCGCCACTAGCCATCGGCATGCCTGAGCTGCGTTCATCCATTGAGCTGGATAGCGAGAACAAAGTCCTCGTTGATGTCAGGGCAGTAGTTACGGACCAACTGATCACTGAGATCAAAGCTTTGGGCGGCGATGTCATAAACAGTTTGCCTCAGTATCATGCCATCCGTGCTCGCCTCCCAATCATACAGGTAGAGACGCTGGCTGCGAAGGCCGCCGTACGATCCATCCGACCGGCGGACGTCATGTTTACGAATAAGACGAACACGACGCAGGGAGACGTCGCCCACAGAGCATACGCGGCGCGTAGCGCCTTCGGGATTGACGGAACAGGCGTGAAGGTTGGCGTGATCTCCGATAGCGTAGACTACCTGGCGACCGTCCAGAGCTCGGGGGACCTGCCGGGTGCCGTTACGGTGCTTTCGGGACAAAGCGGCAACCCCGGCAGCAGTGAGGGAACGGCCATGCTGGAGATCGTCTACGACCTCGCGCCCGGCGCAGAACTCTATTTCGCCACTGCCAACGGAGGAGAAGCCAACTTCGCAAACAACGTCTTGGCCCTTCAGTCCGCCGGCTGCAACGTGATCGTTGACGACGTGGGCTACTTCGCCGAACCAGTCTTCCAGGACGGAATCATCGCGCAGGCCGTCGAGACCGTCTGCGCTGCCGGGGCTCGCTATTTCTCAGCCGCCGGCAACTCGGGGAACGAGAACGACGGCACTTCAGGCGTGTGGGAAGGGGACTATGTGCCGATGGCTGTCCCACCTGCCATTGGGTACGGGACCGCGCAGAGCTTCGGCGGCAGCAACTCCGACCTGATCACGGTGGATTCACCGTCGTTCTTTACCTTGCAGTGGTCGGACCCAATGGGTGGATCCGCCAACGACTACGATCTTTACCTCTTGGACTCGACGCTCACCACGGTGCTCGATGGGTCCGCGGGCTGGCAGACGGGAATCGAAGACCCATTCGAGATTATTGACTCACGAACGCGCAATGACGCCGGCAACCGGCTCGTCATCGTAAAATACTCGGGCAACGCCCGGTATATGCACCTCAACGCCAACCGAGGCCGATTGTCGGTAAACACGGCTGGGCAGACGTGGGGACATTCCGCGGCAGCGAGCGCCTACAGCGTCGCAGCCGTGGATGTAGCCACGGCCGGCGGTGGGATCTTCACAGGCGGGCCATCCAACCCAGTCGAGACTTACAGTTCCGACGGGCCGCGCCGGGTCTTCTATGTGGCCAACGGCACCCCGATCACGCCAGGCAACTTCTCGTCCACGGGCGGCGCAGTGCGCCAAAAGCCTGACCTTGCCGCAGCTGACGGCGTAGCGACAGCCACGCCCCCTGCGGCATGGTTCAACCCATTCTACGGGACCTCCGCTGCAGCGCCTCACGCAGCGGCAATAGCAGCGCTCCTACTTGACTACAAACCCATCCCTGACGCCTTCGCGGATGAGAACTGCCTTCGCGGCGACGGCGCTGGACATTGAAGCGGCGGGAATCGATCGCGACTCGGGATATGGTATCATCGACGCGGTCGCCGCCATAGGCAGCCTTGGCCTTCCGCCTCCCGATTTCGCCTCGGTTGACCGCGACAACTTCTGCGCCGACGATCCCGGCGACATAAGCCTTTCGGTAACAGGCGGATCCGGAACAACCCTGCGCTGGTTTGACGACACCTGCGGCGGCAACTCCATCGGCACGGGGACGCCACTTGTGATACCGTCACCCACGGTGACCACGACCTACTACGCTCGTTGGGAGAATATCTCTGGTAACTCGGATTGCGCAAGCGTAACGGTGACAGTGGGGGAAGTGCCGCCACCGCCGACCAACCCGAGTCCAGCCGACGGAGCGACGGGTGTGCCGGTTGACGCGGCCCTGTCGTGGAACAACGGCGCCGGTGCGTCGCCACAAGA
Organism: Armatimonadota bacterium; assembly: GCA_030649165.1. Taxonomy (GTDB): domain Bacteria; phylum Armatimonadota; class UBA5829; order UBA5829; family JAUSEB01; genus JAUSGG01. The sequence continues at coordinate 15,534 of JAUSGG010000145.1, forward strand.
CGCCCCCGTTTCCTTGCTGCAGAACGGCGGATTTGAAACCGGCGACTTCTCCGGCTGGACGATTGTGACCGGACCAGGCTACGAGTTTCAGCCGTGGACGCTTGCCTCATACGGCAGTGGGTCTTGGTTCGGCAACGGCGTGCCTGCCGAAGGGAACTACTTCGCACAAAACGGGTTCGATGGAGAATCCGGCCTTTACTATGACATCTATCAGGAAGTTGCCATTCCGATTGCGGCGGCATCAGCCCAACTGGAGTGGAGTGACCGCCTGCAATGGGACACGACCTTTGGCGCCACAGTGGAGCGTCCCTATCAGGTTACGTTGCAGCCCGCGGGAGGAGGCACACCTTTAGCCATCTTGTTCTTGACAGCCTTACCGCCAGGAACAACGGGCGACACGGGATATGTAACCCATTCCATCGATTTGCTTGCCGCGGCACCTGGGATTGCCGGTCAGACCGTGCGTATCAACTTTCACGAGTCTATCCCTGAGTCGTCAATGGGACCGGCGCAGTTCGATCTCGACGGCGTAGCGTTGACCGTGGTGGAGAATGCGGAAACTTATGACGTCTACATGGGCGACTCCTGCGAATCAATGAGCCTGATTGGCTCGGATATAACCTCGCCTACATATGATCCCCCAGGAGATCTGCAAGACTGCACGACCTACTATTGGAAGGTTGTGGCGAAAAACGGCTGCAGCGAGGAGGGTCCTTGCTGGTCATTCACAACAGGGACGCCGCCTTTGGCGCCGACTGAAGCATCGGTTGACCGGGACAACTTCTGCCCCAATGATCCCGGTGACATTAGCCTTTCGGCAACGGGCGGCTCAGGCGATACCCTGCGCTGGTTCAACGACACCTGCGGCGGCAACTCCATTGGCACGGGCAACCCGCTTCTGATACCTTCGCCGACCGTAACGACTACATACTACGCTCGGTGGGAAAACACCTGCGGCAACTCGACCTGCGCCAGCGTGACTGTGATCGTGACTGACAACGAGAACCCCGTCATCACCTGTCCCGGCAACATCACGCAGACGGCTGACGTCGGCAAGTGCGGGGCGACGATCACGATCATCCCAGCGACGGCGACTGATAACTGCGGAGCGACGGTAGCCGGAGCGCGCAGCGACGCGCTTCCTCTGACCGACGACTATCCCGTAGGGACAACGACGATCACCTGGACGGCGACGGACGCAGCGTTGAACACGGACACCTGCGCTCAGACGGTGACCGTGACGGACAATGAGGCTCCTATGATCACCTGTCCCGGCAACATCACTCAGACGGCTGACGTCGGCAAGTGCGGGGCGACGATCACGATCATCCCCGCCACTGCAACGGACAACTGCGGAGCGACGGTAGCCGGAGTGCGCAGCGACGCGCTTCCTCTGACCGACGACTATCCCGTGGGGACAACGACGATCACATGGACGGCAACGGACGCGGCGTTGAACACGGACACCTGCCCTCAGACAGTGACCGTGACTGTCAACCCGGGGATCAGCATTCCTCAGGCGAAGGCGCTAGCTGACACCACGAAGTTGTGCCTGGGGTTGAAGGAGGTTACCGCCGTCTTCAGCGATCGGTTCTACCTGGAAGAGAGTAACAGGATTATGGGCATCCTGGTTGTTCCGACCGCGATGCCGCCCGGAGTCGCGCCTCGTAAGAAGGTTGACCTGAGCGGAACTATGGGGACGGACGCGAACGGCGAACGCTGCATCATCGAGGCTAATGTGGTGGTAACGGGAGAGGCGACAGTAGAAGAGTCTGTGCGACCGTTCTTCCTGGGCCACGCCTCAGTCGCCGGGCCCGATCTACTACTTCCGTTGACGGGATTCGGCCAGCAGGGTGTGGTGAACCCCTTCGGTCCGAACAATATCGGCCTGCTGATCATCGTTTGCGGCAAGGTGACGCAGATCGGCCCAGACTACCTCTACATTGACGACGGCCACAACCTGAAGGACGGGACACTTACCGGCGCCGAGGAGAACGTCGGTGTGCGGATAGCGTGCAATCCGTCCGTATACGCCGCCGGCGACTACGTGCTGGTAACCGGGGTGAGTTCCTGTTTCCGGTTGTCGCCGACCGAACTGGGGCGGCGGGTCCAGGCGGTGGAGGTCAGGAAGCTGCGGTAGTGATACAGCTTGCGGCGGAGCGTAGGGCGCTCCGCCGCAGCTTATCCGCGTTAATCCGCGTTCATCGGCGGTTTCAAATCAGTGCCCCCGCATCGCCGCGATCTTCTTCGTGAGCAGCGGGACGACCTCAAGGCAGTCGCCGACGATCCCGAAGTTCGCAACCTGGAAGATCGGCGCGTCCGGGTCCTTGTTGATGGCGATGATCGTGTCCGCGGAGGACATCCCCGCGAGGTGCTGCACTGCTCCGCTGATGCCGCAGGCAATGTAGAGCTTAGGGCAAACGGTCTTGCCCGTCTGTCCGACCTGGTGCGGGTATGGAATCCATCCCGCGTCAACCGCCGCGCGGCTCGCGCCGACCGCCCCGCCCAGGGCCTTGGCCAGTTCTTCTATAATCGCGAAGTTGGCGGGGTCCTGAATACCGCGGCCTCCTGAGACGATGACATCGGCGTCCACGATGTTGACGGTCGATTCCATCTGCTCGATGAACTCCAGTATCTGGCTCCTGGAGCCGAACAACTGAGGCTTGGCGTTCAGCTTCACGATCTCGGCCTTGTGGCCGTTCGAGCTTTTCGGGCTGACCGGAAAGACCTTGTGCCTGACCGTGGCCATCTGCGGACGGGTGTATGGGCAGAGGATTGTCGCCATGACGTTTCCGCCATAGGCGGGCCGGGTCTGGTACAGCAGGCTGTCTTCTTCTCCGATCGCAAGCCCGGTGCAGTCGGCAGTGAGGCCGGTGTAGAGTTGAACTGCGACGCGCGACATGAACGAGCGACCCGTAGTCGTCGCCCCGGCGAGAAGAACCTCCGGCTTTTTCTCACGGATAACGTCGGAGAGGACGCGGCCGTAGCGCTCGCCGTCGTAGCTCTCCAGCTCGGGGGCCTCGTAGAGGTAGATCTTGTCTATCGGGTATTCGGCAAGCTCGGCGGCGGCCTTCTCGAGGTTGCTGCCTATGGCTATGACGGCCAGTTCCGAACCGCGGGCGTCCGCCAACTGGCGTCCGACGCTCACCAATTCGACCACGACCGGCGCGATCTGGCCCTTAAACTGCTCGCCGAAGATCCAGACGCCCTTGTACTGGTTCAGGTCTTCTTCCGCCTGCTTGTCCACTTCCATGACTATCGCGCGGAAGCGGCACGTGCTGACGCACGAGTTGCAGTAGTTGCACAGATCGAGGTCTATGATCGCGAGCTTGTTATCGACCTCGATGGCCATTTGCGGACAGCTCTTGACGCAGAGCCCGCAGCCGTTACATTTCTCCTCTATAACTCGGATGGCCATCTATACGATCTCCAACTCCTTCAGCAATCCCGCGAGCTTGTCCGCCAGTTCGTCAGGCTCGCCGGCCCATTTCTCACCGCCCTCGCGATGCGGCGGGCTGAAGACCTTCACAACCTGCGTCGGCGATCCCTGAAGGCCCAGCTTGCTCTCGTCGGCCTCGATGTCAGCCGGCTTCCACATTGGTATCTCCGCTTTCTTCGCGTTCATCTTGCCGCGCAGGGAGGGGGTTCGAGGCTCGTTGATCTCCTTTACCACGGTCAGAACCGCGGGCAGGCGAAGCGAGCAAATCTCGTACCCGTATTCGTGCAGACGCTTGACGGTGATTTTTCGCTTTTCCAGCGACTCGATCTTGGCGACGTAGGTCGCCTGGGCGTAATCCAGATGCACCGCGATGCCCGGGCCGACCTGCCCTGTGTCGCCGTCTATCGCCTGCATACCGCAGAAGATCAGATCAGGTTCAAGCTTCTTCAGAGCCAGAGCCAGCGCGTAGGAGGTTGCCCAGGTGTCGGCTCCGGCGAAGGCACGGTCGGAGAGCAGAATGGCATCGTCCGCGCCGAGAGCGATCGCGTCTCTCAGTATTCCTTCCGCCGCGGGAATGCCCATAGTGATGACTGTAACCGTCGATTCCTCGCCCTGTTCGGCAAGCCGTTCCTTGACGCGAACAGCCTCTTCAAGGGCGTAGACATCGAACGGGTTGATCTGCGAGTCCACCCCCTCGCGGATGAGGGTATTGGTCTCAGGGTTGAACTTGACCTCCGTGGTCGCCGGTACTTGTTTTATGCAGACACAAATCTTCAAGCTCTATCACCCCGAATCCCTATCCATCTGTGTTTATCTGTGTTCATCCGCGGTTAAAAAACTACTCCCGCCCCGCCGGCTCTGGAACGGGCTTCCCGTCAGCATGTAGCTGTTCGATGTAAAGCTCAATGGCCTCCCGTATCAGCTTCTCGGCCTCCTCAAATGTCTTGCCCACAGCATGACAGCCAGGCAAGTCCGGCACGGATGCCCCCCAACTGGTCGGGCCTTCTTCGTAGACTACGACGTATTCCTTCACGGCGCGCTCCCGATATCCGCGTTCATCGGCGGTTGCTTTTCCCCCGTTCCGCCGGTTTCCTATCTGTGCCCATCTGTGTTCATCTGTGGCCAAAAACCCTAATCCCGCCCTGCCGCCGCGCTGACGAGGCCTCTGCCTATCTCATCCCTCTGAATCTGGTTCGTCCCCTCGTAAATCTGCGTGATCTTGGCGTCGCGCATCAGCTTCTCGACAGGATACTCCTTCATATAACCGTATCCGCCGAATATCTGGACCGCGTTGGTGGCAACCTCCATCGCCACGTCCGAGGCGAAGCATTTGGCCATAGCCGAATACATGGTCGAGCGCTTGCCCTCGCTTGCGTCGATAGCGCGGGCGACGGCGTAGATCAGCGCGCGGGAGGCTTCGACCTTCATCGCCATATCGGCCATCATGAAGCGCAGCCCCTGGAAGCTTGAGATCGGCGCGTTGAACTGCCGTCTCTCGCGGGAATAGCTCACTGACAGGTCCAGCGCCTCCTGGGCAATGCCGAGCGCCTGGGAGGCGACGCCAGGTCGGGACATATCGAAAGTCTTCATCGCCGTGAAGAACCCCGTGCCCGGACGGCCCAGCACGTTCGCCGCCGGCACGCGGCAGTCCTGGAAAACCAGTTCCCGCGTCGCGGAAGCGCGTATGCCGAGCTTATTCTCTTTCTTGCCGAATGTGAAGCCGGGAGTGTCCTTTTCCACCACGATGCAGGAGACTCCTCGGGCCCCGCGGGCCGGGTCGGTGACGCAGAAGACGCTGTAGATATCGGCCTCGCCGCCGTTCGTGATCCACTGTTTCGTGCCGTTGAGGATGTATTCGTCGCCGTCGAGGAGGGCCTTGGTCTGCATTCCGGCGGCGTCGGAGCCTGCGTTGGCCTCGGTAAGGGCAAACGCGGCGAGCTTCTTGCCGGAGGCGACCTGCGTCAGCCACTTCTTCTTCTGCTCTTCACTTCCGGAGATGATTATGGGAAACGCTCCCAGGCCGGTCGCCGCAAAAGCAAGCGAAATGCCGCCGCAGGCTTTGGATAACTCCTCCGTCACGATGCACATGTTCATGACGCCCGTTCCGCCGGCCATACCGTCGTATTCCTCGTCTATGAATACTCGGAACAGATCGGCTTCGGCGATGGCCTCGACGATCGGCCAGGGGAACTCGCCCGACTCGTCGTACTCGGCCCGAACGGGGCGAATACGCTTGTCGGCGATCTCCTTCGCAACGTCTCTCATGAACTGCTGCTCTTCCGTGAAGAAGTAGTCCATCCGAACCTCCTGTAAAGCGGCGCGGGCGCGGAACGGCCCGGCATAAGAAATTGCGGCCCCGCCGTGACGCCGCGACCGCAACTCTGTAATTATTATACATCAGACGCGCTTGTTCCTTCCAGCGCGGCAATGGGGAAGTGAGAGTTCAGTTCTACGGGAATGTCATTCCGAACGTATACCAAAAGAAGCCCCGGAGGACGTCATTCCGAGGAGGAACGACGAGGAATCTGCTTTTTCCGGAACTCACCACAGCAAAAGCGGGTTTCTCGACTCCGCTAGCGCTCCGCTCCTAAGAAAGCGCCCTGTTTCGGGATTTCCGGGTTGGGATGCGAGGTTGTGCTATAACCGCACGAGTGTGAAGCCCAACCCTCAAATCCCGAAACACCGGGGTGGTTTCTTTCCGAAATAACCCGGCTTGCGGGGTCGGTTGCTCGAAATGACAATTCCCGGAAGACTGAACTGCTACATGGGGAAGGGTTATGAGGATTAGAGGGCTCAAGTCCTCAGCAGGTAATGCCTGGGTGATCCGCTAAGGTTGTAATAGAACAAGGAAGGGGACACGCTGTGAAACCGAAGCATGTGATAGTCTGTCTGATCGATGCGGCCGGCGCCGGGCACATGAGCTGCTACGGCTATCATAGGAAGACGACCCCCAACATCGATGCGCTCGCCGCGGACGGCATCATCTTCCGCCGGTGTTTCACCCCGGGAGATTTCACGATGGTCGGATGCGGCTCCTTTCACACAGGCAGGTACGCCGAAGGCCACGGGGCGTATTACCTGGAACGGCGGCTGAAAGACGATGACCTCACTTTTGCCGAAACGATGCGCAGAGCAGGATACGTCGCGGGCGGGTTCTCCGCCAACACGTACGCCAATTCGTACATGGGGTTTCACGTGGGTTTCGACCATTTCGATGATATGAAGGAGGGCCTCAAGGGGAGTCGTCAGCGCGGGACTGACGAGATGTACGAATGCGAGCAGCGCTGCCACGAACGGTTCAACGCCTGGATGGAGCAGGCAGCCGGGCAATCCGTATTTGCCTACGTCCACTTCCAGCCGCCGCACGGCGACTATGAAGCGCCCATGAGCTTCCGGTATAGATGGGCAAACCCCGCGCACTGGATCCCCAACACTTCCGCGGACGCGCTGGAGGCGTGGGAGCAGGGTAAGGCTCCGTTCACCCAACAGGACGTGGACTACGTGCGCGACCTCTATGATGAGAACATGTTCTACGCCGATTACAACGTGGGGCTGGTTATCCGGAAGCTCAAAGACCTCGGCGTGTGGGACGACGCTTTGTTCATAGCGCTCTCAGACCACGGCGAGGCCTTTATGGAGCACGGCTTCACGCTGCACAACACCACGCTGTACGATGAGATGATCCACGTCCCGCTCATCCTCAAACGCCCGAAAGGAATGGACTTCGAATGCAAAGACATAGACGCTCTCGTTGAGTTGATAGACATATATCCCACCGTCGCCGAGATGATCGGAGTCGAACTCCCGAACGGCACGGTGGACGGCAAGAGCTTCCTGCCTCTCCTGACCGGCGAGGCCGACAAAATCAAAGACTACACGCTCTCAAGATCGGCCCACAACCTCACCCCCATTCTGTCCGTGAGGACGCTCAAGCACAAATACATTTTCAACCAGATGACGGGAACGAGGGAGCTTTACGACCTGGAATCCGATCCCCTTGAGAAGAGTAACATCATGGACGGAAACAGCAGCCTCGCGGCGGAGCTCCATAAGCTTCTTGAGCCGGCGCTTGAATATTATCGAAAAGAGATCGAAAAGCAGAGCTGACCGCAACTACGTTCGCAATCTGAAATCTGAAATCTCAAATCCCAGGATTAGCCTCTTCATGAAACGCGGCGCATCCGGCGTTTCATTAGGAGCGGAGCGCTGGCGTAGTCGAGGAATTTGCTTCTGTAAAGCGGCCGGAAAAAGCAGATTCCTCGTTCCTCGGAATGACGTTGCCCGGCAGGCGCTCACCATTCCTGAACTGTTACATCTCCCATTGACAATCCCCCATGTCTCGCGCATGATGCAATTAGACAGGTTCGCTTGCCTGCTACGGTCTTCATCCCCACAATGCCTCTCGCAATCATATCTGTGGGGTTTCATCGAAGAGGCTGAATCGGCCGGGCTTGCTGGGCGCCGGCCGATTCCCTTTGTGTCTACCGATCGTCCTTGACAAGCAGAACGCTCGACATCCGCGAGTAAGGCTTCACCACCACGACGCCATCCCCGTACAGCGCGCACGACCCTCCGCCATCGAGGTTCATCGCGTCCGCCGCGCCGAGTTTGAGCATGATGTGGGCCATCTCGTCCAGCGTCACTCGCCGCGGGGCAACCACGAGGAGGAGCTTCTCATCGGCAGTTAGACCGACCGCCGAACGGGGCGCGCGCAAGGCGCGGCTGAACGACCCGAACCCCCCTGGTCCGGGACGCGCGGACGGTCTGCCCCCGCGCACGAGCATCGGCCCGGCGGCGAGCCCGGTTGAGAACCCCGACCACCGAAACGGACTCCGCCCCATCCGCCGCCTGAACCGCAACCGTCCGGAACCGTCCGCCGCGATGGCTGAACGCTGGTATCCCTTCACCAAGACCTTTCCTTGCGCTACGATGTCGCCGATTGGCATGTAAGCCTTGTCGAAGTAAGTGCCGTTGATCGCGGCGCGGGGCTTATACTCATCGACCACCTGCTCGAACGTCTTGCGCGGGACGAGGACCGGCAGGATATCAACCCGCGATCGCCGCGGGTCGATAGTCACGACGTGAATCCGGCGCCCCGATATCAGGACGCTTGTATAATCACGCTCCGGGGCTGCGAAGAAGTATGTCGCGGCGGCCGCGGCGAGCGCCGGCAGTAACAGCAGCACGAGGCGGCGCGAAGGTGGGCGATTCCTGCTGAATGTCATCGGTAGTGTTTCTGAACTCCATAATTTTGCGCTGTCAGCAGTCTACCACCGGAGTCTGTGCAGGTCAAAGGGGGCTTCGCGGTTTGTAGTTGATGGTTGGCGGTTAACCGAGTGTGCTGAATGATAGGTTCAACCCTCACCCCAGCCCTCTCCCGATTTGGAGATTGGAAGTTAGAGGTTAGAAGTTGGAGTCCGGTTCAACCCTCACCCCAGCCCTCTCCCTTCCAGGGAGAGGGAGTTTACCCTCGACTCCTTCGACTCTTCCGACTGCTGGTTGATGGTTGGCCCTTCATGCTATAATGGGCCATTCAGCGAATCTCTCGGCAGAACAGGAGACAGTTTTGGCGATCATTCGGCCTTTTCGTGGAGTGAGATACGATCCATCGTTGGTGGGCAATCTCTCGGACGTTGTCAGCCCGCCGTACGATGTGATATCTCCGGCCGACCGCGCTTACTATCACCGGAAGCACCCGTGCAATTTCGTGCGGCTGGTCCTTGGTGAGGACCTTCCGGACGATGACGATCGGGAGAACAGGTTTACCCGGGCCAAAAGGTACATGGACGACTGGATCGGCCGCGGAATCCTGAAGGAAGACCCGGCGCCGGCCATATACGTTTACGAGCAGGAATACTCGAAAAAGGGCCGGACTTTCGTCATCCGCGGCCTCACGGTTCTTGTGAAAATCGAAGACTACGACAAGAGGGTCGTCCTCCCTCACGAGAACACCCTCGCGAAACCGAAGTCGGAGCTGATACGTCTGATGCGCGCCGCCCGGGCGAACTTCGACTCGATCTATGGTCTATATCGCGACCCTGAGCACGTTCTGACACCGATTCTGGATGAACGCGCCTCGACCCCTCCCGTTGCGGAAGCCTGCGACAAGGATGCCGTTCGGCACAGGTTGTGGATCGTGGATGACGCGGAACTCATCCGCCAGACTGCGGCATTTCTGGCGGACCGTGAGATAGTCATTGCGGATGGCCATCACAGATACGAGACCAGCCTGGCGTACCGTAACGAGGCCAGGGCCCTCGATGGGTCGGCGGACGGCGGACAGCCCTACGACTACGTGCTCATGACAATAGTCAACGTGTACGGGAAAGACATGACCATATTCCCCACACACCGGATGGTCCGCAACCTGCCGGACGGCCTTGCGTCGGGTCTTCCCGCCAGGCTCTCCGACCGTTTCCACGTCGAGCCCGCCGGCTCCGACAACCTGACGGAGGCTATGGCCGCGCGTGACGGCAAAGCCATCGGCCTGCTGACGAAAGCCGGGGCTTATCTCCTGACGCCTAAAGTCGATACGCAGCCCCTCATCGGCAAGCCCAGGGCGTTGAGCGAACTCGACCTTGCCATCCTTCACAAGCTCATTCTGGAAGATGCGCTGGGAATCGACGAAGCCAAACTCAAGAATCAGACGAACGTCGTTTACACCAGAGACGAACGCGAGGCCGCGGCAAGGACGATGGCCGGAGAGTTTCAGATGGTGTTTTTCCTGAATCCGATAAAGGTCGAGACGGTGCTGGAGGTGGCGAGGGCCGGCGAGAAAATGCCGCAGAAAGCCACTTACTTCTACCCCAAGCTGATCAGCGGCCTTGCGCTGCGGCGAATGTAGCGCGGAGGCCGCCCAAGATATGTCAGCGTCCAACGACACAAGGTTCTCCACGGGCAACGAACTGATCGCGATTCCCGATATTTCGGCCGCTCGCTGCGGAGTAGAGACGATAAGCTTCCTTCACCGCGGCCTGCGAGCGACCGTGGAACTCGGCGGCAGCGCGGACGCCCCGTTTCTGCAGCCGGATGTGACGATAGAAGGCGCGGCCCCCGACTGGCGGAAGGCGGAGTGGCGTCTGGATGAGAATTGGGTCCCCGCTTTCGAGCTGACTCATCCCGATTATGTGATCCGAGGCTGCGTTTTCGCTCCTCTTCAGTCTCGCGGTTTCGTCTACACGCTGGAAATCGAATCGAAAACGGACCGCGAACTGCCCATCCGGGCCGGTTGGCGCAGCGTGTGGGACACTACCTTCCACGCAACGTATACCAGCAAAGCAATGACGGGAGTCCGGCGAGTCGCCATAAACCAGTGGCTCGGGATTCCGTACGTGGAATTCCAATCGGTCGCCCCGCACTTCGCCGTGGCGTTCCAACCGTCGGACCTGATGGAAGTTCGGGTTTTTGCGGGAGAAGTAGATGCTTCGGAAAGCGTATCGGAAGACGGGCTGCTCGCTCGACCGGGAATGAAGGCAGGCTGCTTGCTGGCCCGCGAGTTCACGGTTGGACCCAACGACCGGGTTTCGACGGCGATGTACGTCGGTGTAGGGCTGGAGGAAATATCCGCCGTCTCTTCAGCCGCCGACCTGTCCAGGCGCGGCTGTGAGGAGCTGCTCAGGACGACTCTGGCATGGCTCCGGCGGCGATCTCTTCGCGTGAAGGACCGGGAACTCGAAGCGGTCATGAACAGGAACCTGTTCTACAACTACTTCTTCGGCCAGGGAGTGACTCTCGACACCGAGGAGCTGTCTCTGGTGACCTCCAGAAGCTCTCGCTACCCGCTCACCGCTGCCTATTGCGACCGCGACGCGATGCTGTGGAGCCTGCCTGCCGTCCTGCGCGTGGAACCGAGACAGGCCAGGAGAATGTTGGAGCACGCCTTCACCGTACAGATCAGAAATGTCGGAATCCACAGCAGGTTCATCGATGGGATAGTCCTCGAACCGGGGTTCGAGCTCGACGAACTGTGCGCCCCGGTCCACGCGCTTTGGCGCTACGTCCATGAGACCAACGATCTGTCGATGCTTTTCGATCGCCGGGTGCAGGCGGGAATAAACCACATCCAGGACATATTGTCGCGCAAGAAGCATCCCACGGTTTCGTTGTACGAAACCACGCTGCTGCCGTCCGACGACGTTGCCGTGTACCCCTACGTAACGTTCGATAACGCGATGGTATGGCGTATGCTCAGAGACCTGGGCAGAATCTATGACCGGATCGGCGATTTGGACCGCAAAGACGATACGATCGAGCAAGCGAAGAGAGTGAAGCAAGCCGTGATGGAGCATGCCCTTGTAAAAGGCCCATTCGGCCAGATGTTTGCCTGGTCGGTCGATCTGAAGGGGAACCACAGGCTGCTCGACAATCCCCAGGGCAGCCTCCAACTCCTTCCACACATAGAGTTCTGCAGCCCGGACCTCGATCAGTATCAGAACACGGTCCGCTGGATCCGGTCCGAGGAGAATCCTGCCAATGCGCCTCACGGGGGCAGAAAGCGCGTGTCGCTGTTCTCGATAGCAAATGAGCTTCTCATGGGCTCCACGCGGGACGCCCTCGAGTTCCTTCGCCGCGCGCCGCTGGACCACGGCTTATGCTGCGAAATCGCCGACGCGGAGACCGGCGAGGCCGTATCCGGCCGCGGTTATGCGGCCTGCGCCGGCTACTTAGCTTACGCTATGGCGGTCGCGCTCGGAGTCGAGCCGCTCGAACTCGAGGAAGCGGCGACCGGCGGCACACCTCATTTCAGACTTGACGGGGCAAAACCGCTGTGATCCCCGGTCCCGGCCGGCAGGGAAACAATAGGAAACACCCGGTCGTCAAACTAAACAGCAGGGGTTATAGGGTTATAGGGCTATAGTTACCATCTCACGCCGGGGTCGATCCCCTAAGAACTTACAAACCTACAAACCTCGTATGAACTTATGAATGTTGCGTCGGGCTGTTTGGTATGGTAAGATATCTAGGCGCGGAGAGATGGCTGAGTGGTCGAAAGCGGTCGCCTGCTAAGCGATTGTGGGGCCATTAAACCCCACCCCGGGTTCGAATCCCGGTCTCTCCGCCATTTTTGCGCGTGGCTGAGCGAGCCTGGTACCCTATTGCGGGAATTCGTAGCCTGGGGCCTTCCGCCCGTTCGAACGCCCACAAGGGGCCGGCAGGAATCGAATAAGGTCGATCACCAAGCAAGACCTCACCCCAACCCTCTCCTAAAAGGAGAGGGAGTCCCCCCTCCTCCCAGGAGGGGTTAGGGGGAGGTCAACGCGGCGCCTCGACTTTTGTCCGCCGGCTGCTACGCCGCGACCGTAAACTCACGCAAGCTGGGGCGGGTTGCCTCCCGATAATGTACAGTAGAACGGACTGACCTCAAGAGGAAAGGAGCGGCGCTGTTGCGTATAGCGTTGTCAACGGTTTTGGTTCTGGTCTTTCTCGCGCCTTCGGTGGTTGTCGCCAGCGTATGGACGCCGGCGGACGACTACCTCACCCTGCGCAGGCAGACCGGGGCCCTCACGGGAAAAGCGGCGGCCGAAGCTATTACAAACCTTGATGCCTCCCGAGGGAAGACGGTTGAGCTGAAGGGAACCATCTCCGGGATCGTCCAGCGGTCCGACAGTTCCGCGTTTTTCCTCAACTCGGGGGGCCAGTCATACATCATCGCAAGTTCGGACCCCGACCCGCAAGTCGATCCGGGATGCGCGGTGCGCATGCTGGTCAAGGTGGGAGCGCCGAACGCTTCAGCCGACTATGTCCTCGTCGCCACCGCTTGGGATTACGTCATTACGACGCGCGAGAAGCAAGCGTCGGCGCGTCTCCAGAAGCGAGCGTCCGCGCCCCGCCGCATGACGTCGCGCGGCGGGTATCAGCGGCCCGACGTGCTTGTCGCCAAATGGACCCAAATACTGGAGCCTTACAAGAAAGCCATTATGAGCTTCAACCGTAAGCTCACCGCCGCTCAGGCCGAGGCCATAGCGTGCTACATATTGGAGTACAGCGAAAAATACGACGTTGATCCGAGGCTGGTGGTGGCTGTCGTGCTGGCGGAGTCGCATTTCCGGTTGACTGCCACGTCTCGATCGGGCGCGATGGGGCTCGGCCAGTTGATGCCCGGAACAGCGGCCGGACTCGGAGTAAGCAATCCGTACGATCCCCACCAGAACCTGTCGGCCTCCGTCCGGCTTATCAGGGGACACCTCGACAAGCTATCCGGAGGACGGAAATGGTCGCAGTTGACCTGGGACCACCTGTTCCTCGCCCTGGCCTCCTATAACGCGGGGCCCGGAGCGGTCCGCAGATACGGCGGCGTTCCCCCCTACAGAGAAACCAGGACCTACATCGCCCGCGTTACACAGATCTACAAGCAACTCTGCGGATACAAGTGAGGGTTGCAGGGTTTCAGGGTTCCAAGGTTCCAGGGTTCTGAGGGTTCTGCCCTCCTCACAAACCCCATAAATCTTACAAACTGCTTTTCGGCAGGGAGAGAACCATAGCGTAATTGTTCAGGTACTTGCGCGCCACTCGCTGCACATCCGCTTTTGTCACGCTGTCGATGATCCTGTCGTAGTTGAGATCGAACTGATACCCCACGCCGATCGCCTCCATCCACCCCAGGTGGTATGCGCGCTCGCGGAGACGCTGGTGGCGCAGAGCGTAAGTTCCGATGACATATCGCTTCGCGCGCAGCAATTCCTCGTCGGACACGGGCTGATCCTTCAGCAGGGAAATCTCCTTCAGGATCGCGTCCTTCGCATCCTGCAAAGCCATTTCTCTGGGGAATCCCGGCAGCGTCGGTTTGTACAGGTCCGTCACCAGCATCGCGGCTAAGTGGCTCTGCAGCTTGAAAATCGGGTAGATCGAGCCGATCTCGTACCCGATGCCGCGCTTCTCGCGGACGCCGGTGAACAGTCGCGAAGCCTTCCCTCCGCCCAGAATCGCGTTCGCCACCACAAGCGCTGGAAAGTCCGGATTCGACACTCCAGGCGCCAGAAAGCCGAGCACGATATACGCGGCGGGGATGTTCCTCTCGGCGATCTTTGTCACCGATTGGGTCAGCGTTTCGTCCCCGAACGGCCGCTGTGCAATGCTGCCCCCGGCGTCGGAGCCGGCAAAAGCCTTGTTCAGCCTTTCCACAACCTGCTCCGTCGTCACATCGCCGGCAACCGATATGACCATGTTGCTCGGCACGTAATACTTCCGGTAGAACGCCAGAAGGTCATCGCGAGTGAGCCGCCCCACCGACGAAGCATAACCCGACTTTGGTCTTCGATACGGATTGTCCTTGTACAGCGCCTCAAGCAGTTGAGTATAAGCGGACCCCGCCACATCGTCCGCCGACCGCTTGATGTCCGCCAGCTCCGCCCGCTGGGTCCGCTGCACGACCGTCGGGTCGAACTCGGCGTTCAGCAGCACGTCGGCGATGATGTTCATAGCGTCGTCAAAGCCCTGTTTCGTTGTGATGGCGCTTACGTCCGTGACATCGGGAGACCAGTCCGTCTGGAACGCTCCGCCGACCTCATCGAATGCGGCGGCCAATCGTTCCTGCGAACGGCTTCTCGTGCTGCTCAACAGAGCCCGCGCGACCAGATTGCCGATGCCGACCTGCGTGTCTCGTTCCTGCGGCGCGCCGGCCTTCACGAACGCCTCGATCGCGATCAGTCCGGTTCCAGGCTCGGGCTTCACTATCGCGACCAGACCGTTGGAAAGCACAGTCTTGCTGATCGGCGGCGCCGCCGCGGGAGCCGCGACAAGCGGGTTCGCGGCGACGATTGAGAAGAGAATGATCAGAAGAGTATACAGCCTTTTCATGGCCGCACCTCCGCGACCACATAAGCGTCAGTGTTGATATACTTCGCCGCCACCGCGCGGATTTGCTCCGGAGTCACTTTTCGGATATGCTCTATATACGTCAGAGAGAACTTGTAGTCTCCAAGCGATTCGTAGAAGCCGAGCAGTCGAGCGCGCCCGGAAAACGTCTCGGCGTTGAACGCGTAGCCGCCCTCCAGCGTGCGTTTCGCCGCCGCGACCTCCGCGTCCGTCATCGGGACCACTTTGATCTGCTTTAACCTGGCCAGGACGGCTTCCCTCACTTGCTCGATGGCCCCGGTCTCCGCGCCGACCATGAACATCACGTTCCCCGGGTCCTTGTGAGTGGTGAAATCGCCTGAGATGGCCTGCACTTCCGGTTTTGCCATAAGCGTCGTGTCCATCCAGCTCTTGTAACCCACGGCCATGCGCTCCAGCAGGACGTCCATCGCGTACACGTCATTGGGGTCCTTTATTCCCGGAGCGGGAAAGCTCAGGGCGGAATACGCGATCTTCGTTCCGCGTGTCGCCGTCTCCTTGCGCGCTTCGGTCAGCGCGGGTTCGACGGGCGTCGTCAACCGCGGAACGTCTTTCTTCTTGAATTCCGCGAAGGCCCGCCTTACGGCTTCAGTCGCTTTGGCCGCTTCGATGTCGCCCACTATAATGACCGCCATGTTGTTTGGGACAAAGTAGGTGTCGTAGAAGCCGCGAATCTGCTCCGTCGTCATTGCCGTTACGTTGGCCGCGCTGCCTTCGATGGGCAGGCCATAAGGATGGTTCGAGAACGATGCCTTCGCCACCAGGCTCGCGACGGTCTGGAGCGGATCGCTGTCGCGTCGGGCAATCTCATCGAGGATTATGGTCCGCTCGCGGTCCACCAGCTTCGGATCGAGTTTCGCGCGCATGGTGACGTCCGTGATGACGTCCAGCGCCGTGTCGAAATACTTGCCGGCGACGACCGTGCCGATCCTGACGCTGTCCTTGGAAGTCGCCGCGTCCAGGGTCGCGCCGAGTGACTCGATCTCCAGATCGGCCTGTCCCTCGCCCCGTCGGGCCGTCCCCTTGAACAGGACGTGTTCGATGAAGTGCGATACGCCGTTGTTGCTCTTGGTCTCATAGAGCGTTCCGGCTTTCACCCACACTTCCAACGCCACCAGGGCCGCGGAATGGTCCTCGAGCGTTATGACCTTCAACCCGTTATCAAGCGTGGTCGCGGTGACCGCCGATTGATCGAACGGTTCCGCGAGAGCGGCGGAAACGACCAGCAGGGCCAAAACGTAGTATAGTATAATCAGACAAACAGTTCTGACGATCGATCTCAAGATACGTTGTCTCCCATAACCCCTGACGGCAGGAGGTATTCCAATGCCCGTGGTTGTAGCGGCTAACTGAAGATAATGAACCGCCGGAATCTCAGACATTTTGACTTTATTCTCGTCGGCTGCGCGCTGGCAATAGTCGCGTTCAGCCTGCTTGCGATCTACAGCGCGAGCAAGGGCGGCCCGGAGGGCGCCGATCGCGTCAAGAGGCAGATCATCTGGGCTACCATCGGCGTGGCGGCCCTGTTCGCAATCTCCTCGATCGACCACAAGGCTTACCCGCGCATCGCCGGGAAGATATACGGCGCAAATCTGGCCCTCTTGCTGGCGGTGCTGCTGATCGGCAGGACCGCAAAGGGCGCCCAGCGATGGATCGGCGTCGGCCCGATCGCCATCCAGCCCTCGGAGCTTGCCAAGATCGCCATCATCATAGCGTTGGCGGCGTTCCTCGTGGCGCGGCGCAACCAGATTCGCGAGTTTCACATCGTCGTGAAATCGTTTCTCTATATCGCCGTTCCGATGCTTCTGATATTCAAACAGCCCGACCTTGGCACCGCGCTCGTGCTGCTGGCGATCTGGTTCGGTATGCTGTACTTCGGGGGCGCCAGACTCCGCCACCTCGTAGCATTTGTCCTGGCCGGCGCTCTGCTGTTCACCGCCGCGTGGCACGTCGGAATCCTCAGGGACTACCAGAAAAAGCGTCTCGTCACGTTCGTGAACCCCGAGGCCGACCCGAAAGCCAGCGGATATCACATACGGCAGTCCAGGATCGCAATCGGATCGGGCCGGTTCCTCGGAAAAGGATACCTGCGCGGCACTCAGAACAAACTGCGCTTTATACCGGAACAGCACACCGACTTCATATTCACGATGGTCGGCGAGGAACTGGGTTTCGTCGGCGGAGCGTTTCTGCTGCTGCTCTACCTCTGCCTCCTCCAGCGCGGGGCCGCCATTATGGTGACCGCCGAGGACCCCGTAGGGCGACTGATCGCCGGCGGCATATTATCAATGTTCGTATTTCAGATATTCATCAATACGGGCATGACTATGGGTATAATGCCCGTCACGGGCGTGCCTCTGCCCATGTTCAGCTATGGCGGCAGCAGCCTGCTCGCCAGCCTCATTGCTATCGGCATCCTCGCCGGCATCTACGCCCGGCGGCATAAGATCAACTTCTAGAGTGGTTAGTGAATCCACTTCCGAAAAACGAGATGCTGTTCCCAAACGCGCCATTCCGACACTAACCACTACGCCCTTACAGCTCCAGCAGTTCCTTTGTGGCCCCCGTCAGAATCTCACACCCGCTCTCGGTTACGAGCACGTCGTCCTCTATTCGGACTCCGCCCCAATCGGGAATATATATCCCCGGCTCCACGGTCATCACCATCCCAGGCTCCAGAATAATCGTGCTGGTCCTCGAAAAGCCGGGACCGTCGTGCACGCCGCGGCCGAGGCTGTGCCCCAACCCATGTCCGAAGTATTCGCCGTAACCGGCGGCCGCTATATGATCGCGGGCCACTGCGTCCACGTCTTTGCCGGCGGCCCCTGGCCGCACCACGTCAATAGCCTTCAACTGCGCCTGGAGGACCGTATTGTACACCTCTCGCTGCTTCGCGTCCGCCTTGCCGAGACAGACCGTGCGCGTCAAATCGGACGGATACTGCCCGTATTCCGCCCCGAAGTCCATCTTCACGAGCTGGCCCGCCTCCAGGATTCTATCCGACGGCTGCGCGTGCGGAAACGCCGCGTGAGGACCGGCAGCGACTATGGTGTCGAACGCCGGCTTGTCCGCTCCGTGCCTGCGCATACAGAAGTCCATGTCGATCGCCAGTTCGCGCTCGCTCATCCCCGGTTTGATTCGCCCGATGACGTCCTCGAAGCACTTGTCGCTGATCGCAACGGCCTGCCTGATCGCCGCGACCTCCTGCGAGTCTTTGACGAGGCGGAGATCATCTACGAATCGCAGCGCGCCGTAATACCTGACCGACAGCAGAGTTCGGAGCTTGCGGTGGTCGGCGTAAGACATGTGGTCCGCCTCGAACGCCAGCCTCCGCGTTTTCATCTCTTTGACCACGCAGGCCGCGGCGGGCAGGACGGAGTCTTTGTATTCCCTTACCTGAAATCGCCTGCACTGTTCGGAAGCCTGGAGCGTGTAGCGTGAATCCACGAGAAGAACGGCGTCCGATTTACTGACAATGGCCGTTGCGGTCGATCCGGTGAACCCGGTCAGATAGCGGACGTTATCCATATTTGTGACCAGTACCACGTCAAGCCGCTTTTCCGCCAGCTTGCTCCTCAAACGGGCAAGCCGTCCCTCAACCGCCCGGTCCATTTCCGTTGTTTCGGGAAACCCCTTTCCCGAAACCCTTGTCCCCTTACGACTCACGCTCTATAATCCTCTTCAGCGCGTCGAGCGCCAGCACGTATCCATCCCCGCCGAAGCCGACTATCTGCCCGGTCACAACCGGAGCGGTCATAGATCGGCGCCGGAACTTCTCTCTGGCGTGGACGTTGGACAAATGCACCTCCACCGCCGGAAGGCCCGTCGCCGCGATGGCGTCTCGAATAGCGATACTGTAATGCGTGTAGGCGCCCGGGTTGATCACTATCCCCTGAGCCCAACCGACCGCCGATTGGACGGCGCCGACTATCTCGCCTTCGATGTTGGACTGAAACAGCCGGACCTCCATTTCCAGTTCGGTCGCCTTCGCCTCGATCCGGACGTTGATCTGATCGAGGGTCTCAACACCGTACACCCCCGGCTCTCTGCGGCCCAGCATGTTGAGGTTCGGACCGTGCACTACCAGTATTTTGATCATCCGCCTCCTCCCGGTTGTTCCCTCGTAAGCCGCGCTTCATCTATCAGCATGATCGGCATGTCGTCTCTTATCGGGTAGGCCCGTCCGCATTTGTCGCAGATAAGCTCGTCGCCCTCCAGCCTCACCGGAGGACGGTCATCACACGCCGGACAAGCCAGAATATCCAACATCTTTTGATCTACCATCCATTTCCCTCCCCCAACGACTCGACCTCCCCCTAACCCCCTCCTAAGAGGAGGGGGAACTCCCTCTCCTTTCAGGAGAGGGCTGGGGTGAGGTCAACCATCAACCAACAACCGTCAACCTTCCCTGGGTATCGACGCCATATACGCCCACACGGCGTCCTCCACCATACCATCGACCATCACGCGCCCGCCGCTCAGCCAGATCGCCCTGGACGCGACCTTCTGCACCGCCTGCAAATCGTGGGACACGAAGATGATCGTCTTGCCCGCCTTCTGGAACTCGCCGATCTTCTCGTAACACTTCTCCTGAAACGGCTCGTCGCCGACTGCGATGACTTCGTCTATCAGCAGCACGTCCGGGTCAACCTGGACCGCCACCGAAAAGCCCAGGCGCATCACCATCCCGTTCGAGTAGCTCCTGAGCGGCGTGTCGACGAACTTGCCAAGCTCCGAGAACTCCAGAATGTCATCCAGGCGGCGGCGGATTTCCCGCGTCCTCAGTCCAAGAATCGCGCCGTTCAGGTAGATATTCTCCAGCCCGGTCAGGTCGGGGTGTAACCCCGCGCCGAGTTCGAGCAACGCCGACACCCGCCCCCGCACGACGATCTTGCCGCGGGTGGGCTTGAACACATTGCCCAGCAGTCGCAGAAGCGTGCTCTTGCCGGAGCCGTTCCGGCCTATGACCGCCGTCGTTTGCCCCGGATCGATGCTGAACGAAACGTTGTCGAGAGCAACAAGCTCCTCGCATCGCGGGCGGCGAAAGGAGAGCGCCAGCGACTTGAGCGAGTTGTTCCGCCCGTGGCAGAGCTTGAAACTCTTCGTAACGCTCGATAATTCGACTGCCGCTTTCGTCATCTCACAACATCTCCGCAAAGCCCCACTTGCGCTTGTTGAAAAACCGATAGCCAACAATCGCAAGCAGGATAGAGATAAGCGCGGCTATGCCCAGATAGCCCCAGTTCATCGGCATATCCGAAAGCTTCGCTCCGCGGAGGGTGAATTCGGGAAACGGGCTCAACAGAATCTTGCGGTAACCCATCAGCAGAGCGTTGAGCGGGTTGATCTGGTAGAGGACCCACAACGGCTCCTTAAACGCCGCCGGCAGACGGTGAGAGTGCATCAGGGCGTTGTGCGCAAGCTCGGAGACGTACATAACCGGGCTCGCGTAGAACAGCGCGTTCAGCCCGACCGCCACGATGAACTTCGTGTCCTCATAGAAAACGTTCAGACACGATATGAAAAACGCAACGCCGAGGTTGAAGATGAATTGGATAGCCATCAACACCGGCAGCAGCAGCGCGGTCGAGTAGATCGGCGCGCGTGGGATCGTCACCAAATAGATAAAGAACACTATGAACGCCAGTATCAGGTGGATCAGGTTCGAGATGACCAGCGACACCGGCAGCGCTTCCCTGGGGAAATAGACCTTCTTCAGCAAATCGTGGTGTTTGAGCACCGAGTCCGATGCGTCCAGCAGGGACATCTGGAAGAACATCCACGGGAGGAACGCCGCCAGCAGATACGCCGAGTAGTTCGGGATCCTCACCAGCAGCAGAACCTTGATGACGATGGTGATTATCGCCACCTGCACGAGAGGGTTGATGAGAGACCAGAAGAAGCCGAGGACCGAGTTCTTGTAACGGACTTTCAGGTCCCGTATGACCAGTTGCGCGACCAGGTCGCGATATTTGTATAGTTCACGGAGGTCTGATAGCATAGGTTAGTATCAGTATATGTAGCGGCACGGGTAGTGTCAAACTTCTCGCGGTTGTCGGTTGACGTGTCCTATCCGTCCTATCCGTCTCATCCGTCCTATTTCCCCGACTCTTTCGACTCTTTCGACTCTTCCGACTCGTTCGACTCCTTCGACTCCTTCGACTCCTTGCCCGGATTGTGCTAACATAGAAGCACAAAATCAGATGGCAAAGAAAGAGTATGTCCCAATGGAAAAGCAACTGATCAAGCTGGATCAGGTCCGCAAGAACGATAAGGTAAAGATATATCTCGAAAAGGCAAATGAGCAGATGAACGCGCTCGGTTATACGGAGCACGGCTTCAGGCACGCGGGGATAGTGGCGGGTATGGCCAGGTATATCCCGGTCAGCCTTGGACTGGATCCCCGGCTTGCGGAGTTGGCGGCGATCTCCGGCTACCTGCACGATATCGGCAACGTGATCAACCGCAAGGACCATGGTGAGCTGAGCGCGATGCTGGCCTACGACATATTGAAGGAAATGGGAATGGACCCGGCGGAGATCGCCACGATAATGGGCGCCATCGGCAACCACGAAGAGGAACTGGGCTGTCCGATAAGCAGCATTGGGGCCGCCCTGATCCTGGCCGACAAGGCCGACGTGCACCGCTCGCGCGTTCAGAACCCGAATCCGCTCGCCTTCGACATACACGACCGCGTCAACCACGCGGTAACGCATTCGCAGCTTCGCATGGATACCGAGCAGAAATCGATCAACCTGGAGCTTACCACCGACACCCAGTCGGCGAGCGTTATGGAGTATTTCGAGATATTCCTGCTGCGCATGCTGATGAGCCGCAGAGCGGCTGACTTCTTCGGCTGCAAGTTCAAACTGATAATCAACGGGGTGGAGTTGTAGAGGTGTCCCGAAGTCAGCGAACCTCTCCCCTAACCTCTCCCCAACCCTCCCCTAAGAGGGGAGGGAGTTTCTAATCTCCTAACATCCTTTCCTTCGCCCCCTCCGGCGCCAGCTTTTCCCGGTGTACGTGCAGAATCCAGTCGGTCACGAATTGCGCCGGCGGGGTGGCTGGAGACGTGAAGGTTCGCGCCGCGCCGCCGGTGGTCGATTCCGCGGGGATTCGGCGCCCGGTTTTCGGGTCGAACCAGTCCACGTAGAAGGTCCCGCTCGCCGCCGACAAGTCCACCGTTACGCTTCCCGCCTGGAATATCTGCGCGATGTACTCCTCGTTCGGGACGCAGGCGCAAATCCCGGTGTTCACCAACTGCTGCGAGGGCACAAGCTCCCAGAACTTCGTCTTCGTGAAGAACTCGTACATCATGGCCATTTGCCTCGCGCCGAGGCTGTTCGTCGCGTTGACGTTGAACGAATCATTCTTGTGGAAAGTCATGAAACCGGGGACTGCGTTTCCGTAGACGCCGTAGCCGCCCGCCAGCGTGAGAGCGTAATGGTCCATCCGCACCTGGTCGGCGTCCTGGCAGGCACGGTGGGCGTTGGTCGTCGACTCGTAGCCGTACTCCAGGTTGATCACGGGCTTCCCGAACGCCCGCGACTTCTCCACCAGACTGCGCAGGTACTCCGGCGTTCCCTTGCGCTGGTGACCGATGACGGTATGAGAAGGCGCATTGCCGAACCGATCCGTAGTGTTGATCGTGTGCACGGTCTGCGGATGCCCGTAAGGGTCGTTGTCTCTGACGGTATCCATGTAAGAAATCCACTTCTCGTTCGGCTCACCCGCTTCTTCGTATTCGCCCGCGATTATCCAGAAGACGTTCTTTGAGGCGTACCTGGCAACCAGATACTTGATGTACCTCTGGTATTGCTCGGCCGACTTGTATGATTGGTAGCCTTCGTTTCCCCACGCGAAAAGCAGGCCGGCGACCATACCTTTCGAGTTCATATAGTCGACTTTCTTGTCGAGCCATTGGAAATACTCGGGGTTGAGCGTATCGCAGTCGTGCTTTCCGTTGGACTCAAGGACTCGATAAGCGGAACGGACCTTGTCCCTGCGCACGTCGTGCACAACTCCCTGCACGTAGTTGAAATGCTGGGCCGCTCTCGCGTCTATGATCTTCTGGAAAGAACCGTCGGACATCGACACGCCATACCACATGTGCCACATCGTGTCCCCCAGCAGGAAAAACGGCGTTCCGTCGGTCCATTCAAACGAATAGGGATGGGCGGCCGAGACCCTGACGTATCCCTTGCTCGGCGAATCCTTGCAGACGAAGCTCCCGGTCCTACCGTTCAGTTCGCGGTCGTTCGAAGTGAGAGTCCACGTCCAGTTCCCAGGCTCCGTCGGTGTCATGCGGATTTTGTATGCCTTGCCGCCATCCCAGAATCCGTTCACGGTTATGGACTGGGTTGGGCCTTTGAACGTCGCTGAAAGCGTTACTTCCAGGTAAGGATTTGTGTAAGCCTTTTGCGTTGCCAACGCAACCTCATACTGGCCGTATTTGGGGATCGCGGCGCCTTTGCCCGCGACGGCGGCGGCGAAAGCGACTGTCAGAAGAATAGACAGCGCGAGCGTGAGGGTCGCCTTACGTGTCATTAGCCGGTTCCTTTCCGTGGTTGAACTGTAACTAGAATAAGGCGAGCGCACAGCGGAGTCAATACGCGGGTAACAGTTCAGGCTTGGCGAGTAAGTATCTCTTCGCTGCTCGCTTTCGGGAGACGACGAGCGTAATCCCCTCTCCCTTGAGGGAGAGGGTTAGAGCCTGCCCTGAGCGCAGCGAACGGGGTGAGGGTGAAAGTTCTCTCCATTTCTGAACTGTTACATACGCGGTTGTCAGTTGAAACAGTTCAGTTTTGCGGGAACGCAATCCAGGCAATGGAGCATGCGCCACCTACCCCCTCTCCCCCTTGGGCGG
>JAUSGG010000054.1 GCA_030649165.1 Armatimonadota bacterium
GCTTTTCCGGCACGAAAACAACAAGTCCGCGTCCCCGAGTAGGTCCTCCGGGACCGTATCGAGGGGCGGTACAACGTATCATTCATGAATAATCCGGGCTATAGCATACGTATGCCGCCCAACCCTCAAATCCCGAAACAACGGGATCTGCTTCTCTCGCACAGTGCCTCCGGAAAAAGCAGATTCCTCGTTCCTCGGAATGACGTCGCCGGTAGGCAATCACCATTCCTGAACTCTTTCGAAGTGATTCGTTACGTTGACTCGACTCCCCGTTCCTCGTTATAATCGAAAGGCGGTCTTGGCGGGCGGGCCGGAGGTGTTGATGGCTGAGAGAAAGGAGAGACCTCGGTCGGAACGGGCGAAGGAGCAGTACGTCGAGAGACTTTTCGCCTCGATTGCGGCCAGGTATGACCTTCTCAACTCCGTCATCAGCTTCAACCGTCACAAGTCGTGGCGGAGATTTGCCGTGAAGGCCGCGGGATTGGCGCCCGGAAATATGGCCCTGGACGTGGCCGCCGGCACCGGCGACTTCAGTTTCGAGCTGGCGGGCGCTGTCGGCGGGTCGGGCGAGGTGGTCGCGTTGGACCTCTGCCCGCCGATGATCGAAATAGGCCGCCGCAAGGCCGCGCGGCGCGGCGCCGCGAACGTGCGCTGGACGGTTGGGAACGCGGCCGATCTGCCGTTTCGGGCGGAGACGTTCGATTGCGCGGTAATAGGTTTCGCGCTGCGGAACGTGGCAAACGTGCAGAGGACCATCGAAGAGATGACGCGGGTGGTCAAGCGCGGCGGGAGGGTGATCTCTCTGGAAATCATCAGGCCGACGTCGCGATTGTTCAGGCCGCTGTGGGCAGTGTACTTCAACGGTCTACTGCCGGGAATCGCCGGGATATTCGGCGGAAAACGGGAGGCGTACACTTACCTCCCGGAGTCGGTGAAACGTTTTTACTCTCGACAGGAGTTATCTCAGATTATGTTGGACGCGGGATTGACGGATGTGCGGGTCCACGCCCTGACGATGGGTGTGGTCTGCGCGCACGTGGGGGTTAAACTATGACGGCGCACATGGCGGGGCAAGAGAGAGTCGGAGAAGGAAGGCCGCCGGACTGGGCGGCGTGCGTGCGGCAGGAACTCGGGGATATCGAGGTCGCGCTGGGGAAGGTGATCGGCTCGTCCGTGCCGGCGATCACCAGGATATCCGATCATTTGCTTACGGCCGGCGGGAAACGGCTGCGGCCCGCGCTGGTCACCCTGGCCGCCAAGGCGTGCTGCGCGCCGTACGATCCGGACCGTGTGGTGATCATCGCCGCGGCCACCGAGCTGATTCACATGGCCACACTCATGCACGACGACGTGATCGACCGGACCGATTCGCGAAGGGGCAGGGCGACGGCCAACGCCTTCTGGGGCAACAAGCTGACGGTGCTGTCCGGCGACTACGTTCTGTCTCGCGCATTCTGGCTGCTTACCAAGGACGGCGATCTGCGGGCTCTCAGGCTGATCGCCGATCTCACTCTGGCGATGAGCGAGGGCGAAGCCCTGCAGCTCATCATCAGCGGCTGCGTCAAGAGCTGGGAAGAGTACTACTGGCGTATCATACGCGACAAAACCGCCAGGTTCCTGGATGTCTGCTGCCAGTGCGGAGCGATCGTCGCCGGCGGTGACGAGAGCCTCGTGAAGGCGCTCTCGGAGTACGGACTCAACCTGGGAATAGCATTTCAGATCACGGATGACATTCTCGATATAACCGGCGACCCCGCCAAGACAGGCAAGCCCGTGGGCAGCGACCTTCGTGACGGGAAGATCACGCTTCCCGTGCTGCTTGCGCTTCAGAACTCCGTCGAGCCCGACGGCCAGGCGCTGTGCAAGATGGCGGAACAACAGAATATCGGCGAGAAGGAGATTACCGCCATCTGCGAAGCCGCTCTGCGCTGCGGGGCAGTAGATATGGCAAGGGAGGCGGCAGCGGGCTACGTGGACAAGGCGCACCGGTGTCTGGAGGACGTGCCGTCGTCTCCGGCACGGGACGCGCTGTACGAGCTTGCGGAGTCGATTATTGGGCGGATGAGCTAGGATCCGGTTGAGGGTTGAGGGAACCGGAGGCGGCCGGTTTCGGGACTAGGGTGTCCCGAAGCAAGAGTTCACGAATGCAGAGAGCTTTCACCCTCACCCTAACCCTCTTCCTCAAGGGAGAGGGGATTACGCTCGTCTTTTCTCGCCGGCTGGGATGCAA
Source organism: Armatimonadota bacterium (assembly GCA_030649165.1). Classification (GTDB taxonomy): domain Bacteria; phylum Armatimonadota; class UBA5829; order UBA5829; family JAUSEB01; genus JAUSGG01. The sequence goes on from JAUSGG010000054.1 coordinate 2,231, forward strand.
GGAGGTGCATACTCCTGGACCCTGAACTGTTACCGTCCCGAAGCAACGGGACCGGGGCGCATACCGCGGGAACTGACTTCGATGAGATTCGACAGCCTGGTTGTATGAGGCTGTTCCCGCACGATAGGAACGTCGTACTTGCGCAAGAGCCCGGTTTCGGGATTTCCAGGTTGGAATGCGAGGTTGTGCTGTAACCGTACGAGTGTGAAGCCCAACCCTCAAATCCCGAAACAACGGGGTGGTCGCTTCCTTCGGCAGCGTCGCTGCGCTCTGCTACCGAAGGATCGGAACTGGTTGCGGCGCGCTGCGGGAACTGACTTCGATGAGATTCGACAGCCTGGTTGTATGAGGCTGTTCCCGCAGGATAGGAACTGGTTGCGGCGCGCTGCGGGAACTGACTTCGACGAGATTCGACAGCCTGGTTGTATGAGGCCGTTCCCGCACGATAGAACCCTCAAATCCCGAAACAACGGGGTGGTCGCTTCCTTCGGCAGCGTCGCTGCGCTCTGCTACCGAAGGATCGGGAGGTGTCCATTTTCGAGGTAGGGATGAGAGAACCCTCGCCTCATTTGAGGTCACACCGAGCCTGGCTCCGGTTGTTCCGTGTGGTGGTGGTAGCGGGTTTTTAGCGCCGCAAGGGCTCCCTCGGCCCTCGTGTAGCCGGCGTCCAGCCGGAGGGCGAACTCGTACTCGTATTGCGCTTCCGCCGGGACGCCCGCGGCCTCGTAGGCTTGCCCCAGATTGTAGTGTATGCTCGCTACGTTCGGGTTGATCTGCTCGGCGCTCTTGAACGCGCCAATGGCGGCGTTATACTTGCCCTTGCCGGCGTAGGCCGCGCCGAGATAGTTGAACGCGCGATAGTTGTCCTGCTCCTCCCGGGTCGCTACCTCAAGTTCGTCGATTGCGCCCTGAAAGTCCCCCGCTTTGAAAGCGGCCAATCCCTGTTCCAGATGGTTTGTGCCGTCGGTCATTTGCCGTCACTCCGTCCAAAGCGCCTCGATAGCCAGTATAGTGGACTGGGATTGGGCTGTCAAACGGAAGGCAAGAGTTCGGGAATGGGTAGAATTGTATCACCCTCACCCTAACCCGCATTATTCACGAAACGTCTGAAGACACTGCAGTCTGCCATAGGCTTTACCGTCCCTCGATACGCCGCCGGAGCGGCTACTCGGGAACGCGGAGTTATGCTTTTCCGGCACGAAAACAACAAGTCCGCGTCCCC
>JAUSGG010000055.1 GCA_030649165.1 Armatimonadota bacterium
AAGCAGGCAACGGAGAGGATTATAAGTCGAAGTAGTCCGCGAGCCGGGCTTGGACACAGTTCCACTCATCAGGCGACAGTGTACCAAGGCGACGTTCGAGCCGCGCTACCGACACGGACTGCACCTGTTGCAAGTGGAACGCGCCGGGCTTGAGGAAAGGCTTCGGAATCGACAACTCCCAACGGTTGCCGCGCAGCGCCGTCGTGTGCGGCAGAACGGTGACGAGCGCCAGCTCGTCGTCGGCAGGATAATTTGTGAGCAATAGACAGGGCCGCACTTTTGCGACCATGCCGAGGTCAATTATCCAGACGTCACCCGCCGTGGCCACGCGCGGCATCCTCCGCTTCCATCCGGTCGAGGAGGGCAAAGCCTTCCGCCGCGGCGTGTTCGACGGCGGCGACCTCCCCGGCCTCGTCGATAGCGAGCGCACGGCGACACAGCAAGCGCCGCTCCTGGGGCGTAAGCCGCGGAAGCTCGTCAAGGATTTCGGTCAAGCTCATGGTGAAGTACGATAGCCGCAGCACGGCGCGTTTCAACTCTCGTGTTCAGCAGCCACCCGCCGGTCGGGCTCCTGCTTACACGCGCCCCAATCGGCCTTCGAGCGTAAGCAAGGCTTCGCCCCGTCGCTTCCTTTCGGAGCAAGCGGGCTTTGGATGTCTGTCGAACTCTCCCAAGCTGCGGCAATGGCCGCGCTCCAACCCTAAGTCAGCTTCAAAAATGCCCTGATTACGGGCAGGACGGCTCGACTCTTGTCATTCCACGCCTGCAATGCCTGAACCCGAGCCCGTAATTCCCTCCTGGGTCCATTACCGCCAGCGGGGATGGCGGTCTTGATTGCCTCGAGTCTTCCCTTCCCCGCGGTCAACTGCTTCTCCAGCCGTTCCTCTATGAAATGCGAGATGAGTTTTCGCAGTTCAAGGTCGGGCTCATAGCGCTCGCGCTGGCGCGCTGCGCGCTGGACCAGCGACCCGTTCGACAGGCTCAGGGCAGGCAAAGGACCAGAGACCAGGGACGACAGACGACAGACGACGGACCACGGGACGGACATCATCCGAGCCCAAGATAGGCGCGCACCTTGCGCTGAATCTCCTTTCGGCGCTCCCAACTGACCACTCCGCCCATACGCAGCACCGATGTCTTGCGCCCCACGACGACGAGGCCGCAGTCGACCAGAGTCATGAATTCGAGCCCGTCCGCGCCATCGAGCAGAACATGGCGCGGCTCAGCTGATCCGGCCGGCGATTTCTTCGAACCCATCAGCACGTTGAATCGCTGATGCCTCGGATCATTCAACATGTCCTCATGTGAAAGCACGATTCCGGGGTGTCCGGTCGTGTCCTTCTCGTCCGTCCGCACGAACACGATGTCCCAGCGGCGCAGCCTCACAGCGATTCACCGAAGGTGTTGGCGAAACGATATTGAGCCTCGGTGTACTTCCCCAAGGCACCCGGAGGCGCTGGTGGCACCTCTTCCGGCAGATCATAAGGTGCGATTTGCACAAGCCCGGCGGGAGTTCGAACCACAACCGGCTGGCGCGTCTTGATAACCCGACGTGTCACCCGACTAAATCCGGCCTTCGCCTTTGAAACGGTGAGCATATCCATGACATCAGTCTTATTCGTGACCTAATTCAGGTCAAGGGGCACGCCTACGGCGTCCGTTCTGGGTTTCGCGTTTCGAGTTTCGAGTTTGAACGTCACCGTTTCACCGCTCTGCCCCCAATATCCAATAACTGCCGTTTCACCGACCACCGACAACCGACTCACCGCTTCACCGTCTCAAGGACAAGGGACCAGAGACCACCAAGCAGATGGCCAGAGGGTCGGCGAACCAAACGGCAAAAAGCTGAAACGCAAAAAGAAGAAACACAGGGCCCGGCGGACGGGGTCAGGTTGATAATCTTTCATTCGGTCTATCCGCCGGAGACCACGGGCAACTGACCACGGACCACCAAGCAGATGGTCAGATGGTCGGACGACAGACGACAGACGACGGAGCAAACCAGATGGTCGGAGGGCCAGAGGGTCGGATGGTCGGAGGTCGGACGCGGTGAAGCGGTAGTCGGTAGTCGGTGGCCCGATTCTGACGGCAGACGGCGGAGGGCAGAGGACAGACGGCAGACGCATGCTCGGAAGGTCGGATGGGTGGTCGTCGGCGTGTTTCTCCGTTTCCTCCGTTATCTTCTGTAGAATGGCTTGGGGGATTGCAGCTGCTCCCTGCTCCTTGGGAGCCCATCACCCAACAGTTACTCGATTTCCGGCTCAGCCCCTCGTCGGCCGTCCCAACATCTCAGGATTTCAACGGTCTTCATAGCGTGCTGTATCCGATAGAAAACCTTGTAGTGTCTTGCTACGATGTACCGGCGTAAGTTCGGTCGTTGACGGACTCGTGGGTGCCGTTCGGGGAAGAACGCCAGAGCTTCACCAGCCGTCACAATCGTGTCACCCAATCTGCGTGCCGCCTCGGCATTGACCGCGGCGATTTCCCGGACGATCCGCTCCAAATCCTCCAAAAACGGATCCTTGAAATCTACTTTGTAGTCCAATCGCGGACGCGGGAACGAACCTCATCGCCTGTGACCGCCCGCTTGTCGG
>JAUSGG010000187.1 GCA_030649165.1 Armatimonadota bacterium
GACGGGGGAGGGAGTTTTGTTCCAGGGCGGTGGAAGTTTTTTCCGAAGTTTTTTGCAGCCGCTGATAAGAGGGGAAGTTTATGAGATTCTACGAGGTTGGGAAGGTTGCGAGGTTGCGGGGTTCCAAGGTTCAGTTTTCCCACATCCACATCATCCATATAGGGAGCGTGTGGAATGTGGAATCGGTTGTAGAGGGTCTCAGCGAACGGTGAGCGGCGGGACGGAGTAGAGGTGGGGGCGGGGGTGGCGTCGGAGGTGAAGGCGGCTTAACGCCGCTGATGCGCTCCAGACCGTGGCCCAAAAAAGCATACTCGGAAAAGGGATGCGTCCCCTTTCCTCCCCCCCTTTCCTCCCCTTTCCTCCCGCCTTTCCTCCAGCATGATCTGCATCAGACCGCGGGCTGATGACGAAGGGTTCTTACCATTATTATCCCGCTGGCATCAGGGATCAAGGGTACGCCGCATTAACCATAGTTAATATGCCTTTCCGGTTAATGTACAGATACATGTACATGTACGGGTCGCAGAAGAAATCATAAGTGGGGTAGATCAACACTTTTGATTCAATCCTCATATCCGGTTGTGGAGACAAACCCCGGCTCCATCTCTTCAGTTGATCTTGTTTCGTGACGACCGCTAATGGCGGACCCAAGCGCGACCTAACCTGCTGCTCGGTGGCTTGTCGATGTAGCAACTCGTAATACACAGCCAGAACCTTATAATCGTGGTACTTAACCAGTGCTATCGGAACCGCAATGGCGATGACGAACGCAAGCAGTATGGCTGCAATCAAGGCAAGGGGAACTCCCTGCTTAGTCAACTTCAAATCCTGCCTTCTTCAATTCTTTTACGCAGTCCCTGAGGCAGTTAGCCTTCGGACGGCCTCCCAAGTCGATCCCAATGTAGTCGGCCCGCAGATCATCTAGAGAGGCGCTGCCTGGTCCCAACAGGTCCCGATTCCGTCCCCTTTTCCCCCTCTTTCCCCGCCGTTTCCCGAAAGAATGGAAATATCTGGTGATACCGGGAGGGCTTGCGCAACCGGGGTTTACTATGAATGCCGTATTGCCGCAGAGCCGTTAGCCACTCCCGCTCAGTGAGGCCTTGGCGCACCTTGCCACGACGCGTGTCCACTAGGAAATAGCCGGGGACACTATCCTTCGACTCGTCCGCTGGTAGGCCGGCGGCTGACACGTGGCCGACTAATAAAGGGCGACACACGCTGTAGCCGTCAATGTTCGGCATGATGACGACCAGCCTGTTCCGGGGCTCTATCAGGAGAACCGCCCCCGAGTGTACGCGCCAAAGCTCGTACCCGCCTGGAAGCACAATCGCGTAATCAGGCGCCAACAGCACCTTCGCCAACTGCAGAGGCCACCCGAGCATGCGCGGCCACATAAGTGCCACAAACACAAGAACTGAGGCCACGATAATAAGGCGGTTTCTTCGGAACGCTTGTTCCCACATTGTTAAAACATCATCACAGGGCTGCGGAAGTTCCAATGCCACTTGGCGTTTATCCGGTAGATGTCTCCGATTTCGACCGGGACGCCCAGACTCTCAGCTATGCGGAACGGATCCTCGAATACATCTCGAATCCAATATGTGAACCTGCAACTGTACTGCAGGGTGCGAGCACAACAGTCGATAGTATAACGGCAGGATGCCTTACGGAAGAACGTGCTTTTTCCTATTGCAAACAACTTAGGCTCCCAAGTGACGTCAGTCCCTGTCGTGTTCTGCAGAAACCACCGGCCCGATAGCACCCCTCCCGCGGCTCCGCCACTGCAGGAAGTACGCGCCAAATCCTTCATCGCCAGATACACCTGGCTGTGAAATGACTGTACGGCTTGCTTGACGCTGGCGGCATTCTTGAAGTCGTCAAGTAGACCGACGTCCGCCAAATCGACAGCCCGCCCGTGACCTAGCCAGGTGTACCACGTCCAGAAGTCACGGGTATCCCATTCCACAAGGCCCTGGGGGTCAATGCGTGACACCGGTGCATCTCCAACATAGGAGTACGAGGCGGAACCCTGCGTAACCACAGGATCCCTCTGCGTAAACCTCCCTATCTCCGGCGCGTAGTAGCGGACGCCGAGTTGGAGGAGGACGTATTTGTCCGAGTTGGCGCTGAACGGACTCAGCATCGGGTCCTGATAGTGTGTATAATAGCCCAACTGGCCGACGAAGAGGTAGGGCTGCTGGGTTGTTCCGCTGTCGTGCGTCACGTTGCCCCATACGTCGTAGCTGTAGGTGTCGGTGACGGTTCCGCTGGAGTTGGTGAGCGCTTTCGTGCTGCCCAGGGCGTCGAAGTGGTAGTAGTGGTCCAAGACCGGCGAGCCGGAGACGACGTGGGCTTGGGCAATGAGACGCCCGTCGGGGGTTCGGATGTAGAGCTTGGACGAGCCGTTGCTGACGGTTTCCGCTAATACCGCTGGGATACCGGCAGTGGTGTCATAGATGAAATGCCAAGTCGGCGCCCCGTCGCTTCCTATCATACGAATACGGTTCCCCGCCGCGTCGGAAAGGAACTGGTTCATTCCGTTACCATTCGGCCAGTTGATCTTCTTGAGCAGGTTGTAGTTGTCATACTCGAAAGTGGTGTCCACATCATTGTAATTCCGGGTAACCAGGTTGCCGTAAAACGGATCGTAATCGTATGTGTTGCTTGGGCTGGCACTAAGCTCGTCCACGGCATTCGTCTGCCAGTCTTGGTCGTTACGGTTCCCGACCCAGTCGTAGCCGAACACGGTCTGCGATTGGCCGGGGTAGGTGACCTTCCACAGCCTGCTGATGTTATCGTAGACACAACTCGTTGTCGTGCTTCCGCTGTCCCAGGACATGTCGGTCGGGTTGCCTACCTTGTCGCGCAGGTAGTCGGATGTGACCAGGAGGACGTTCGGGCTGCCGCTCTTCCAGTGCTTGAGGGCGGAAAGCTGCAGCGCGTTGTTATAGGTGTATTCGGCAAAGGTGTTGTTGCCGTACATTTCTTTCTCCGGCTTGCCTGCTGGGTCGTACGTGTAGTCTACGCTCACACCGGCGGGTCCGTCAACACTGGCGAGCCAGCCGTTGTTGTAGTAGCCGTAGGTCGTGGTGTAGGTGTGTGTTCCGCAAAAACCGGTCTCTGTCCCGCTCTGTCCCCGGTTTCCCCCTACCAGGGAGAGGGGGTTGCGCTCGCGTTCTCCGCAAGGTGGCAGGGATCATTGTCCCGACGATTCCGAGCAAGAGTTCAGTTCTACGGGAAGTTTATGGAATCCACCACGATAACAGATCCGAAGCCCCCCTCACCCCAACCCTCTCCCGCCCAGGGGGAGAGGGGGTAGGTGGCGCATGCTCCATTGCCTGGATAGATCCCCGTAACGGCCCTCCAGGTAGGATACCTGGAGGGATAGTAAACTGTCACCACTTCTCGTAAGATTTCAGAAACGGTGAGTACGACGTCACCCTGAGCGGAGCGAAGGGTCTGCTTTTCGATCGGAGCAACCCGGAAAAAGCGGATTCTTCGCTCCGCTCAGAATGACGTCCTCCCGAACCATGAACTGTCACCACTTCCCTCTTTTGACTGCCAGGCGCTATACTTGAACTCACGACTTGGACACTTGGAGCATACTAATATGCGCAGGGTGATTGTAACGTTCGCGCTCTTGTTTTTCGCATCGAGCGCCAGCACAGGTGGAGTGACAATGAGTATACCCGACGATTTTCCGCGCTATGGCGTGCCCGGACATGAGAAGGAGATGGAGTCGCTTCGGGCTCTGTATTGGCTCCATTACCCCGGATCGGGGCCAAAAGCTACTCTGTGGGACGGATGGCTGTCCGCTCCGGGGCTCTGGCCCGCGGTCCAGACCGACAACTACGCCGAGTATATGCGCGTCGAGTGGAGCCGCGAGCTGAGCAATCGCATTATTGATAAGGACGGGTACGTCTCAGTTCACCAGCACGCGTCGATTGCGCATCCCTATGGCTGGCCGTTTCCGTTCTGGAACGCCGGCGTGGGCGGATACGGGTGGCATTTCTCCTTCGAGGGGACGGTAGGTCATCCCTGGAGACAGTCGAACCTGAACACGACGGACGGGTGGAAGGTCGCCGGCGCGAGCGACGAAGGCATACACGAACAAGGCTGGGAACTGAAACTGACGGCCCCCTCCGCTTCGGTCACCACGCCCCAACAGCCCATCGATGCCTACAACGCGCCTTTCATCCAAATGCGCTGGAAGGCGTCCGGGCTGGGGAAAGCGCAGCCTTATCTGGAATGGACGACAAAGGACAAGCCGCGATTTGGTCCCGATCGGCGGTTCTATTTTGACGCGGTGGAGAGCGCGTCGATAGTCTATACGGTTATACCGGTGTACAAGCACAGCGAGTGGAAGGACCAAATCACGCAGATTCGCGTCAATTTCGGCAATACAGCGCCGGGCGCCGCTGTGACCGTCCAGGCATTCTTCACGCAGTACGACACCCGGCACGACATAACGAGCCAGCTTTACGTGCAGGGCTGCGACACGTATTTCCGGTGGACCCGCGATCTCGGCTTCCTGCGCCGCAACGTCAACAGGATGCGGACGGCCCTGCGATACGTGATGAGCGAGCACCAGGCCCTCAAGCGTCAATACGTCTTCAACACCTGGTTCGGTCACGACGGCCGAAGCGGTCTGAAGGTGGGACCCGACGGCAAGAAGGAGATACTGTACGGCCACGGCATCGGCGACAACTACTGGGACCTTCTGCCTTTCGGCTGGAAGGACGCTTACGCCAGTATGCTCTACTACGACGCGCTGAGACGAATGGCTTCCATAGAGCGCGACATACGCGAGCATCCCGAATGGGACATCCCCATTGGAACGTTGGCGTTTGAGCCGGATATGCTGCTCAGGCACGCCGCGGACGTGAAGGCTGCGGGCAACAAGCTGTTCTGGAACCCGATGACGGGCCGGTTCGTGCCGAATATCGACCAGGACGGCAGAATCCACGACTACGGCTTCACGTTCCTGAACCTGGAGGCGGTCTACTACGATTTCGCAAGTCTCGAGCACGCGAAGAGGATATTGAGCTGGATTTCGGGCAAGCGCACGCTCAGGGGCGACACGGCGCAGGGTTCCGACATCTACCACTGGCGTTTCGCGCCCCGCGCCACGACAAAGCGCAATATCGACTACTACTATTGGGGCTGGAGCGGCCCCGAAACCATCCCCTTTGGCGCTCAGGTGCAGGACGGCGGCGCCGTGCTCGGCTTTGCCTACCACGACCTGATGGCCAGGCTGAAGGTCCTCGGCCCTGATGACGCCTGGGCGCGCCTTCAGGAGACCATCAAGTGGTTCGACGAAGTGCAGGCGGCCGGCGGCTACAGGGCTTATTACAACGGTTCCCGCGAAGGCGCTCTGCAGGGCAGCGGGACCGCCGGCGGCTTGGGACTCGACCAGGAGTTCTTCGAAAGCGTGCTCGTTCCGCAGGTCATGATCGACGGATTCCTCGGCTTCAGAGCGTTCTCCGACGGTTTCGCGCTCAATCCTCGCCTCCCGTCCGCCTGGCCGGAGTTGACCATAGACAGGATTCACCTGCACAATCTCACTCTGCGCGTCAGGGCCACCGGAAAGACGATAGAAGTATTCGCCGAAGGTGGCTCGGACGACCCCTGTATCGTGCGTCTCCCCGAAGGCAAGTGGAAGGCGACGCTTCTCGATAAGTCGGGAGCGGGTGTTGGCAAATCCCTCGTGCAGCGCTCCGACGGCACGTTCAGGTTGGAATGGTCCGTCGCCCCCGGCGTCAGGTTCAAGAGAGGTGAGTGACGGGCGAGTCGAGGGAACCGGACGCACCCGACAGCCAATAACCGACGACTGGCAACGGACATTAAGCTGTAAGAGTTCAGGAACACGAAGTAACTTCCCGAAACCTCATTTCGAGCGGAGCGCCAGCGGAGTCGAGAAATCTGCTTTTGCTAGATATGCTTCCGGAAAAAGCAGATTCCTCGTTCCTCGGAATGACGTCGCCCGGGAGGTACTCGCCATTCCTGAACTGTTTCATTAAGCTATGTAAGAGTTCACGAATGCAGAGAACTTTCACCCTCACCCCGTTCGCTACGCTCAGGGCAGGCTCTAACCCTCTCCCTCAAGGGAGAGGGGATTACGCTCGTCGTCTCCCGATAGTGAGCAGCGAAGAGAGTCGTACTCACCAAGCCTGAAGTCTTACTAACCTGTATTATTCACGAACAACGCCGCGGAGATTGTCATTCTGAACGAAGAGAAGAATCTTGTTTTGCTACTGCGCCAGGTGGGGCCTGTTCAAACCTCACGTGGTATTTTCGTGATACGAGATCCTTCGCTGGCGC
>JAUSGG010000210.1 GCA_030649165.1 Armatimonadota bacterium
AGCGCCAGCGAAGGATCTCGTATCACGAAAATACCACGTGAGGTTTGAACAGGCCCCACCTGGCGCAGTAGCAAAACAAGATTCTTCTCTTCGTTCAGAATGACAATCTCCGCGGCGTTGTTCGTGAATAATACAGGCTAACATGTAAAGCTAAGCAGTTCCAGTGGCGCGCTCAGTATTGCAGCTTAGATCAATCGCCCAAATCTTTCGTGTTTTCGTCCCTTCTTTGCTTTCGTGATAAGAATCCCCTGTTTCCGTTTGAAGCATTTGCCCCCCATGAGGAGTCTAACGTACTGAGCTTTACTGAAACAACTCAAAGGGAGTGAACACTATGCGTCGTAGGTCGATCTTTGCGTTCCTTATTCTCGCTGTTGCGCTGACGGCCGGGGCCGCGATGGCCGATGGCATTCTGCTGCCCATCGAAAGACGGCACACCAACATCATCGTGCCGGACCAGTTGTTCACGGTCAAGTATCACCACGTCAACGTCACCATCGACAACCAGGTCAGCACGACTAAGGTCGATCAGATATTCCACAACGACTCCGGCGTCGAGCGCGAGGGAATGTACGTCTTCCCGATGCCCGAAGGCTCGGCGATCACCAGGTTCTCCATGTTCGCGGGAGAACAGGAGATCAAGGGCAAAATCCTCGACAAGAAGGAAGCGAGGAGCATCTACGAATCCATCGTGAGGCAGCGAAAAGACCCGGCGCTCCTGGAGTACATCGACCGCAACACTTTCCGCGCAAGCGTCTACCCGATCCCGGCCAACGGCGATAAGAGAATCCGGCTGGACTACTCCGAGATCGTTCATAAGACCGGCAACACGCTCCGCTACGTCTACCCGCTCAGCACGGAACGCTTTTCCGCCAGGCCGCTCGAAGACTGCAAGGTTACGATCAGAATCACGTCCAAGCGGGCCATCAGCAACATATATTCGCCGACGCACACGGTGAAAGTAGACCGAGTAAGCGACAACGAGGCGACCGTCAAATGGTCGGCGAGTAACGTGAAGCCGAACACGGACCTGGTCCTTTACTACACCGTTTCGGACGACGATATGGGTATGGACCTGGTCGCCCACAAGACGGGGGAGAAGGGCTTCTATATGCTGCTCGCCAGTCCCCGCGTTGAGATCGACAAGACGAAATTGCAGACCAAGAACGTGGTATTCGTGCTGGACAGGACCGGCAGTATGGCGGGCGAGAAGATCGAGCAGGCCAAGGCCGCGCTGACGTTCTGCCTGAACTGCCTGAGGGCGGGTGACCGGTTCAACGTCATCACCTTCAACGAGACTCCTGATCCCATGTTCGGCCAAATGCAGACCGCAACGGCGGCGAACAAGAAGAAGGCCGTCGATGGCGTTGAGGAGATCGAGGCCACGGGCGGGACCAACATCGACGAGGCGCTCTCCAGGGCGTACGCTCAGTTCAATGGGGGCTCCGTCCGAAACTATCTGGTCTTCATAACGGACGGATTGCCGACCGTCGGCGAAACGGATATCAACACGATCCTCCAGCGCGCCAAGGCAAACAACAAGAACAACGTGAAGACCTTTGCGTTCGGCGTCGGCTATGACGTGAACACGCATTTGCTCGATACGCTGAGCCTGCAGAACAAGGGCGACGCGGATTACGTCCGGCCCAAAGAGGACATCGAGGTCAAGATCAGCTCATTCTTCTCAAAGGTCGCCGATCCGATATTGACAGATGTGAAGTTGAGCATCACCTTGCAGGAGTACAGCAGCCAGGTATTGTCCGCCAAGGCGTCCGACTCGTTCCCGAACGACATCCCGGACTTGTTCAAAGGCTCCCAGTTGATCGTTTTCGGCCGTTACAGCGGCTCGGGACCGGTCAAGGTCGTATTGAGCGGGACCGCCAACGGAGCGCGCAAGTCCTTCGTGCTGGACAGCAGGCTGCCCGGGCGTGAGGACTCGAACGAGTTCATCCCGCAGCTATGGGCCTCGCGTAAGATCGGGTATCTGCTCGACCAGATCAGGCTGCACAGCAACCAGGAGTTGATTGACGAGGTCGTGCGGCTGTCCAAGGAATACGGCATACCGACGGAGTTCACTTCGTTCTTCGCCGACGACCGGAAGATCTCCGCGGACCTCAGCCGAGCCTTGGATTCGGTCGCTCCCGCGATGAAGAGCGCGAGCGGACATTCCAGCGGCTCCTACGGTGTTGCGCAGAGCCAGAACGCCAGGGGGATGAGAAACCAGGCGCAGGCGCCGCAGTCGTATGACTTCGACGCATACGCCGGCGCCGGCAAGCCCGCTCCAGAGGTGGTCGGCTCTATTGCCGCAAACGGCAGGGTCGGCGGGGTCTACTTCAACGAAAGGGACGAGGCGGTCGTGGTGGCGAACGTGCAGAACGTCGCGGGCCGCACGTTCTACCAGCGCGGGTCGTACTGGGAGGACGCCAACCTCAAAGAAACGCAGCAATTCGTCCAGATCAAGCAGTTCTCCGACGCGCACTTCAAGCTGCTGCGGGCGTATCCCAAACTGGCCCAATACTCCACCCTGGGCAACGCCAGAATCGTGTTGGAAAACAACCAGGCAATCGAGATCGGGCCCGAGGGTAAGGAGCAGTTGAGCGATGAAGAGGTCAAGGGCTTGCTGAAAAGCGCTTCGCTGGACAGCAAGCCTGCGCAAGTTGGCTCGTCAGGGCGCCTTCTCGGCGCCCTGGCGGCGTTATCCGCTGTCGGCTTGTCGATTCCGGCCAGCCGACGGCTCAGGCGGCGCGGCTAACCCACGCGACATGGCTCACCCGCAAACGTCATTCTGAGGAGGAACGACGAAGAATCTGCTGCTTGTCCGCGCGAAACAAACCTCCCGGCAACTCACCACCACGCCCCGGACACGTCATTCCGAGGAACGAGGAATCCGCTTTTGACCGGTGTTTCGGGATTTGAGGGTTGGAAGTCACACCTATCGGCTTACACGAGAGCGTCTCGCCCCAACCCGGAAATCCCGAAACCGCCGCATGCGCCGACCAACACAGCGGTATTGCTATCCCTCCAGTTACCCCTACCTGGAGGGACGGTACACGAGGGTAGCCTAACGACTCCGCTCTCTCATGTAGCTCCGAAGCGGAGCCGACAGAGCGTACTTCCTGCCCTTCCGCGAGGGATCGCAAATGACCAGCCACCCCGCGACCACCCACTCGGCGAGCAATAGGCGCGCCATCCTGTCGGACAGCCCGAGCGTCTGAGCAACATCCCCCGACGTTATCTCCTCCTGCCTGGAGAAGAGAGCCAGAACCACGCGCGCGCGGCGGTCGAGGCGGCGAAGCTCTTCCGGCTCAGGCGCCGGCGCGCTTTGGGCGTAATTGACCGCCTCCTGTCTGGCGGACTCGAACACGTCCGCGAGCGTAGCGATAAAGTACTCCAGCCAGGGCGTGAGATCAGCATCGGCGCGGCCAAGGTAGTAGTTATGATGCCCCCCGACATCGAGAGCGCCGTAATAGGCGGCGATGTCGCGGGAGTGGTACTCCTCCAGAGAGAACACCCCCTGCAAACCGTATCCGCCGCTGTGCAGGACGTAGGTGGCGAGCAGCCTGCCCGTCCGGCCATTGCCGTCATAGTATGGGTGGATGGTCACGAACTGATAGTGCGCCAGAGCCGCAATGACAACCGGCGGAGTCTGTTCCGCAAATGCCTGGCGGATCCACTCGACCAGCTCGCTCATCAACCGTGCCACGTCGAGGGCCTCGGGCGGAAGATAGACAATCGCGCCGGAGATTGAATCGCGGATGACGTTTTGCTTGGTGCGATAGGGCTCAGGCTTCGCCCTTTTTCCGTTCAGCGCAACCGCCGCTATTCGTCTGATGAGCTTCTCAGTCACAGGGCGCTCTTTGCTTGCCCATTCCTCCACTCTCGCAAGAGCATCCCAATAGTTGCGGACCTCGGCAACATCCCGTTCGCGACCGTGGAACACGCGCCTGCGCCCGTTCAAGACTTCCACGGCTTCTTCGATTGTGAGCCTGTTGCCTTCGATGCGTGTTGAATAGTGGGTCGCGCGGATTCGCGCCTGCCTGGAGAGTTCGCCCAGAACCGCCGGAGGCAAGGCCGCATTCTCCACCACGGCGCGAGCGGCCTCGATGCGGGTGAGGCCGTTCACCGCCGCGTTGGTCATCGTATATTTGGGCTGCCAGATATCGCTGTTCATTGGGATTGCCGTTAAGTGCTAATCAGATTGCCGTTATATTGCCGATAAATCTTACCATGTTCAGGGGTGGATTTCAACGGGAAACACCGTTGACATGCGCCAACCCGATGGTTACATTGTAAGTGTTCCTACGCCTGGGAGGGCAATGTGACTTTAACTCTTGACTCGAAATCCGGCATCCTGCAATTCTCTTGCGCTACCTGCCAGATCACCAACTGGCGGATGTCCCTCGAAGCCGATGGCAACCTCCTTACTTCAGACCAGTCCCACGTCGAACTACTAAGAGACAACCCCCTTGCCTTCCGCCTGAGCTTCCCGGAAGCGGAACTCGTCTGGACTTTTACCTGCCGCGAACCGCGGGAAACCGGGCGCGTGATCATCGAATCCGTCATCGAGAACAAGTCGGACCACGGCATCCGGCTGGGAAAGGCGTTTCTGCTGGATACGAGCGAGGATGTGAAGATCGGGAACAGCATTGACGATGTCCTCTGCCTGGACCTGAAAGGCTCAATCGTCGGCCGGGTCGTCCACCGGATCAATCATCCGGAGTCTCCGAGAGAGAGCAAGATCAAACTGCAGCTTTACAATCAGAGGGACCGTTTGGCGATGCAGGTAGGGTTCATTACATTCCGACGGGCTAACACCGAGATCTTTTTCGATCACGCGACGGGGCCCGGGGACACCACAATGCGGGCTTCGTGCGACTTCGCCGGATGGGTCCTTGGACCCGGTGAGTCGTCGCCCACCGAGACCTTCTCGCTCGCGGTGGGTGTGGACCCGTTCGCTCAGTTGGAGAGCTGGGCTGACCTGGCCGCCGAACGGTGCTCGCCCAGGCAGTGGGGAGACGTTCCAATCGGATGGGTCGGGTTTTCCTGGGTCGATCCCATGTTCGTCGAGAGATACGAAGACGTGATCTTTCGCAACGCGGAGGCAATACGGAGGCGGCTGGACGGCTTCGGCGTGAGCTACATTTGGGAGAGCATCGGCAACCTGCCCGCCCTGTGCCCCGGAGACTGGCTCTCCTGGAACTACGAACTGTTCCCGAGCGGCCCCGAGTTCCTCGGCTCCAAACTCAAGGAGATGGGTTTCACGCTTGGCTTCTGGTGCGGGATCTTCTACGTCTGCGCGCTCCTGGACAACAAAGTAGGAGAATACCGCGAATTCTTACTCAAGAACGAGGACGGCTCGCTGATGGTGGTCGGCGAAAGCTGGCCGTTTACATCATCGGAGCTGTATAAGAACGGGCCTTCGCAGTTATACTGCCTCGACCCCAGCCACCCACGGTCGGTCGAACTGTGGAAGACAGTCTTCGAGACTTACCGAAAGTGGGGCGTGCGGTACTACATGCTCGACTTCCTCGACGCAGGCACGGGCAATATCGGCAGCTTTCCCTACAAGGACCATTTCGATAAGAGACTGGTCGCGGGGCCTGAAGCGTTCCATAACGCGTTGCAGGCGGCGAGGGACGCAGCCGGCGAGGACACCTATTTCCTCTCCAGCACCGGGCCCAGCGTTCACTGCGCGGGGAGCGTTCACGCCGTTCGCACCGGCACGGACTTCGGCGAGGGCAGGATGGCGTGCCCGAACTTCGTGGGGCAATATCCGGGCACTTTCACCATCAACAAGGTCGATTTCTGGAACGGCGCGCTCTCGGCCCTGCGGGACCAGGCGTCGAACTACTACACCCACCGGAAGCTTTACATCAACGACTCCGGGAACGTGCTCACCGTGGACAAGCCGCTGAAGCTGACCGACGCCCATATCAACGCGACGATCCACGCGATGAGCGGCGGTCCGACGATGCTCGGTGATGACATCGACCGTATCGACGACGAGCGCCTGAGTCTGATCAAGAAGACACTTCCCAGGAGCAGAGACGTCGCGTTCCCCGTGGACCTGTTCGACAGCGCGTATCCCGATTATCCGAAGGTGTTTCACCGGAAGGTGGAGAAGCCGTGGGGTCGATTTGACGTGGTGGCGGTCTACAACTTCGGAGAGGACATGCTCCGCCTGCCCGTTCAGTTGAGCAAGTTGGGACTCAAGCCTGACGCCGCGTATCTCGTGTGGGAGTTCTGGAACGCGGAGTATGCGGGTCGCATCGAAGGGGCGCTCCAGGCGGTCGTGCCGCCTGGGTCGGTGCGCGTCTACCGGCTGACGGAAGACATCAGCCGGCCCGTTCTGCTCGGAACGGATATGCACCTGCTGATGGGTGAGATGGAGGTCGAGCGCTGCGACTGGGATTCGGACACGCGGACGCTGGACTTGCTCGTGAACCGTCCGCAAGGGGAGCATGGGAGCGTGTTCCTGCACGTTCCATGCTTCGGGACGAACAGCGTGTCCCGAAGCATACGTCCCGTGGATCAGCGAGAACTGTGGGTGGCCAGGGACGGACGTGACCAGTCGCTAATCATCCGCGTGGCCTTTTCGTTTGAGGACGGCCCCGCCGGGCGAAGCATCGAGTTCGTCAGTATATGAGAGTTCGTTGTTTCGGGATTTGAGGGTTGGGGGTCATACTTATCGGCTTACAAGGGAGCGCGCGACCCAACCCGGAAATCCCGAAACGTGCGTAAGCAGACCGAGGGGTTGTCTATCCTGCGGAACGGTCTTGCGCAACCAAGTCATCGAGCATCACCAAAGTCAGTTCCCGCGGGAGGCTGCAACCTTTTGATCACGCGCGAAACAGAACCGCGTGGAGCGACGAAGTTTAACATACCGGCCAAGCGGGTAACACCTTCTCAGCCACGGGACGGCGCCGACTCGGCAACCAACCGTCCTTCATTTGCCCTGGGCGGGCGGGGACTTATGTTTCCAGCCCGCCTTGTTTTTGTACCCCGTACAATAAAAGCCCCGACCTCTACGACCTATCCCGCGGGAACGGTCTTGGACAACCAAGTCATCGAATATCACCTAAGTCAGTTCCCGCGGGAGGCCGCAACCGATTTTCATCCCCTGCTTATCGACGAACTCGTACAATAAAAGCCCCGACCCCTGTGGATAGGTTTTACTCACTTCACTTACTTTCCCGACTGAATCGGGAAAGCCGTCAGTGAGTACCATACACAGAGGCCGGGACAACAACCTGTCACCTCTCGATTTTTTTATACCCGGCAATAGCCGAGCCTAAACCGAAATAGTTCAGCCACGTTTGCGCCTCCGAACACGCGGAACAATGGTCGTCGCGCGGAAATTCCCATACGCGTCCGCTTGTCACCGCTAGTTTTAGTTTAGCAATGTATCAACTAAGCCAACCTTTCACGCACGTTAAGTTTCGGTTAAGTTGTCGGAAGGCAGGTAAGCGTCAGCAAGTGCGCGTCAAGATTGTGGTTATGGGGGCGGAACATTTTGGAGTGCGGGAACTTGCAGGCTGTTGCAAAACTTTTCTGTTCACTATTAGTAAACAGGCATGAATATTGGAGATGGGTGTCGAACACCTTATATGGAGGATGACGATGCCCAACTTCAAGCGGATGCCGATGGAACCATCTCAATTGGTGA
>JAUSGG010000211.1 GCA_030649165.1 Armatimonadota bacterium
AGCGCCAGCGAAGGATCTCGTATCACGAAAATACCACGTGAGGTTTGAACAGGCCCCACCTGGCGCAGTAGCAAAACAAGATTCTTCTCTTCGTTCAGAATGACAATCTCCGCGGCGTTGTTCGTGAATAATACAGGCTAAAGCAAGCTTGCCGCCTCTCAGCGTCTCGACGTCGAAACAATTGCTACAAGAGCGTCGGCTGGCTTTCGGTCAGTTCAGGCTCGAAGATTGCTGTTCCGGCCAATTCCGCTATGTCTTCTTCGGAGAAGATAGTCCCGCCGACGAACCTCAAGCCCGCTACCTGATAGGTGTAGAGCGGCGGGTTGAGGTTCCAGGCTCTGCATATCTCCAGACTCTTCTCTTCGTCGTAGTAGCCTTTGTCTTCATCGCGCGCGTTGAAGTAATAGACACAGAACAGCTTGCCGTCGGGAAGTTGAATTGTGCGCGGATAGCCGAGATCGCGCATTGCGCCGTCGCTTCGGAGCGCGAAGGCTTTGGCGGGTTCCCAAGTCTTCCCTCCGTCGTAACTCGGCGACGCCCGAATTCCATAAGGCGGCCGCCGGTAGCCGTAGGTGAGCAGTGTCGTGCCGGCGCTGGTCACGCAGACGTGCGTGCACTCGCCTTTGGTTATGACGGGCTGGAGCGGTCCCCAAGTCTTACCGCCGTCCCGCGACAGCGTTACCAGCGTGCCGATCTCGAAATTGCTCCACCCGGCCGCGATCAGGCGGTCGTCATCATAGGCGGCCAGCGTCGGCAGTCCGAAGCTCAGCATGTTCTTTTCCTCGCCCATCCAGCAGCCCTTGGGACTCCACGCGGCGATCTGTGAATAGGGACTCCATGTCTCGCCCTTGTCGGTCGAGCAGATTATCGCCGCGATGTGCTCGCCTGTTTCGTCGCGCGTGGTCGATATCGGCATCAGCAGCCTTCCGTCGCTCAACTCGACTATCGGGGCGAATACGGCGGCGTTGCTCTTGCTGTAGGAGGAAGCGTCCACGGTATATGGGCCATCCCACGTAAGCCCGTTGTCGAACGAGCGCAGCAGGACGATCCACCGGTCGCTGGGCGTGTAGTAGTAGTCCGTGCCTCTTACAGCGATCAGACTGTCCCCCCACCGATTACCGTCTTTTGTTCGCGGGGCATAGCTGTTGAAAGCCGTGACCAATACCGTGCCGTCTTTCAGGACGGTTATGGAAGGGTCGTTCAGGTTCACCCCGTCACCCGGATCGTAGACTGTGGACCGGGCCGCCGGGGCCCACGTCTCGCCCATATCGGAAGACCGGACCATATCTATCCTGGCATCGGGGTGCACGTGGGCGAAGATGTTCTCGAACGGCGCCTGCCTGAAAACGACGAAGATATCTCCGTTCTTTGCCACGGCGGCGCTCGCGTGGCTGGGGTAGAACCTCTCGTCGCGGAATATGGTAACGTGTCTCAAGAGCGTCTTCTCCTTGCTTATTCGCAGAAACCCCTTATGCGGCTGACCGGAGATGTCCTTCCGGCAACTGTCAACTGACAACCTACTTAATCCCCATCTCCCGCAGGTTCCTCAGGCTGATTGCCAGGCTTTCAAACGGGTCGCGTTGACAGGTATCCTGTTCGATTATGTACCACACTACGCCCGATTGGCGCGCCGCGTCGAGGATCGCGGGCCAGTTGAGATTGCCCTCGCCGACCTCCGCCATTAGCTGCTGCATTTCGGCGTTGACGGTCATATCTTTCAGGTGGAGCAGGGGAATTCGGCCCGAGACCTTGCGTATCCATTCGGCTGGATCGCCGCCGCCGTGTTGAACCCAATAGGTGTCGATCTCAGCGGTGAAGTACTGGGCGTCGCTCTCGGAATAGAGGATATCCAGGCCCGTCCGGCGTCCGAACCTCTCAAGCTCGAAGCTGTGGTTGTGGTAACCGAACACGAGCCCCCCTTGAGCCAATCTCTTGGCTACCGCTGACGCCTCTTTCGCGAAGCGGCTATACCCCCCTTCGCTTCGGTACTCGGCGGGGAGGCCGCCTATCGCGGCGTAACGGCAGCCCAGGAGCTTGTGCTCTTCAATTACCGAGTCGGTCTCATCACGCATACGCTGGAACGACGTGTGGGTCGCGCAGACGCTCAGCCCTTCGCCGTCCAGTATCCTTTTGAGCTCCGCCGTCTCTATAGGTCCCAGGGCCGACAATTGCACCGAATCGTAGCCCATGGCCTTGACCTTCTTCATCGTGGACGCGATATCCGCCGGCGTCTGCGTGAACTCTCGGAGAGTGTACATCTGGGCAGCGATTCTGGATTCGCTCATGGTATCGTTCTAACCTCCCCCTAACCCCCTCCTAAAAGGAGGGGGAACTGGGCGCTTAACCCTCTCCTGAAAGGAGGGGGAACTGGGTGTTCCCTCCTAACAGAAGGGGGACCACACAGTCATGTACTGTTCGGCGAAAAGCCGCGTCGCTCCTGCCGGGAGGACGGGCCGCTTTGGTTGCGGAACAATTCATTGAGTTGAGGGTCGAGGATTACACGGTGAGATGACGCTGCGTTACATAGATCTTTTCTGCGGTATCGGTGGATTTCGCATTGCGGCCGAGCAGGTTCTTGAGCGGCGTGGGGCGCGGGGAAGGTGCGTTTTTTCCTGCGACATAGACCCCCACGCCCGACGCGCGTACGAGGCCAATTTTGGCGAAACGCCGGCCGGCGATATCACTGCCGTCTCCGCTGACGTGATTCCCGACCACGACATCCTCTTTGCGGGATTCCCCTGCCAGCCGTTCAGCATCATTGGGGATATGAAGGGTTTCGAGGACACGCGCGGGACGCTGTTCTTTGAAATCGCCCGAGTTCTTGAGGCGAGGAAGCCGCGGGCCTTCATCCTCGAAAACGTGAAGATGCTGGTAGGCCACCGCAACGGACACACGATGCGGCGGATAATGCAGACGCTGCGCGATCTGGGCTACTTTGCCGACTACCGCGTTTTGAACGCGCTGGATTTCGGGCTGCCGCAGAAGAGGGAGCGCGTGGTGATTGTGGGTTTCGATCGACCGATGGACTTCCAATGGCCCCAACCAAAGCTGTCGATTACGCCGCTTTCGGAAATCCTCGAAGTGGATGTGGACTCCAAACACTTCGCCAGCGAGCGTATTCGCCGCGCGCGACTGGCCAGCGCGATGGAGCAGGGGACACGCGACGGAGACGGTCCGACGATCTGGCACGAGAACAAGTCGGGTCACGTGAGCGTTTACCCGTTTAGCTGCGCCCTGCGCGCGGGCGCATCGTATAACTATCTGCTGGTCAATGGCGAGCGCCGGCTCACTCCGCGCGAGATGCTGAGGCTGCAGGGATTTCCGGACACTTTCAAGATCGTCTGTAACGACTGGCAGACGCGCAGACAGGCCGGCAACGCCGTCCCGCCGCCGGTTGTAGCAGCGGTGCTGGAAAGTGTGTTTGGCGGAATTCGTGATTGGTGATCAGTGGTTGGTGGTTAGTACCTGCCGGCGCGCATAGCGCCCAAGCTGAAGGCTGATTGCTGACAGCCGATAGCTGCCTCTCATAAAGTAAATCGCCAACGATGCCGATAATGCGGGTGATGATTCTCCACATGATGCTGTGCTTCATTGCCGGTTGGGCAATGGGGAGCCTTGCTATCTATAGCTACATTGCGCTGTCAGCGCGCGGCGCGGCTTCCGCTGAAATGGAACGTGAGGAAGAAGAGGAAGCTATAGCTGCATAGCGCTTTGCGGGGTGTACGCACGGGGTCGATGCGAAGCGCCCACAAGATGCGCGGCTACAGCGTCGGGGACTTCCGCAACGCGCTAGCGAACGATGTATACGTACGCCACGAGCACGGACGATACCATCCATCCAACGGCGGCGTATTTCGTCAGCAGATTCAGCTTGTCGTCCAAGCCCGGCTTGCCGCGAAACGTCGATTGCGCTTTGCCGCCGATCGTGCCGGTCAATCCCTCGCTTTTGGTCGTTTGAGACATAACCACGCCGATCAGGAAAAGTGACGTGAGTATGTTTATCACAAGCAGTGCAAGCTTTATGAAAGGCATCTAAACACGCTCCATCTTCGGCCGAACACAATGCCCGGTTCGGCCGGTTTATCTACGCCGGTTATTGTAGCAGACGCAAAGAGTCCGGTCAACCGGTCTTGCTTTCGTCGGCGGGCTCGCTCTTCTTCTCTTCTTCTTCGTCTTCCAAGAGGTTCTTGGATGCGTGCTTGAATTCTTTAACACCCTGGCCGAGCGAACGGCACAACTCAGGCACCTTTTTGGCGCCAAACAGCAGAACAATAATCCCCGCGATTATTCCGATCTCGGTAGGTCCCAATCCTGCGATAGCGAACATTGCTCACTCACCTTCTTTCGGCTTATCGGATTCGTCTTCGTCTTTGTGTTCGGACGTGGGTTCGTCGTTCCACGTATGATGATCGGTCCGGTCGGTCTCGAATTCGTCGGGCTCATCTTGTTCGACCGCGGACATAAAGTCGTTGGAGGCCCGGCGCAGATCGCGCATCGCGGAGCCGAGCGAGCGGCCTATCTCCGGCAGTTTCTTCGGGCCGAAGATAAGCAGCGCAAGCACAAGTATGGTTATCAGTTCTCCCGGGCCTAGTCCGAACATGGTTGTTGGCTGACAGTTGACGGTTCACCGTTCACTGTTCACTTGTCTCTCGACTCCCCCCTACACCTCTACTACCTGCACTTTGTCCTTCAGCGCTTCGATGCTCTCTCTGGTGCAGAAGCCCGCGCCGAAGGTCATTGCGTTCGCAGCGCCGGCGGCGGTTCCCGATCGAACGGCCTCGGGAATGTCCAGCCCCGACAAAACTGCGTCAATAAACGCGGCAACGAGCGCATCGCCGGAGCCGACCGCGCTCACAAATGGTATTTCGGGCGGCGCGGCCTGCCAGGAATGCTTACCGTCCGTGGCCACACAGCCTGCGCGGCCCATCGAGACGACCACGACGCTCGTGCCAGCGGCGACCAATGATTTGGCCGCGTGGACTATTTCCTCTCGCGTCAGCAGTTCCTTCCCGCGAAGGGAGGACAACTCCGCCACGTTCGGCTTGACCATAAACGGTCCGGCCGCGACGCCTTCCCTCAGGTGAGGGCCGCTGGCGTCCAGCACAGCTCTGACATTGTGACGATGAGCGATTGCGATCAGGTCGGCGTAGAAATCATCGGGAACGCCAGGCCGGGCGTTCCCCGACAGGACCAGGAAATCGGCTCCCCCGATATCGCGCTCCAACACAGACTTGAGCGCCTGCAAATCCTCCGGAGTCGCCTCCGGTCCGTTCTCGTTCACTTCCGTCTGCGTGCGGTTGATCGGATCGACTACCGCGATGCAAATCCGGGACTCGCCGCCGGTCCGGACGAAATCGTGCCGGATTCCCTCCCCATCGAGGCCCTCGATGATCTTATCTCCATTACTGCCGCCAATGAACCCGGTAGCAAGCGCGTCTCTCCCCAACTCCTTAAGGACCCGGGCGACGTTTATTCCCTTGCCTCCGGCTGTGGATTTGGTCTCCACCGGACGATGGACCCGGTCGATGACGAAATTCTCGACCGTATACGTCTTGTCTATGGCCGTGTTAAGGGTGACCGTTATGATCACTAAGCGTCTCCGAGCGCCGCGGTCTCACCTTCGAGACCAGTCGACAACCCAATTCTACGCCGACGCGCGTGCCGGTGTCAAACCGACAACCGTCAACCGTCAACCGTTAACTCTATCCTTCAGGTTTTTGCGCGATCACCATCATCCTTCTCGACGCCAACGTGAACGGGGAAGAGTCAAAGTCGCCGTACACCGACTCCACCTTCAGTCCCGCGGAGATCAGCATCTTTTCGATTTCATTGTAGGTGTAGAGCCTTATGACGTGATTCGACTCTTTCCTTTCGCCGTCGGCGAGAATCGTTATCTCGCGACAACTGCTGCGCCCCGTGAAGACATCGAAAATGTTCTCCTTCAGCAGAATGTCTCCACGCTCGTTTTCACTCCAGAGGCGGTTGGTGTATCTGCTCATGAGCTCGTCTCTGTGGATCAAGTCTATAAGAAAACGCCCGCCGGGCTTCAGCGCGAAGGCGGTTCTGTTGAGAGGACCTTCTGATCTTCCTCATCGCTCTCCAGGTAGCCGAAGGATGTTCGCATATTGATGACGCCGTCGAACTCCGAGTAGAAGTTGATCTCCCGCATATCTGACTGTACCAGGCACGAGTGAACACCGGCTGCCTCCAACGCTTTGTTGCAATGGTCCAGCATATAAGCCGAAAGATCGACGCCTACCACGTCATAACCTCGCCGTATCAATTCGACCAGGTGCCTTCCCTGGCCGCAGCAGAGGTCCAGGATGCGAGTTCCGGGATCAAGCCCCAGATGCTCGACGATGAAATCGACCTCATGCCGGCTCGTCTCGCTTTCGGCGTACCAACTCAGCCGGTGCGGGTCCTCGTCCTCGAATTGCCGTTTGTACCAAGCCACGTCAATAGCCTCCTTTAGCCACATAAACAAAAAAGCCGCGGATTGTGATTTCCGCGGCTTTGGAGATGAATCTGATCTGTGGGTGTTCTCTAAGAAGAACCAGCCTCCTCCAGCCGCGGCGCGCGGATGACGTTGACGCGCATAAGCATACCCATGAGGGAAAGCATCAGGCCGCTGTGCAGTTGGCCGGGATTGGGAATGGTCTTCACAGTGAGCACATCGTAGCAGGTCGCCGGGCCGTTTGTCAACAATTTGCAGGCTCGATGTTAGAGGATGGCGGACGAGTCGGACCAGTCAGACAGCTATAAACCAGTGCCGCGCGTTCTTGTAACAGTTCAGGAACAGGAAGTACGTGCCACTGAATGTCATTTCGATCGGAGCGCCGGCGTAGTCGAGAAATCTGCTTCTGTAAGGCGGCCGGAAAAAGCAGATTCCTCGTTCCTCCTAAGGAAGCGCCCCGTTTCGGGATTTCCGGGTTGGGACCCGAAGTTGTCCGCTATAGTATGCGTATGCCGCCCAACCCTCAAATCCCGAAACACCGGGGTGGTTCCTTTCCGAGATAACCCCGCCTGCGGGGTCGGTTCCTCGGAATGACGTTCCCCGGCAGGCGCTCACCATTTCTGAACTGTTACCGTTTGAGCTGTTACCGTTCTTGCCACAGCGCCCGTTACGCAGTTATAATGCCCTCAGTGTAACAGCGCTGTCAGCAACGAAAGGGGGCAAAGGCGTTGGTTCTCCGCAAGACGTGACGACCGGGTAGATCGGTACACGGCGTGTACCCAATCGAGATTTGCGCCGCGGAATCCGGGCCAAGCCTGAGCCTCCGGTCCTCCTCGCGTTAGGAGTCGCCGGCTGAAGGCGGGTCTGTTCCGCCGCCGCGATAACTAACCAGAGGAGGAATTGTTAATGTCTGACTACAGGCAAATGTGGGCGGATTTGGGGATGGACCTCGACCGCCACGACCAACTGCTTGAGATTATCGGGCAGGCTTACTCGCAAGTTTACCTCACGCAGCAGAACAGGCCGGAAGGGATGAAGTACTTCGACTTCGTCATTAGCGAAGCGCACGGCCTGCGAATCCAGGAGCTTGTCGAACACAAGAAGAGCGGCGGGATTGTCGTCGGTTCTTTCTGTGTGTTCGTGCCGGAGGACGTCATCCTGGCCGCCGGCGGAATACCGGTCGGCCTCTGCGCAGGAGCCGAGTTTCCCATCGGCGATACTGAAGGGATCATTCCACGGAACACCTGTCCGCTCGTCCGCGCTTCTCTCGGGTTCAAACTCAGTGGGGTTTGTCCGTACATCCAGGCGTCCAACCTCATGGTCGGGGAGACGACCTGCGACGGCAAGAAGAAGATGTACGAGATTCTGGCCGAATACCACCCGACTTACGTGATGGAAGTACCCCAAAAGAAGACCGCGGCGGGACGGAATCTTTTCTACTCAGAAGTCCTGGCGTTCAAGGACCGTGTGCAGGCCGAGGCAGGCAAGAGGATCACCGCTACCGACCTGTCTCAGGCGACCGCGAAGCTGGAGGCCAAGAAGCAGGCTTTGCGCCGGTTCCACGCCGCCCGCGCGGCCAGTCCGACGCCGGTCTCTGGCCGGGACGCTCTGCTCGTGTCGCAAATCGCGTTCTATGATGACATCGATCGCTTTACAGGCAAGGTCAACGAGCTTGCCGATGAGCTGGAACAGCGGAAGACGCGAGGCGAGGGGGCCTTTCCGGCCTCGACACCCAGGATTCTATTCGCGGGTACCCCACTGCCGCTTCCGGATTGGAAGATTCATTCCATCGTCGAAGCCGCCGGCGGCGTGATAGTGGGCGAGGAGTCGTGCGTCGGGAGCCGGTACTACTCTACTTCAACTCCGGCGAGTGACGGCACGTTGGAAGGGCAGCTAAAGGCCATTGCGGCGCGGCATCTGGATACCCATTGCGCGTGCTTCACCCCGAACGAGGAGCGAGCGCAGGACATCATCGACATGGCCCGCGCGGTGAAGGCGGACGGGGTTATGCTCTATTCGCTGGCGTTTTGCCAGACCTACGCCGCTGAAGCAGTCAAGGTGGAGAAGGCTCTGCGGAAGGAAGGGATTCCGACGCTTACCCTGGAGTCGGACTTCTCCATGAACGATGCGGCCCAGTTGGCGACCAGGGTAGGGGCGTTCCTGGAGATGATTGCGGGGTAGGAGTCGCACGAGTCGAAGGAGTCGCACGAGTCGGAGGAACAATCGATCGGTCGTGAGATCTCAGTGCTACGGGAATGTCATTCCGAACGTATACCAAAAGAAGCCCCGGAGGACGTCATTCCGAGGAGGAACGACGAGGAATCTGCTTTTTCCGGGACTTACCACAGCAAAAGCAGATTTCTCGACTCCGCTGGCGCTCCGCTCCTAAGAAAGCGCCCCGTTTCGGGATTTCCGGGTTGGGACCCGAAGTTGTCCGCTGTAGCATGCCTATGACGCCCACCCCTCCAATCCCGAAACACCGGGGAGGTTCGTTTCCGAAATAACCCCGATGCGTCGGGGTCGGTTGCTCGAAATGACAATTCCCGTATAACTGAACTCTCTCTATCGGTCGAGCTATCTTCACAGCCCCCGCTGCCCCGTGCTACAC
>JAUSGG010000222.1 GCA_030649165.1 Armatimonadota bacterium
ATTTCAAGGGTTGTAGGGTTCTAGGGTTCTAAGGCGTAACAGTTCAGGAATGGTCGGTACGACTCTCCTCGCTGCTCACCCTTTGGGAAAACACGAGCGTAATCCCCTCTCCCTTGAGGGAGAGGGTTAGAGCCTGCCCTGAGCGTAGCGAACGGGGTGAGGGTGAAAGCTCTCTCTACTTCTGAACTCTTACTCTAAGGCTGCTAGGGCGCGTCGTTTGTATTCCCGGTATCGGCATCGCTCCGCTTACGGATTATGGTGTTGATCCGAAGCACCGCGTCGGCTATCTCGGCTGCGGCCTTCAGCGCGTGCAGTTTAACCGCTGTCGGATCGACCACTCCGGCTTTCATCATATCGGAAACGGCCCCGTCATCGCAATCCACCGCGAGGCAGAGATTCCCGTGCTCCGACTGCGCGGAGATGACATCCTCCACCTTTTCCAGTGGGTTGAAACCCGCATTTGCGACTATCTGGGCGAGGGGCCTTTTCAGAGCTTCTTCGACGCAGTCAACGCCGTAAGCCGCCATCCCCTTGACGTTTTCGCGAAGCCGCTGCACGTTACGAGCCGCGCCTATCTCTACGGCGCCGCCGCCCGCCACAACACCGCCCCTCACCGCGGCCTGAGCCGCCGCCGCGGCGTCCTGGGCTATCCGCTCGCGTTCGTCCCGCACCTCTCGCGTTGACGCGCCGACCAGAATCGTCGCCGCCGGTTTGCCCGTCCCGCCGACTATTCGAACGTGTTCCAGGCGTTCGTCTTGGTATACCCGGAGGCATGACCCCACAAACTTGGCCAGCTCATCCGTATCCTTCTTCAGTCCCGACCGCTTAATGGGCCTGGCGCCGGTGTGTTCGGCCAGCCGCGCAATATCTCTCGACGACACGCGCCGCACTGCCATAACTCCTGCTTCGGTGAGGGCTTCCTCGGCGGTATCGTGAATGCCTTTGGCGACCGCCACGAAACGCACGCCAAGCTCCGGAATCCTCCTCAGACTCTCGGCAAACTCGTCCTGATGCTGCGCGTAGCGGGCAAATCCCGACTCGCTGCGCATGGCTTCGTCTTCCATCTTCTCCGGCTCCAGCGCGTCATCGACTATCATCACCCGGACGTCCCGCAGATCCCTGGGCATCTGCTTGTTCATTGGCTCTTTGTCGATGATCAGTCCGTTGAAGACTTCGTTGGCGGCGCCTTCCTCAGCGACAATGGCTCCTGAAAGCCGAAATCCGGGATCCAGCAACTTCTCGATGCCGACCATCTGGGCCGCCTTCACGACGAGATCGGCGATGTCCTCGTTTCCCCGTCCTGAGATCAAGGCAGCGCGGCGAAGCATCGGGTCCGTCAAATCCTGGATGCCGACCGATTGCTCTTCGATAAAACTTGCGGCCTCTCTAGTCCCCAGCCCGATGCCCTCGATCACCTTCGTCACCGGCACGCCTTTGCCTATGTGATTGGCGGCCTGAGCGATCAGCGCGCTCGCAAGAATGGTAGCCGTCGTAGTCCCGTCGCCGACTTCTTCTTCCTGGGCTTTGGCGGCGCGTACGAGCATTCGCGCCGCGGGGTGGTTGATATCTATCTTGTCCAGGATGGCGCTGCCGTCATTCGTGATCGTGACGTCCCCAAGACGATCGACTAGCATACAGTCGAGTCCTTTTGGGCCGAGGGTGCCTTCTACGGCGGACGCCAAAGCCTGTATCGCCGCCGCGTTGGACAGGAGGGCAGACTGGCGTTCTTCAACTTCCGCCGCTTTGGCGATCTGTTTGATGTTGTTTGTCATCCGATGCTGATGGTCGTGAGAAGTTCGCTGAGATTCTGCGCTAGAAGGTTGACGGCGGCGACCGCGCGGCGGTAGTTCATCCGAGTGGGGCCCATCACACCGATAGCCCCGCTGGCGCGTCCGCCGATTCGATATGTGGCGGTCACGAAGCTGCACTCGCGCATCTCCGGGTAAGCATTCTCGTTGCCTATTATGATCGCGCTTCGCGCTTCGTTCATTGCGGCGTTTAGAGTCTGGTAAAGGAGCCTCCGCTCCTCGAACGCCAGCAGGAGAGCCTCGAGTTTCCTGATGTCCTTAAACTCCGGCTGGCTCAGGATATGGCCCGCGCCGTCGAGACGGACGCTGCCCTGGCACATTTCGCGGACAAGCCGTTTGAGCGCGCGGACAGCCATCTTGTACTCGGAGGCGATATCGGTCGCTCCCTCGGGGGCCGAGTCCAGATTATGCGATTGAACGCTGTCGATCCGCAATCCGCCGAATTGCTCCGACAGAAGGTTCGACAGCCGCGCGGTCCGGCGATGCGTAGTGGGCGAGGGGAGATCGAGTATGCTGTGCTCCACGCGCCCGTCGGAAGTCACCACCGCCAGCAGCATGTTCCGGCCGCCCATCAAAGACAGGCTGATGTGCCGGATGGTCGCGGTGTTTGTTGCCGGCTCCGTCGCAATCGAGGCGTAGTGGGTCAGCGTAGACAGCAGGCGACAAGTGAGCTGGAGAAGCGCGTCCGTCTCGGCGGGAGCGTTGGCGTAGCCCTCCACCGCTTTGGCCTCCTCGGCGGAGCTCAGCCCCGGACCGGACATCAGCCAGTCCACGTAGAAACGGTAGCCCATGTCCGAAGGCACTCGTCCCGCGGACGTATGCGGCTGGCGCAGGTAGCCGAGTTCGGACATTTCGGCCATCTCATTCCGAATTGTGGCCGGCTTCACGCCAAGCCGATAGCGATATGCCAGCATCTCCGAACTGACGGGCTCGGCCGTGCTTGTATAATCGTTCACTATGGCTTTGAGAATGATCTGTTTGCGCTCGTTCAGCGCGTCGCTAGCGTATGCCATCTTGATGACCGGTTCTGTCTGAGGTCGTATCCCAGCAAAATCTTAGCATTCGGACGAGGAGGTGTCAAGGGAGGGAGTCGGAGGAGTCGAAGGAGTCGGACGAGTCGGAGTAACAGTTCAGGAATGGTGAGCGCCTGCCGGGCAACGTCATTCCGAGGAACGAGGAATCTGCTTTTTCCGGAACTTACCACAGCAAAAGCAGATTTCTCGACTACGCTGGCGCTCCGCACCTAAGAAACCGTCCGCTTTCGGCAATGAATTGCCGAAACACCGGGGTTGAGCTTAGGCTTCGAATCTGAGCGCAAAGCGGCGATGAATCGCCGCGGTCCACATAGGCCGCTTTCTTTCCGAAATAACCCCGCCTGCGGGGTCGGTTGCTCGAAATGACATTAAGCGGCGCTTACTTCCTATTCCTGAACTGTTACGAGAGTGGAGTGGGGGGAGTGGAGAGGTTGAAACCCCCTCTCCCTGGAAGGGAGAGGGCTGGGGTGAGGGTTGAAGTGACGTGAGGGCTGAAGTGATCGGATAGCAATGTCAGTCGGCGGAGTCGGGGTCGCCTCCAGCTCTTCAGGAGGACGGGTGATGCAGGAGACGGGACCATGCGAGTTGAAGTGGCATAAGAAAGCGGGCGTCCCGGAGTAAAGCGCGTCCGAGGAGGTCGGGATGAGAAAGTCAATAATGCTGCTTGCCGTGGCGGTTGCCGGAGGAATCGCTGTCTGGGCCGCGTTCGCATTCGCTCCCCGCGCGGCGGCGGCAAACGACGTCGCTTTTGCCGGCCGCGTTCTTTCCACATACGGGAAACCGATCGAAGGGGTGGAGGTTTCAGCTTACGTGAGAGACCGGAAGTGGCCCCGGTCGAGCCTCAAGTCGGTCGGGGAGTCCAAGACAAACAAACTCGGCCAATTCCGGATTTCCAATCTGCCTGCAAGCAGCGTCTTCACCATCATGGTAAAAGCGCGTGGGTATGAGCGGCAGAGATTGACAGCCATCGGGTGCAGGTATCTGGTAATGCGCCTCAGACCCGCCACCGGTTCTATTTCCGGCCACGTGGTGGATCAGGAGGACAGGCCAGTACAGGGAGTCTGGGTCAAGGTGGGAGTGGGTCCGGACCCGTTGTGGACGTGTCGCACCGATGCGGGCGGCGCCTTTGAATTCGCTGATCTTGTCCCCGGCAAGAGAATCACTATTGCCGTGGGAGGCGATCGCTACACCAAAGATGCGACCGTGGGAGCGAAAGATGTCAGAATCGTCGTCCAGCCCGACCGAGTGCGCGACTACAAGCCGTAGAAAAACGATTCAGGGGAGGGCTGGGGTGGGGTTGGATATCGCCACCGCCAAACTCCCTCCCCATTCAGGGGAGGGTTGGGGTGGGGTTTGACCGTCACCACCAACAAACTCCCTCTCCCTGGAAGGGAGAGGGCTGGGGTGAGGGCGAACTCGACTCCAACTGCCACTCTAACCTCTCCGGATCCTTCGGTAGCAAAGCGGAGCGTCGCTGCCGAAGGACGCAATCAGGCGTCCTCCTTG
Source organism: Armatimonadota bacterium (assembly GCA_030649165.1). Classification (GTDB taxonomy): domain Bacteria; phylum Armatimonadota; class UBA5829; order UBA5829; family JAUSEB01; genus JAUSGG01. Next base: position 4,349 of record JAUSGG010000222.1, read on the forward strand.
TAAGACTCTACCATTTCCCTCGCCGCGGTGCACAGCCTGTCCCGCAGCTCTCCTGGCTCCAGGACTTCGGCCTCAGCGCCGTAGCTGAGCGCCCACGAACCTATCTCTTCGGTTCCTGCTACGGTTACGCTCAGGATCACGCCGCCATCGGAAGTGTCTTCCAACGCCTGGCTGGGGTGGTAATGATTCTCCCGTATCATAGGGGCCACGCGCGGGGAAAAGCGAATCCTGACGCACGTCTCTTCCCCGCCGGCCCAAACTTCCCAACTGTTCTTGTAGTACTCCTGGAGCGAAAAATCGGCGGGGCGCTCGAAGGTTTCCCCCGTCGATTCCGCGGACCGCACCCGGGAAAATCTCAACTGTATTGTACGCTCGTGGTGGCGTGAATAGGCGACCAGATACCAATTGTGACGCCGGAAGGCCATTCCGTAGGGATCGACCGTCAGATCCTCGACGCTGGCGCTCTTCTGCGACCGGTAGACAATCCGAAGCCTGGAGTTGTCCTTTATCGCTTCGCAAATGCGGGCCGCCGCATCCGGGTCAATCGACTGATTGCTCAAAACAGTGGGCGCCATCAGGTGTTTGCGCTGCGCATCCTGCAATTGCTCGAAAGTGTGGTTTTTGATGGTCGATTCGATTTTCCTCAGCGCTGACCGTGCGGCCGCGCCGAGAGGACCTAAAGAGGCAATGGCTGTTGAGCTGAGAGCCACGTGGGTCGCCAGAGCTTCGTCCGCGGTCAGGCTGAAGACTCCCGCTGCGTCACTTCTGGCGGCCAGGCGGTACATCCCGTCGCGGCAGTAAATCGGAGTCTGCAGTTCATAGCTCAGCTCGGACAAGTAGCGGTACACAGTCCGCTCGGACCGTTCCAGTTCCTTAGCCAGTTCCGATATGGTTACACCTTGTTTGGTTCTCAGTATCTCAAGGGCCCGCAGCAGAAGCACGGACTTGGCCATTTTTACCCCTCCGAGGTCGTCAGGCGCCGGCGTCTCTTCGGTCAAGCGAACAGACTCAACAATAACCGCTTATATGCGCCTGAAACGGATTCCTGCCGAACCATCAAAAAAGACTATAATTATTCCCCGACCGGTAACTTATGGGCAACCCGACTTCCCGCGGTGTGGCCGAACCACAAGGAGGATGGGAGTGGAGAGTCGAGGAATGAGGTATGAGGTATGAGTTCGGAGAGATTCCGAACTTGTGCCGGAGCAGTAAGGGAGACATGTATGAAGTCGGATAGTGCAAATCAACCGGGCGCCGCGGATTCGGGTGAGCGCGCGGAGAAACGGAAGGTTTTCGGCGTCAGCCCGACGGTGTTCACTTTGGGGATTGTCAGCTTCCTCACTGACGTATCGAGCGAAATGCTCGTGCCGATCGTGCCGCAATTCTTAAGGTTTGTGATCGGAGCGCCGGCGCTTAGCATCGGGCTTATTGAAGGGATCGCGGAGAGCACGGCGTCGGTCCTGCGCGTCTGGGCCGGATACCTGGCCGACAGGTTCGGCCGGCCCAAACTGCTGACGGTGATCGGTTATGGTCTGTCAGCGCTGACCAAGCCTTTTTACATTTTCTCCAGCAACTGGTACCACGTGCTGGCGATCCGATTTGGTGACAGGTTGGGCAAAGGCATCCGCAGCGCGCCGAGAGACGTGCTGATTGCGGAGGCGACGGAGGAGTCCGTCCGAGGCCGCGCATTTGGGTTTCACAGGGCGATGGACACGGCCGGCGCCACACTGGGGCCGCTGGTCATTCTGCTGCTGGTCTGGCTTCTGGCCGGAAAGCTGCCGGCGGAACTGGTCGGCCAGAATCGCCGGGTCTACACGATCATCTTCGTCGCTGCTTCGGTACCTGCGGTTTTGGGATGGCTGGCGCTCGTTTTCTTTGTGCGGGAGCGCAGGCGGGAGGAAGACGACGCTAAGAAGCCCGAGCTCAAACTCTCGGCCCTCGACGCGCGTTTCAGGTTCTTCCTGGTGATCGTCACTTTGTTCTCGATCGGCAATTCGAGCGACGCTTTTCTCGTACTGCGGGCCAGAAGCGCGCCAATCAACATGGGTTTCATGGAATTCCTCTGGGTGTACGTAGTCTTTAACGCCATATCGGCTGTTGTCTCTTTGAGGAGCGGGATTCTTTCGGACAAAATCGGCCGCAAGCCTGTTGTCATCGCCGGCTGGCTGGTCTTCTCGGTCGTCTATTTCGGCATGGGCCGCGCTAGTTCGGCGGCGAGCATCTGGGCGTGGTTCTTGATCTACGGCTTCTACTATGGGATGACCGAAGGCATACTGCGAGCTTACGCCGTGGACCTGGCCCCAAGACAACTGAGAGGGACCGCGGTCGGGGCATACTATACATTCACCGGAGTTGCGCTGCTGCCGGCAAGCATCATCGCCGGCGCCCTGTGGGACAAGGTCGGGCCGAGCGCGCCGTTCTACTATGGTTCCATCACGTCCCTCGCGGCAGTGGTCCTTCTGGCGCTGCTGCCGGCCAAATCCCCCCTCCATTCAGCAGGGGGTTAGAGCAATCCCCCCTCCATTTAGGAGGGGGTTAGGGGGAGGTCTTCAAGCTGATAGCTGACAACTGATAGCTGACAGCTTCTTACAATCAACCTCATAGATTGCTATAATGGGTTTTGAGGAATAATTGATGCGGGTAACCAATGAGATGGACGCGGACTTCCTGTCGTTGGTTCGACGCATCATCAGGCAAAGACTCAGGAGGGACCGACGGAAATGACTACAGTTGCAGGCTGGATAACCGCAATATCGGTCTTGGTAATCGCCCTGGCGCTGACGGTGGGGCTCGCGGCGGCCGCCGTCGTGATCAAAAGGTCAGTTAGTCGGGTTTTGGAGGCCGCGAACCCCGCGATGAAACGGGCCGAGGCGACGATAAGCACGGTCGGCGGGATAGCCGAGACTGTCCGGACGAGGACCGACGAGATCTCACAGACGGTCGAGGAGACGGTGGATGATGTCTCCCGCAAGGTGAAGACGACGACCTCCGTTATCGAGGACGCCGTCAGGCCGCCTCTGATCGGAATGGCGAGTATGCTCGCGGGCGTCTCGAAAGGACTGCAGGTCTGGACCGAATTATCTAAAAAGGGAGGAAAGTCACGTGGCGAGTGAAAGGCAGAGTTTCATGTTAGGTATGCTGCTGGGCGGCATAGCAGGGGCCGCGGCGGCCCTTCTTTACGCTCCTCAGGAGGGAGCGCAGACCAGGGAACAGGTCAAAGAAAAGGCCCGCGCCGCGCGCGAGCGCGCGGCGGGCGTGGTGGGTGAGGCGAAGGAATCGGCCCAAAAGGCCGGCTCCCGCGGCAGGACCCTGCTGGAGGAGAAAAAGGCGCAGGTCCGGGAGGCCATAGAGGCGGGTCGGAAAGCCGCCGCGGAGAAGCGGGCCGAGTTGAAGGCGCAGCTTGTCGAGGGCGAACCCAAGGCCAGTATGTAGCCGTGTTTCCTTGTCTAGCCAAGTGGGTAATCTTTAAGCGGGAACAGTCAGGCTGCGTGTTACGATGGAGCCGCGGTACAGGCGGCGACGAACAAGCATAGTGTTGCCCAACCTATTGGAAGGGGGTATCATCATGGCGGAAGACAAGCCCGGCCCGGATCCCGGTTCTGTAGGAGCCCGCAAGATAGCGGAGGCCCATCGCGGCTCGCATAAGCATGATCGCGAAGGCGGGTTTGCCGCTAACCCCGAGCTTGCGAGGGAGGCCGGCCGCAAGGGCGGCCAAGCCGTGAAGCGCAAATACGGGCAATCGTTCTACCGGCAGATTGGCAAGAAGGGCGGAGAAACGGTCAAACAAGAGCGTGGCTCGGAGTTCTACGCTGAGATCGGCCGGAGGGGCGGCGAAATGCGCAGTAGTCGCATGAAGGCTGCCCAGGCCGAAAAAGCAAAGAGCCAAGAAAAGAAGTAGAGCGCCGGACATCGGTTTCCCGACGCATCTGACGGAAAAGAGCAGGGGACAGGCGGAATGCTTGTCCCCTTGTTGTCGTGCCAGTGAACAGTGAACGGTGAACAGTAAACAGTGGAGAGTGGAGATCCCTACAACCCTACAACCCTACAACCCTAAGACCCTAAGACCCTCATGAACCCTTACAGGTATTCCCCGCCCCTGCCGCGAACCATAACCATGATATGGCCAAAACCCGCTTACTACGCCTGATGACACTTGCCGTCGTCCTCATCGCGGTCCAGCGAGCCGCGCTGGGCGCTTCGCTGAACGGTCCGGTTGCGGGCCACGACGTCGGGCCGGTCCTGCTCTCGCTGATACTCATCATCGTCGCCGCCAAGATCGGGGCGGATTTGGCGGTGCGCATCGGCCAGCCGCCGGTCCTGGGGGAGATTGCGCTCGGCCTGGTTGTGGGAAACCTGGCGCTTTTCGGCTTCCACGGGTTTGAATACATCAAGACGGACGTTGTGATCAACTCCCTGGCCGAAATCGGGGTCATCCTGCTGCTGTTTGAAGTGGGCCTCGAGGCGGACCTGGCGGAGATGGCGAGGGTAGGCCTTTCATCGACCCTGGTGGCGGCTCTCGGGGTGATCGCGCCGTTCGGGCTCGGTTTCGTGGTCGCCAGGGCGTTCCTCCCGGAACACTCCGTTTACGCGCACGTGTTCATCGGCGCCGTGCTTTGCGCAACGAGCGTCGGCATAACGGCGCGCGTGTTCAAAGACCTGGGCAAGCTTCACCTCCTGGAAGCGAAAATCGTGCTTGGCGCCGCCGTGATAGACGACGTAATGGGGCTGCTGGTCCTGGCGATCGTGCAGGGCATCATCTCCGCCGCGTCAGGCGCCGGCGCACTTTCGGGATGGCAGATCGCTCTGATAATAGGCAAGGCGGCGGGGTTCCTGGTCCTCGCGGTCGCGCTCGGCCAGCTATTAGCGCCCGCGATTTTCCGGTTCGCTTCGCGGATGAAAGCCCAGGGACTGCTGCTGGCCGTGGCGCTCGCCATCTGCTTCCTTTTCGCATACACGGCCGGCAGGATAGGGCTTGCCCCAATTGTCGGGGCATTTGCGGCGGGCCTGGTTCTGGATAAGGTGCATTACCGGGATTTCACCGACCGCGGCGAGCACGGTCTGGAGGACCTTCTGCGGCCTATTACATCGTTCCTCGTGCCGATCTTCTTCGTTCTGATGGGAATCCGCGTGAGCCTCAACGTATTCGGCTCGTGGCAGATCATAGGATTCGCGGGCGCGCTCACCCTGGCGGCCGTTATCGGCAAACAGATATGCTCTCTCGGAGTGATTGGCAAGGGACTCGACAGATTCCTGGTCGGTCTTGGGATGATCCCGCGCGGCGAGGTCGGACTGATAGTCGCCGCAATTGGAGCGAGACTGACGCTCCACGGCGAGCCAATCATCGACGACAAGACCTTCTCCGCGGTGGTGATAGTCGTAATGCTCACCACGCTGCTCACCCCGCCGCTGCTGAGGTGGAGAATGGGGGAGGGGAGGAGTTAGGAGTTAGAAGCTGGAGTGAGCAGTGAACAGTCAACTGGCGGCCGTCAACCGACAACCCTCAACTCTCAACCCTCAACCCCCAACCTCGAACCCAAAAACGAGAAAAGCCGCCGGACTGGATTGTCCGGCGGCGAAATTCTCAGGGAGAGAGATCAGTTTGTCTCTGTTGGCCTACGCGATTCTGCGTCTGCGAATCGCGAATCCGATCATTCCGACGAGTCCGCTGCCAAGGGCAAGCATACTGCCGGGTTCTGGAGTTTCAGGAGTCTGCGCGGGGCCGATGGTGACCGTGAACAGCTGTCCAGCTTCTACAGCGGCGGCATAACTCGTGTAGTGCGAACCTCCATAGTCGTACCAGAACCCCACGTTGCCGATGGCTGTGGTGCCGGGTGCAGTAGCCCTGAACAATTGAGCCGCTGTCCAAGTCTGGGGGCCACCCACGACATTGGCGCCTGACACGTTCACTACCCACGCGGCGGGCAGGGTATGGCCTGTGAGTCCAGTCCAGGAATCCAGGTTCCACGCGCTGATGTAGGCCCTGTTTGCGTTGGGATCACCAACGTGGTCGCTTACTCCAGTTCCCGGAGCCACAACCAGCGTAAACGTGTAGCCCGCGGTGTTGGCTTCCACCTTATTGGTGATCCAGCCGGTGCTGACTCCATCGGTGGTAGCAACGTTGAAGGACGACGCGCCTATGCTGCCGTTCGCGGTAGCTACTGAGGACGACGCGCCAAACGACGCTGTCACATTAGCGGCTGTTGTTACACCATCATACCAGCCCGCCTTGAACGCCAGGAAGATCTTGCTTCCATCCGCGTTTGCCATCGCGGCGCCTGCAACCGAGGTAATGAGCGCCGCCGCACAGATCAATAGAATAACCTTTTTCACTCTTGAATGTCCTCCTTTCGAAATCTGAGATGCGGCGGTGGATGTTCGCCACCGCCTGCAATTGTGTATTCTGGGAAAAGCTCAAGCGCTTCTCATTCACTACCCATGTGTGCAAGAACCGTGCCAATAGCTGATAGGATCGAAAAAACGCGACGCCGAAAACAGATTGGCCGTCGGAGGCACATCCGGGACATCCAACAAGAGAATTGGGGCACACTGAAATATCCGAAAGACGAGGGGTGGCGCAATCACAGGGGGAAAACAAGCGGGGTAGGCTTCATGTTGCCTACCCCGTAAGAGAACGTTCTCTCTATTTTCTTAGTGGCCGGAAATTGTGTTTCTTACTTCAGACTTACAGATTCCTGCAGAGCAGGATTTCGGACTCTCGCCGTTGACCTGCTACAGGTCGGTTGGCAGCGGGAGTATCAGCGCCAGGTTGTTCTTGTAGGTCTCTACCAGATACATCTGGCCACCTACGAGATAATCTCCGCTGTCCGGGATGCCGATGACGCTCTGAGATGGCGCATCCAGTCCTATGAATGTCAGAGACATCCAGTCGGTCCCATTGAGGATGAAATCCATCATTGTATGGGACTCGGTGCCGTCCGTAACGACGATGTCGTAGAACAAACAGCCCTTGGTCGCCAGATAAGGTACCCCGACGTAGTGCCATCCACCATTGCTCCCAGTCATTCCAGGAAGCGAAAGCCAAGCTTCCGTATCGGAGATGTCCACGCCGTCGTACTGCAACAAAGCTGTCGGTATGCCCATCTCTGCATCAGTCCAGCAGAGATAGCCGTCGCCCATCAGAACGTTAGGGAAGTTATCCCAGTCGTTCGGGAACGAGACAAGGGATTGGCTGGTAGGCTCCAACCACTGAGCGTAGTCTGACACCAGTAGTCCCTGCCAGCCGCCGAAAACTCCGGACGGAACGACCACGTTGCGAGGGTTCGGATCGAACGGAATCATCGGAGCTGCTATTTGGTTGAACTGACCGTACAGTTGCTGAGAGACACTGCCGGTGGTTACTGCTTGAGCGGAGCAGGCAATTGCCAGCAAGCCCACGATTGCAAGGAGAAGCATTCTTTTCTTCATCTATGTATCACCTCCTCGTTTAGAGTGATTGCCGAATCGTCTTACCCAAAACCGGGGTTTGATAGGCCGCCGCCTCCCCGGGGGGACTTGGCGGCCTTTTCGTTTTCTTGCAAGAAATCGTTTTCAGATTTCTATCTTCTAGGCCTTGCGGCGTCGGATCGCGAATCCGAGCATACCGAGTAGGCCACTGCTGAGGGCAAGCATACTGCCGGGTTCTGGAGTTTCGGGTACCGGTCCGGTGGGGCCGACGGTGACCGTGAACAGCTGTCCAGCAGTTACAGCGGCGCTATAGCTGGTGTAGGTAAATCCACCGTAGTCGTACCAGAAGCCAACGCTCCCAATAGCGGTGGTGCCTGGTGCAGTAGCCCTGAACAATTGAGCCGCTGTCCAAGTCTGGGGGCCACCCACGACGCCGGCGCCAGCCACAGTCACTTCCCACGCTGCGGGCAGAGTGTGACCTGTGAGTCCGGTCCAGGATTCCAGGTTCCATGCGCTGATGTAGGCCCTGTTTGCGTTGGGATTACCAACGTGGCCGCTGGTTCCAGTTCCCGGAGCCACAACGAGCGTAAACGTGTAGCCATTGGTGTTGGCCGCCACCTTGTTGGTGATCCAGCCGGTGCTGATTCCATCGGTGGTAGCGACGTTGTAGGACGATGCGCCTATGCTGCCGCTGGCCGTGGTCACGGTTGTGGACGCGCCGAACGACGCGGTCACGTTACCGGTTGTGGTTACACCATCATACCAGCCTGCCTTGAACGCCAGGAACATCTTGCTTCCATCTGCATTCGCCATTGCGGCGCCGGCTGTAACAGCCAGCAAGGCTACGACACATACTATGAGAATAGCCTTTTTCATTCTTTCACCTCCTCCTCTCCTTCCTCGAACGCTGGCGGCTTTTTTGCCGCCTACTCTCGTGCCATCCTCCGTTGCCGGATTCCGGTCTCATCTCTTCCGGCGCAAGTTCCGTGCCAACAAGAGGCAATCCGCGGAATCCCGGTAAAGGAACGGGCACAAGAAACTGGAAAAACCTGATTATCAATAGCTTGGAGTTTCGTCTCCGCGCGCTATGACGATACTTCGGTCCGTTTTCGCTAGATCGGCTGGTTTTGGCTGGTGGGCGTTGTGCGCCTTTTCGCATGAGGGAATGCCCAGCCTATGCTATCAACTGCAGTGTAGCGCTCTGCATTCCGACAGTCAAGAGTCATGGGCAAAAACAGGTATTTGTACTAGCTTTCCTGGTTTCCTCTCCCTTTTCTCTGCCTCGCGTGCCTATCGTGTGGTCGCGGGGCGCTCTCAGACCAGTATGCTGCTCGTGCAGTTTTCGGGTCGAAGGCTTCCGCCGAAACTTAGAGTAGTGTACCGAATATAGCAGCAGGAAAGGGCCTTGTCAATGGCCAAAGCAAAATCCGGTAATATTACCAGGCTGACGGTTCGGCCTGTCTAATCGCCGCTAAGCCCGGTCAGTCGGCACGATTTCCGTGAAACCCGCGCCGCCCACGTTTATCTCCATCCTCAATCTGAGCTGTTCCGGTTTGACGGCGCCTGACGCGAACCGGAAGCTCTGTGATAGCGTTTTCCCTCTGCCCAGGGATTTGAAACGCGCAGCGGGCGGCGGCTTGAGGCCCTGCCGCGTCTCCACGATCAGCTTGCCACTGATAGCGACATCAGAGCGATTTGTCAGTGTGCAAGTCAACGTCCCGCCGCTTTCTGAGGGGATTAGCTTAGCTTTGATATCAATCGGTGTGATCGTGGAAATCGCCATGTCCCGCAGCAGGATGTTCTGGACTTTCCTGTATACAAACCATCGCTCATCCTGGATTGCCTTCCAATATTTCGCGGTGTCAATTGCGACCTGCTTGCTCGATAACGCCTTCCAGGACGTGGAGGTAAGCGGGCGAACCGACGGATTAAGCAGCACGTACGCTATCGCGGAGTTGCGCAGACGCGCGTCCGCGGTTTGAGACCACATGCGCACGTTCGATAATACGGCGATCACAAGGCTGGAATCGGCGCATGGGCTTTCCTGCAAGAGCTTGAGCAAAGAACCGGACGCGGCAGAGACTTGCTGGATCAGAGGTCTGTCGTCAGGAAGTGTTCCGGCTTTCAACGTCAGTCCGAGGCCTAGTTGCAGGTCGGCTTCTTGATACGTTCCGAGCCGTGAGTTGTCTATGTAGACATCGTACTCCGGCTCCGTCAGTTCCTCAAATCGCACCAGGACGGGTTGGTCTGATCTCTGGTTATTGAGAATCATGGCATGCACCACGCCTGAATGATTCTGGAGTCTGTGGATCGAAACGTCCGCTCCCTGCGCCTCGGAGGTCTTGGCGACCGTGCGTATCACCAGAACCCTATCCCGCGGTGGTACAGACGAGCCGCCACAAACCGGGGCCACCATCATTGCTGCCATTGCTGTGGCCAATATCAGACCGCTCAACCTTGTAAAAACCAAGAAGATTCACCTCAGACTCTCATACTTACTCTACTGTTGAGTATATCGTGTGTAACGCGGCCGCGCAAGCGGTTGGCGTGTACTTGCGGATGTGCTAACATATTAATGCTCAGGCGCGCAGTCCTTGCGACCACAGCACAGCCTGCAGTTTCGCCGCTGAAGTCTGGAAGGAGATCCATCTTTGTCAAGAGCACGGCGGAAGCCCAGATCCGGCGTTCGTGCAGGGACTGGCTCAGAAAATGCCCGATCCGGGCGATGACTAGCTCATGCGGAGGTTGTGAGTTGAGAGTCACGAGATTCCTGCGGTCGCATCCCAAAGCTCTCGTTTGTCTGGCGCTGGCTGTCGTCACTATTGCGGTTTATGTCCAGGTGGCGTCCCATCCGTTCATCAACTACGATGACGAGGACTACATCACGCACAACCAGCACGTGGCGCCGGGCCTTACCATTAGCGGCATAGTGTGGGCTTTCACATCCGCGCACTCGAGCAATTGGCATCCGTTGACGTGGCTTTCGCATATGCTGGACTGTCAGCTCTACGGCCTGAATCCTGGGGGACACCACTTCACGAGCCTGATTATCCACGTTCTGAGCGCGCTGCTGCTTTTCCTTTTGTTGACTGGAATGACAAACCGGCTTTGGCCCAGTGCTTTTGTTGCCGCTGTTTTCGCGCTCCACCCGCTGCACGTGGAGTCGGTGGCGTGGGCGTCGGAACGGAAGGACGTGTTGAGCGGGCTGTTCTGGATGCTGACGATGCTGGCGTACGTGTGGTACGCGAAGGGGCCAAATGCAATCACCCTCACCCCAACCCTCTCCCGTCAAGGGAGAGGGGGTTGCGGCGGAATCATGCGATATTTGCTGGTCCTGCTGCTGTTCGCGCTGGGGTTGATGGCGAAGCCCATGCTGGTGACTCTGCCCTTCGTGCTTCTGTTGATGGATTACTGGCCGCTTAACAGGTACAAACCAGGCAGCGCCAAAGGCGCGGTGGCTCGGCTGATCCTGGAGAAATCGCCTCTGTTTGCGCTTTCGGCGGCGTCATGCGTGATCACGTTTCTGGTGCAGCGGGCGAGCGGAGCGGTGTCTTCGGCCCAAACTGTTGCTCCCGGGATCCGCGTGGAAAACGCACTGTTGTCCTACGTTGTCTATATCGGCAAGATGCTGTGGCCGGGGGGCTTGTCGGTGATATATCCTCATCCGAGGGCGCATCTTCCTGTGTGGCAGATAACCGTAGCCGTTTTCCTGTTACTGCTTGTCTCCGTTGCGGCTGTTGGCGCTTTCCGGCGCAGACCATACGTGACGGTGGGTTGGCTCTGGTATGTGGGGACTCTGATTCCGGTCATAGGGCTGGTTCAAGTCGGAGAGCAGGCCATGGCAGATCGCTACTCGTATCTGCCTATGATAGGCTTGCTGATAGTCGCCGCGTGGGGCGCGCCGGATGTGGCGGCCGTTGTTTTCAAGAGATTGTTGCCGCCGCGAGCGCTATCGGCAGTGGCAGCCGTCGCGCTGGCGGTTCTCGCGGCTCTGACGTGGCTGCAAGCCGGCTATTGGCGCGATAGCAGAACCTTGTTTGAGCACGCGCTGGCCTGCACTTCCGGAAACTACATGGCAGAAAATAACCTGGCATCAGCTCTGCGGGACGAGGGGGACATAGACCAAGCGATCGAGCATTACCGGGCAGCGGTGGAGATTTGCGCTGCGTGTGTGCCGGCCCAGGGCAATCTGGCAAATGCGCTTGTGACGCAGGGATTGACTCAGGAGGCCATCGATCGGTATAAGCTGGTCCTCCGACTCGAACCCAAGGACAAGAGCGCGCATTATAACCTCGGCCTGGCTCTCCAGAGGCAGAACATGACGGAAGAAGCGGTGCGGCAGTTCAGGGAGGCAATCGGCCTTGATCGGGATTTTGCGAAGGCGCATGGAAGTTTGGGGAACGCTCTGGTGATGCTGGGGAAGGCTGATGAAGCCATCCTTGAATATCGCGAAGTGTTGAGAATCGATCCGACGGACAAGATTGCCCTGCACAATATCGAGGCTGTTCGGGACAGGAAAAACCGGAAGGGCGGCTCGGCGGGCTCGGAGCAGACCGCCCGATCTCATATTCAAGCGGGAATAGCCCTGGCTCACGAAGGTCGCTCGGAAGATGCTATTGCGGAGTACGAACAGGCGTTGAGGATCGATCCTCGCTCCGCGGACGCGCACTGCAATCTCGGAGTCGCCCTTGCGACGCAAGGACGCCTGGATGAGGCTATCGGGCATTACCGCGAAGCCATAAGAATCAACCCGGATCATCCCGAGGCTCACGCCAATCTCGCCGCCGCTCTTGCCACACAGGGCAAGCTCGACGAAGCAATCTCCCACTTCCGGCGGGCCGAGCAGATCAAACCGAGCTATGTGGAGGTCCACGCTAATCTCGCCATAGCCCTCTTCTACAAGAAGGATTACGCGGCGGCCTGGAAAGAAGTCCACCTTTGCGAGAAATACGGCGGCGCGCCCAACCCCGCCTTTCTGCAGGACCTGTCACAGAAAATGCCCGACCCCGGCGAGTGAGGTCACGCCTAAGGAGGTTACTACCCTTGTCAAAACGGCGCAAGTTCAAACCCGGCAGTCGCGCGGGGACTGGCTCGGAGAATGCCGGATCCCGTCCCGTTGAGACGCCTCTGCTCGCCGGCTGGCTGCCGGCGGGGAGGTTCGTGCGGTCCTATCCGCTCTGGACGGTTTGCCTCCTGTTGGTCGTCGTCACGCTGACGATTTACCTGCAGACCCTGGGTCACGAGTTCACCAACTACGATGACTGGGTCTACGTCACCGACAATGCAAATGTGAGAGCCGGTTTGTCCACTGAGGGCGTGAAATGGGCCTTCACGACGAATGTCGCCAGCAACTGGCATCCGCTGACCTGGCTGTCGCATATGCTGGACAGCAGCCTGTACGGGCTTAAGCCGGCTGGGCATCACTTCACCAGTGTTTTTCTGCACCTGTTGAACGCGCTGCTTCTTTTCCTTCTGCTCACCCGCATGACGGGTTCCGTCTGGCGCAGCGCGTTTGTGGCCGCGTTGTTTGCGGCGCACCCGCTTCGTGTGGAATCGGTTGCGTGGGTGGCCGAGCGCAAGGACGTATTGAGCGGTCTGTTCTGGATTCTGACGATGCTGGCGTACGTGTGGTACGCGAAGGGGCCAGATGCAATCACCCTCACCCCAGCCCTCTCCCGTCAAGGGAGAGGGGGTCACGCCGGCGGGAGCGCCCTCACCCCAGCCCTCTCCCGTCGAGGGAGAGGGGGTTACGGCGGAATCATACGATATTTGCTGGTCTTGCTCCTGTTCGCGCTGGGGTTGATGGCGAAGCCCATGTTGGTTACTCTGCCGTTCGTGCTTTTGTTGATGGATTATTGGCCATTGGGGAGGCAGAAGGCGGTTCGCGCGCTGGTGGCTGAGAAGCTGCCGATGTTCGCGATGGCGGCCGCATCGAGCGCGATAACTTATCTGGCGCAGCAGAAGACGGGGGCGATGCTGGCGATGCAGTATATTCCGTTCGCGGTCAGAGCGGAGAACGCGATAGTCGCCTGCGCCGCATACATCGGCAAGATGATTTGGCCCGCGAATCTGTCGGTGTTTTACCCTCATCCGGGCAAGGGCCTTTCGCCGCTGACGGTGGCTGGCTGTCTGATCTTATTGCTCGCATTATCTATTCTGGCGCTCAGGAATTGGCGGCGGCGTCCGTATCTGGCGATAGGATGGCTCTGGTTTGTCGGGACCCTGATTCCGGTGATCGGGCTCGTCCAGGTCGGTGAGCAGGCAATGGCCGACCGGTACAGCTATCTGACGATGATCGGTCTGTTCATTATCATTGCTTGGGGGATTCCCGAACTGGCGATCAGAAGTCGCGCCGTGTCACGCGAACTGCTCCCGGTCGCCGCCGCGGTTGTGATTGTCGTTCTGGTGTGCGTATCGTACGTATACACAAGCTGCTGGCGCAACAGCAGGAGTCTGTTCGAGCGCGCCCTGGCGTCCACAAAGAACAACTACGTCGCTGAGAACAATCTGGGGGAGGCGTTTGAGGCGGAAGGCAAGCTGGACCTGGCATTGAAGCACTATTATAGGGCAGCGGATATTTCCCCTGTGTACGTTCCGGCGCAGGGGAATCTGGCGAATATGATGCTGGCGCAAGGGAACATCGCGGAGGCCGTGCGGCGCGGTGAACTGGTGGTCAAGCTCGCGCCGGAGGCGGCGGGCGGGCGCTACAATCTGGGCGTGACGCTGCAGAAAGCGGGAAGGTTGGAGAAGGCCGAGCGTCAACTCCGGGAGGCCATCCGACTCGACCCCAAACATCCCGGAGCGCGCGGCACTCTGGGCAACGTGCTGCTGGCGAAGGGGCGGATAGACGATGCCATGGCCTGTTTCGAGGAAGTCCTGCGCATCGATCCGAACGATCAGGTCGCTCCCAGGAGACTTGCGGTGGCGCAGGCGATGAAGAGCGCGGCCGGGAGTCCGTCGGAGGTCGAAAACCAGCGCGGGGCGGAACTGGCGAACCAGGGGAAGTTTGACGAGGCAATCGGGTATTACCGGAAAGCAATTCGTCTGGACCCGCGGAACGCCGCTGCGCACAGCAACCTCGGCGCGGCCCTCGGCAGGGTGGGCCGGCAAGACGAGGCCATTAGCCACTACAATGCTGCCCTGCGAGTTGACCCGGAGCTTGCGGAAGCCCACTACAATCTCGCGTCCGCTCTGATGTCTCAAGGCGGATACGACGACGCGATCAGTCATCTGCAAAGATCCGTCCGCATCAAACCCGAATTCGCTCCTGCGTACTCCAGCCTTGCGCTCTGTCTCTACTACAAGGGAGATTACGCGGGCGCGTGGCGACAAGTCCACCTCTGCCGCCAACGCGGCGGAGACGTTGACCCCACGTTCCTGGGGAGTCTATCCCAGAAGATGCCGGATGTTGGGGGAGGGTTGTAGGTCCGTACGTTTCCTACAACCCTGCAACCCTATAACCTCTCTACTTCTATCCCTCCAGGTATTCTCTCTATCCCTCCAGGTATTCTATTCTATCCCTCCAGGTATTCTACCTGGGGGGCGTCTCACAAACCTCTCTACTTCACGTAACAGTTCATGAATGGTGAGTACCTGCCGGGCAACGTCATTCCGAGGAACGAGGAATCTGCTTTTTCCGGCCACTTTACAGAAGCAGATTTCTCGACTGCGCTGGCGCTCCGCTCCTAAGAAAGCGCCCCGTTTCGGGATTTCCGGGTTGGGACCGGAAGCTGTCCGCTATAGCCTGCGTATGACGCCCAACCCTCAAATCCCGAAACAACGGGGTGGTTCCTTTCCGAAATAATCCCGATCCATCGGGATCACTTGCTCGAAATGACACTCAGCGCCACGTACTTCCTTTTCCTGAACTGTTTTCTATCCCTCCAGGTATTCTACCTGGAGGGCGCCTCACAAACCTCTCTACTTCACTACCATCTCCACCGGCGGCGCCACGTCCCTTACCTCCGGGTTGTAGTATTGGTATACAACCGACCTGGGTGTTCGGGCGCGCAGAGGGAACTTGGCCCTCAGGCTGTAGCTGAACTCGACCGGTTTGCCGGATTCCACTTTGTCCAGGTAGACGATGATCTGCCGGTTGGTGAGGCTGTACTTCTGGATGACCTTTGTCTCTACCAGCTTCTCCAGGTCTTCGGGCAATACGTCGAATCCGGGCGGCAGGCCGAGGTCCACGATGACCATATTGGCGCTCCCTCGCCCATTGAAAGCCACCTTGACCTGGGCCTTCACGACCTCGTCTTTTTCGAGCTGCGTGCGGTCGTAGTCTACGGTTATGCTCATAATCCTCTTCTCGTTCGCGGGCCTCGTCTCCCAGGGCAGGTAGTAGCGGCTGTCAATCTGGTAGAGCGTGGAGCCTCGTCCTTCGAACTGGATTTCAACAGTGTTCTCGCCGGGCTTCACGTACTCTTTGCCGTCCACCTGGCGCAGCACGTCGCTGGTCTCTTTGTCGATGTGGAACTCGCCGGCTTTCTTGCCGTTGATGATCACGGTCACCTTCGCGTCCACGTCCTGTGTGCGGTTGTTCATCGAAGCGATAAGCGCCTTGAGGCACAGGATGGTAGCCTGGGTCGAATACCACGTGCCGTTCGGGTCCTTGGCGCTCACGATGTACGCCAGCGCCTTGCCGACCGTGTCCGCGTGTCGCCCGGATTTGATCAGAGCGAGGGTGGCCAGCGCCGTGGCTTCCAGATCCGCCCCCTTGCCGTGCGTGAAGGTAACGGTGGACATGCCGGACTCCCAATGGACCTTGCCGTCCTCTTCCTTCGCCATTCCGACGAGCTTGTCCAGAGCGTGTTCGTAGGCCGTGGGGTGCTTCCAGTCCATTTCTCCATGAGCGCCGGCCTTGGGCATGGTCGAGAAGAACGCGTTGCAGATGATCGCCAGGGTGTAGGCGTCATCCGCTTGCTTCCAGTTCTTCTCCAGGTAGTCCAGGCCCTTCCTGGTTTCGGGGCCTCCATAGCCGCTTTCGACCAACGCCCAGGTGATGTATGCCGTGGGCAGGATTTCGTTGTGCTGGATGCGGCCCCAACTCTCCTCGTGGAGGTAGTTGGCGTCCGGTTTCCATGACCCGTCGGCCTCCTGCTTCGAGGCGAGCCACTTCTGCGTGCGGCTTATCAGGTTGGGATCGACCTCGTAGACTCTGGACATATCGGCGAACTCCATCAGGCCCCACGCCGTAAGTATCTTGTTCGCCGGCGCGTCGCCGAACCAACTGAACCCGCCGCCGGGGACCTCGAATGTCAGCAGACGCTGATAGCCGAGGTTGATGTACTGCTCCGCCTTCATCTGTATCTCCGGCGTGGACTGGTTAGTGTCTTTCATGTACTGCAGCGCCAGTATGTTTGGATAAGTCGTGCTCGATGTCTGCTCGAAGCAGCCGAACGGCATTTGCAATATCTTGTCCATCCCTTCCAGTAATTGGCTGAAGAAGCCCGGATAGACCTTCACAACGATATTGCTCGCGCCGTCGATTGCGCCGGCGGGGATATTGATCGTGCGCTTGACGTTTTTCTCCAGCCGGTCGTTGACGCTCTCCCTGACCTCGCGGCCATCGGGCAACACCTCGATCTGGCGGGAGATGGCGTCGTTCATCTTGGAGCCGTACGCCCGCACGGTCAGCTTATGCCAGCCGATTTGCTTGACCTTGATGCGGTAATAGACCGCCCTCACGTCGCCGGAACCTATATTCAGCGTCTTCTCCGCGACGCCGTCCAGCTCGAACCACGGCTCCGTGTCCAGGACCAGCCTGACCTTCTGCGACCCCGGCAGGTAGTTGTAGACCGCGATCGGGATAGAAACCTCGTCGTTCTGCGTCAGCGCGACCGGCAGGTCGATGTCGATGAAGAAGTCCTGGAAAACGCGCAGAGGCGCCGTCGTCGAACCAAGCAGGCCGCCAAGCGACGAGGCCATAGCGGTCAACCGCCAGGTGGTTATCGAGTCGGCCATTGTGAGGCCGATACTCGCCTTGCCATTCTCGTCCGTGATGACCGAGGGGTTGAAGTACAGGGTTTCCGGGAAATACTGCCGGACCCGGACTTCAGGGGCGGGCTGGGCCACGTCGCGCATCTCATTGCTCTTCACGGCATTGTCCCCGAAAAAGAAATCCACTTTCCCCCCGACCTCAGCGCGCTCAATCGCTCCAGCCGCCGCGTCCATCGGCCTGGCGGCGAACACGGGGAAGTCCCCTTCCCGCATTCCATCTCCCAGCCGAGCAATCCACCTGCCTCGGCCACGCACGAACTCTTCACTGAACGCGAACGCGATGTCCTTGTTGACGTCGAGGCCGCCTTTGGTGGAATCCGCCGGCGAAACATACAGGATGATATCGTCCAGTGTGTTTGAGCGCTTGTCCATCCCCCAGCTTCGCACGGTCATCTCGTAGCGGTAGTCATTCCATTTCGCGTCCGCGAACTCGTATTCCTTGCCCCATTGGTCCTTCAGCGCGGCTCCGTCGAGTAAGCCCTCCCGCGCGAGGTAGTGAACTCCGCCGAGTTGGCTCAGGTTGTTCTTAGGGTTGCCGCCGTAGAACTCGCGGATGGCGGCCGCGATCCTTCGCAGGTCATCCTTCATCCGGACCGAAAGCTGCTCTCTCGCTTTGACCATTTTGGCCTGGAAACTGTTTGCCTGCAGGGTGAAGGGCTGCTTCTCGGACGACAATTGCTCCTTTTGCGCCGCC
This sequence comes from Armatimonadota bacterium, assembly GCA_030649165.1. GTDB lineage: Bacteria > Armatimonadota > UBA5829 > UBA5829 > JAUSEB01 > JAUSGG01. The sequence continues at coordinate 22,446 of JAUSGG010000222.1, forward strand.
GCGAACAGCGCTTTCGCGGCTTCCTGCTTCTCCAGTCCAAGCGGTCTGGGCAGCGGGCGTGGGCCTTCCACGATGTCCTTCGGCGTGACTCCGTGTATCTCGAACTTGGGCTCGGCCAGCTCTTTTTCGAGCATGAAGTAGATCTTCTCGAGGCCGGGCTGCATCTCCTGGAGGGCGAAAACGCTCTCGTCCACGATCGATACGCCCAGCGCCGCCGCCAGGCCCTTGCCGCGCCTGTCCTTCACGTCGAAACTGATCCTGGCCTCCTCGCCGGGAAGGTGGGTCTTCTTGTCCGCCGATACGGCGATGCGCAAATCGTTGGCGGGGTTTACGTAAAGTGTTCTGGTATCGCGGATGATGTTGCCGCTTCGCGAAATGCGATAGGCGTGAACCTTGAGCGAGCCGAACAGGTCAGGGCCGAGCGGGACGACCGCGCGTCCCTCTCCTTTATTGAAGCTTAGCGAACTCGTCAGCATTGTCTGGCCCTCTTTGACGATGTCCAGGTAGACGTATCCGCTGCGCGCGGAGCTCAGAACGCTTACCCCGAGCTCGTCGCCCACCGTGGCGATGGCTTTGTCAACACGAAGAAGGAGGCTCTCTTCACCCTGGGCGACTTCAAACGAAGCTGTGATTGTAGCGCCGCGGCCCTTGTCGTCCACAGCCGACACGGTGAGATTCGTTGAAGCGTCTTTTGGCGTTATCTCGAATTCGGCAAGTCCGTATTGGTTGGTCCTGACGGGCTTTCCATTATTCATGACCACTGAAGCCTTCGCGGGCGTTCCGTCGGGGTAGCTGACGACGACATAGATGACGTTGCGCACCTTCGGCACGAGCCGGCCGGCCTCCGGTATCACAACCAGCTTCAATGGGCTCTTGGCGACCGGGACCATACTGGTGATCTTCTCCGTGTGGTCCGCGCCGTCGGTGACGCTGACCTCGGCCTTGAAGAAAGCGTCGCCCTGTTCGAGCGGCTGGCCGGCGAAGAAGGCGGGAAGCTTCTGCTCGAACTCGAAAACGCCGGAGTCGTTCGTAACGCCATTGATCTCGCCGAAGTCGTTGAAGCCGACGTCGAATTTCGCCAGCTTCACCACGACCTTGCCGCCGTCAACCGGCTTGCCGAAGAAGTAGTCGGCGTGGACGGTCCCGCGCACGGTCTCGCCCGGGAGGTAGTACTTCCTGTCGGTATCCAGCGTGACCTTGAACTTCGGCAGGACGTAACGCTCCACGCGGACCGTCTTCTCCGAGCGTTCGTCTTCCACGAGCGCGCGAATCTTGTAGGCCCCCTGGTTGATCTCGGAGGCGAGTTGGAAATCCGCGCCGGCGAGGCCGAACCTGGACAGGTCGGATATCTTCTTGAAGACCTTGTTGCCCTTCGGGTCCTCGACCTCCAGAGTCAGTTTGCGCGCCGTGACCGGTTTGAGCGACGGCACGGCCAGGGCCAGGGCACGCATGTGGATCATCTGTCCCGGCTGGTAGAGGGGCTTGTCAGTCGTCAGCAAGACTCTGTAAGCCCTCTTGACCGAAACGGGGCTGGTGAGCGTGTCAGTCTCTCCAAGGCCGCGGACGACGACATTCAACTTGTAGTCGCCCTCCCGGTTCGGCGTCCAAACCGCCGCATCGAACGTGCCTCTGGAGTTGGTGACGCCGTGGGCGAGCTTGATCGGTTTGGGCGCGCCGTCCTTCGTCATCGTCATGTCCACAACCGCGCCGGAGACCGGCGACTGACTGACGTGCTCCATCGCCAGAACACGGACCGACACCTGCCCGCCGACCAGCCATTCCTTTTGGCCGACCAGCCGGGTCTCGAGCCGAATCCCGGCGGAATCGCCTCTGGCTATGAACGCCGTCCCGAGTATCAGCAGCGCGGCTAGGGTAAGAGCTATCTTCGCGGGTCGAAAAACATCTGATTGTGCGGGCATAACGCGGATCTCCTTTGTCTTTGAAAGGTCTCAGTATAGTTAGACTACCGACGTGGCGTTTACCTTCAATTGAGGAGTCGGAGGAGTCGGAGGAGTCGGAGGAGTCGGAGGAGTCGGAGGAGTCGGAGGAGTCGGAAGAGTCGGAAGAGTCGACGGTAGCCCCCTCCCTATTCAGGGGGGGCTTGGCCGGCGCGCGGCGCGATGGATGACTCATACCTGGCAGTCAGGTTCTGCCGGCCTGATCTCCGGTGTTGCCTCACCAGCTTCAGCCATCCGCCGCTTTAACACCTGAGCGAGGCCGGCGCGAGTCTCCGCGCGCGCGGGGTCCGATACGAGGTTGTTCTTCTCATGTGGATCGTCCGCCAAATCGTACAGGCATTGCTCCACGTATCGCGCGCTGCCCGGCTGCGACATCCCATTACCGTCAGGCGCCCAGATGGAGTATTTCCATCTCTTGGTGCGAATTGCCCGGCCTATGTGGTTCTCACTGATCTGAATGAAAACCTCTTCCGGCCAGTCCACAGCCGTGCCGCTTACCAATTCCTGCAGGTGCCGTCCGCGCATAGCGGGCGGTTTCCCGAGTCCGCCGGCCGCCAGCAGCGTAGGCGGCAGGTCGATCAGGCTTACCAACTCTGTGATGGCTTTCCCGCCGGTGAACCTGGGACCTTTGGCGATCATCGGGATGCGTATCGAAGCGTCGTGGCAGGAGCGTTTGTACTCGTCGTTGCGCGTTCGGAAGTGGCAGCCGTGGTCGCTGGTATAGACCACGAGGGTATTCTCGGACAATCCCAGTTCCTCTAACTCTCGGCGCAAGCGACCCAAATTCCGGTCCAGACTGGCGCAGCAGCCGAGATAGTCCGGATAGCTCTCACGCCAGTCCCCTTCCGTGTCTTGCAGGTCGCCCGGAACCTCGAAATCCCTGAAACGGTCCCTGCTTCCCGTCGGTCCTTCATACCGGTTTCGGTCGTTCTGGTGATGCGGCTCGACGTATGAGAGGAAGAGAAAGAACGGCCTCTGTTTATCGCGGTTCCTGAGATAGTCGAGCGCGAAGTCTGTCAGGCAATCGACGCGGTAGCCTTTGAAGTCGACCTTCTTCATGTCTCCGTCGAACAGATAGCCGTCGTACCCGTGAGACGTGAACTCGAGAGTATCCGAAGCCAGCCAGTAGTCTTTCCACCCGCCCCGCAATTCGAGAGGAACAGGCTTCGTAATACAGTCTCTGTTTTCCACTCCGGGGACCAGCATGGTCGAAGCCAGATGCCACTTGCCGATATAGCCGACTTCGTAGCCGGCCTCCGAAAGGTAATGAGCTATCGTCCGTTCGCTTGCGGGCAGCGCGATCTGATTTCTGAAACACCCCGTTTCGGCGCCGTATCTGCCCGTCTGTATGCAAGCCCTGGCCGGTCCGCAGACCGGTTGGCAACTGAAAGCGCTCTGAAAAAGGATTCCTTCGTCGGCCATACGATCGAGATTCGGCGTAATCCCCATCCTATTGCCGTACCGCCCGACCGTGTCCCAGCGCTGCTGATCGGTGAGGAAGAAGATTATGTTAGGTGTGGCCGCGGTTGACGACATACCCACGGATACTCCTGATGAGTTGAACTTGAGAAATGATAGCACAAAGGTGGATATGACGGAACGCCCGGATCCGCTCGGTAAGAGTTCAGGAATAGGAAGTACGTGGAACTGAATGTCATTTCGAGCAAGTGATCCCGATGGATCGGGATTATTTCGGAAAGGAACCACCCCGTTGTTTCGGGATTTGAGGGTTGGGCGCCATACGCAGGCTATAGCGGACAGCTTCCGGTCCCGACCCGGAAATCCCGAAACGGGGTGCTTTCTTAGGAGCGGAGCGCCGGCGTAGTCGAGAAATCTGCTTCTGTAAAGTGGCCGGAAAAAGCAGATTCCTCGTTCCTCGGAATGACGTTGCCCGGCAGGCACTCACCATTCCTGAACTGTTACTCCGTTCGAACCGCCGGCCCGCGGAGATTACGCAAAAGGGTCTTGCTGGTTCGTAGTAGTTGTTTGTGCGCCGTCAACCAACAACCAATACCTAATGACTTGCCGCCATGCGTTCGTTCGCGGCCCCGGCTAACTCCGGGAACCATGCCTTCGCGGCGGAGACGATCGTGTCCGCGGCGTCGCCTATCGAGAAGCAGTCCATCTGGATTGTTATGTCGTGGCAGTGGTGGTCTTCGATGTCCTTGCCGAAGACCTGAAGAGCAAATGCCTTCCGCTCGCGATCGACATCGTGGACTCGTTCCACGGCCTTTCGGCGGTCGAGTCCTTCGGCGGCCATCACATTAGCGATCCTGAACTCGTCCGACGCTTCGAGTCTGACGTTAAGGGCTTTGGGGAGCAGGAAATTGGCGCCGCGCCCCAGTATCACGGCGTTTCCGCGCCTGGCGACGGAGAGGACGACCCTCGCCAATTCCCGACCGTAGTAGAACCCCGCGACTTCCGGCTGCCCGAAAAGGCTGCGCGCGAACGTCTCGATCTCCGATACGGTCTTCTCGTCGAACTGCTCGACTACGCGCGTGCGCAGGTCGGCGTGCTCCGCTATCGCATCAACGAGTTCGCGGTCCCAAAGGCTCCAGTTCAGGCGACTCGCGACCGTCTCGGCGACAGGCCGGCCGTTACAGCCTATCTGGCGCGAAATCGTGATCACCCTCGGCTTGTCCGCCGGAAGGGGCTTGCCTCCCAGCCTCTCCTCCGAGAAGCGCCTGCTGATCTCGGAGCGTCTGAGTTGCTCTTCGACTATCTGCTCGATGTATCTCACAGCGCCCACCTCCAACGGTCTAGAACTTCTAACTCCTAACTTCTAGATACCCCGGGGCAACCTGGACAACACAGCGGATGATTGCCGGCTGCTGCTGTCGATTGCGGCGGCCCCGGCGCCTCGTCCGACTCCTTCGACTAATACCAAAGTATTACACAAAATAGTCTTAAAGTCTAATTGCCAGGCTGGTGTACGTGGGATAAGGTGGAATATGGGTGTGTCCGGCTGCTATGGGCAATTTGCACGAGCCGGGCGACCCAAGACGCGGAACACTGTGGTCGTGGGTGGGTAGCCTCCACTTCTCGCGTTGACACGACCACCGGGAGCCCGGCGACGCGCCGTCCGCCGGGTTCTCCCCTAAGCCGACGGACTGTTTGTGATGTTTTGTTCTACAGACTCTGAAAGGGGTGTTGGAAATGAAGACTTTCGCTGTTATAGTTCTTATCTCATCTATCCTTATTGTCAGCCCGGTCGCGTCGTCATCCGTCGTGTATGTTAACGTCAACAGGCCAGGATCCTTCCCGGGTAACGGCTCGTCCTGGGGACTCGCCTATCATGGCATTCAGCAGGGGATCAACAAGGCCGCCGCGGGCGACGATGTCTGGGTGGCGCGCGGGACTTACGCCGAGCGCATCACGCTCAAACTCGGAGTCGCCTTATACGGCGGCTTCGCTGGAAACGAAAGCGACAGAGACCTTCGCGACTGGAAGGCGAACGAGACGGTTCTGGACGCCCAGAACAATGGCTATATCGTGACAGTGCCCACAGGCGCCGCCGCCGACACACGAATCGACGGGTTTACACTTCAAAACGGCTGGACAATCCAGTGCTGGTATTCGTCACCGACCATCTCGCACAACGTGCTGAAGGCCATAGTCTTCTCGGCGATCGTCTGCTATTCGTCCTCACCTACGATCTCGGACAACGTGTTCACCGGGTCCACAGGAGGCGTGATCTCGTGCCAGGATTCGTCCGCCGCCGTGATAACGGGCAATCTGATAACGTCCAATAAGGGGTCCGCGGTAGGCTGCATTGACTCGTCCCCGCTTATCTCGAACAACAGGATCATCGGAAACACAGCGAACGTCGCGTCGGGCATTTGGTGCGCTCGCTCCTCTCCGACCATATCGGGCAACGTTTTCGCGCGAAACAGAGGCGCCGCTGTACTGTGCGAGCAGGGATCGTCTCCCGCTATCGTCTGCAACACCATAACAACGCATCGAATGACGGAGTACGCGTTTCCGGGCGTCGGCGTCCTGATGAACAACTCATCGCCGACGATATGCAACAACATCATCGCCTTCTGCGACTTCGCGCTCCTTTATGCAGAAACGGGTTCGGCCCCGGTCATTCGCAGCAATTGCGATTACGGGAACAGGGATGCACAGCCCTATCCGGCGCCCGGATTTGATGTTAGTGCCGACCCGCAGTTTGTCGATCCGGCAAACGATGACTACCACCTCGCGCCCGGCTCTCCGTGCATCAACAAGGGCTGGAACGACGCCCCGGGGCTGCCCGCGCTGGACATGGACGGAGAAGGGAGGATTGCCTCCGGCCTCGTGGACATAGGCGCCGATGAGCTCTGGCCGACCATGGTCGAGATCGAGGTGATACCGTCCAAGATCAACCTGAGAAGCAATGGACTTGTCGGAGTTATCGTGTACTCGACGGAATCCATAGATGCCACTTCACTTGATCCAACTGCCCTGCGCCTTGCGGGCGCCGCCGTGGCTGCTCGCGGCAACGGCTCGCTGCACTGCGACACAACGGATGTTGACGCTGACGGCGACCTTGATCTCGTGCTCAAGTTCCGCGCAAATGAACTGGCGCTTGATGGCAACGCGACGTCGATCACCCTGACCGGTGTCGATCCGACCGGCTGGCCGATCGAAGGAACGTGCAATGTCGTGACCGCGCGCGGATAACCTCCACCTCAGCGCGCGCCACGACAAACAGGCCCGGCGGTGCGCCGTCCGCCGGGCTTTGTTACGCCTGGAATACGGTTGTCAGTTGACGGTTTATGCCGGTTTGCGCTCGGTTTCGGTCTGATTCGTTGTGGCTGCGCGTCAATGCCTGTGCATTTGGCGCATGTTTCGGCGCGTTTCGGCTGGATTTCGGCTCGTTTTAGCTACAATGTCAAATACCCCGGTTTGGGTCGTTGCGCAGTCACGATCGACATACTTGCGGGATCGGGCGCGATATGTCATCGCTCCGGATCAAGGTGGCCAGTGTCGATATCTACGAGGGTGCAACCCACTGCCCACGGATCAATCTGGTTAGCATCAAGCATCATACTCCTATATATGGTGATGCTTGATGCTTAGACCCATCGGGTCTTTTCGGCTCTTGATCGGATGCGATACGCCCGCGCGCCGGAACAGATCAGCCGGACTGTGGTATAATCTTACACGCCGTGAATGCGGCGCGGCAATCTTGGGAGGCCATTATGACTCAATCATACACTGTTATCATAGAGCGCGATCCCGAGAGCGGTTGGCTTATCGGCGAAGTCGTCGAATTGGCCGGCTGCTATACCCAAGCCCCCGATCTACCCACTCTGGAAACCAACGTGCGAGAGGCTATTGCAGCCTACCTGCAGACCGCTTAACTCCCAGGCCACCCCCAGGTCATCGTGCGTCCTCTCTTGCGTAAAATCATCCGTGACATCGGCCCGAGTGTCGATGATTACAATAGAATGCTGGATGAGTAGAACAGCGTTCGGCCGGACGGTCACTGGTTGGAGTGGTAGCGGCATTTCAAATGCAGTGATTCTGTTTCCACATCCACATCATCTATATAGGGTGCGTGTGGAATGTGGAATCGGTCCCGGAATCGGCAAGTCGGCGCAGGCCCCGTTCCCGCCTCAGTATCAGTCCCTCCTCGGTCAAGGCTGTCAGCGCATGCGCTGGTCTGGGGAGTCTATTCCCGGACTCGTCTCCCCGGATATCTAGTCCGTCCCAGCGAATGCCGGACCAGGCGCACACCGCGCGTCGATCTTATGGGCGCAAGTTGCGTTGTTGCCAAGCTGCTGCATATATATAGGGTTGGCAATTGGCAACAACAGTGTCGGCGGAGGCGAAAGACGTTGTTTCGGGATTTGAGGGTTGGGAGTCATACGTTGTCGGTTGTCATCCTAGCTAGCATCCCAACCCGGAAATCCCGAAACCGCCGGCGCACTATCTATGGTTCGATGGGAGTAATGCTCAAGCCGCATTCCTCTCCCATCTCATAGAACCGATAGCTCGAGTGAGGCCAGTCGGCCGGCTGCGACACAAGTCCTCTCCCGACAGGGTTTGCATGAATGTAGTCGATCTTCACACGGGCCTGTTGCTCGCTGGTTATGGCCAGGGCGCGCGCCTGCTCATTTCAGGCGGCGTACCTGCATCCACCCATTGGCGTGCGCCGCAAGTATCCTCAGCGAGTCCACATCTCCCTGTTTCTCCAATAGCTGAGGTATGTGTGCCTGCCTGATCGGCCTCGCCAGAGCTTGCAGAATTCATGGAGCGAGCATCCTTCGGGCAAGTACACCAGCAGATGAAGGTGAGTCGGCATGATTACAAAGGCCGCCAGGGAGCCGCCACACGCCTCAAGGGCCGCCGCTATGTCGGCGCAAACCATGTCACGGATGCTTGGCCGCTCCAATAGCGGAAGCCATTCGGTGATTGTGCCTGTGATGTAGTAGTAGCCTTGCCCGACATCGAGGTTCTTCCACTTCATGTTGTTGATGTTAGGCGGTAGGGGCTGGTTGTCCTCTCTGCGGTGGTGGTTTCGGGATTTCCGGAGCGACTGATAGCGGGTGATGTGTGGCGATAGGTGGGGCCACGCTCCTCAAATCCCGAAACAACGAAACTTCTTTTGCGGCGTTGTGAATGTCGCCCAATGTAACTCCTCCCACATCGTAAGCTAAGGCAGACTTACATCTGGTCGCGTGTTTCTCCTGCTGATGAGCTTGATGGGTTGGCTGTATCACGCCGTTAGCGCAACACAGAACCGGATGCGGGTGCGGAGCCTTCGGCTCCGGCCTCGGCTGCATGCAACCGAAGCAACGAAAATCCCGAAACAACAGATATACCGTTCCCGCAGCATATATCAAGGGTGCCAACAGACATCAGTAGCCTAAAATTTCCGGCATACCATCAATACCCGGTATGCCAGAGAAGAGAAAAATCCGTATCTAACTAGAAGATTATCGAGAGCGAACCATAGCCTTGCTACCCCCCCCCCCCCCATAGGCGTTAAGAT
>JAUSGG010000235.1 GCA_030649165.1 Armatimonadota bacterium
ATCTGTTATAGCAAGCCCCGCCGGGCAGCCATCCAGAATGGCCACCAGCGCATCTCCGTAAGACTCACCGCAGGCGGTGACTCTAAACATCCGTCCAAATGTGTTTCCTAGCAAAACCCTCGTACCTCCCTCGGTAATTCGTGTACTAACCAGATCAGCCCAATAACTCGATGAACTTCTCGGAAGTGACTCCTGCGTCGCTGATCAGCCGCTTCAGGAGACCCAAGTCCAGTTCTTTGTGGTTGGGTATGCTCAGCGTGCCGACACCAGGCCGCTTGTAGATCATATGGCTTCCCACAGTGCTGCGATGGACGAAACCTATCTTCTCAAATGCTCTTGCCGCATCTTTGCCTGAGACGACGGGCAGCTTAGCCATCACGCAGCAACCCGGACCATCACAATGTCGATATCGGGCTTTGGAACTGACTCCCCGTCTTCACGCAGAACGGCGAGATAACCTTTTATTGCCTCATGAGCGTTCTTGAGAGCTTCCTCTCGCGTTCGTCCTTGCGTGTGACACCCGGGTAGCGACGGCACACTCGCGATAATCCAGCCATTCTCACCCTCTTCCAGAACGACCGCATATTGAGATTTCACTGTGTTTACTCCCAGCAAGTCAGTCTAGTGAGCTGATGTCCGCCCCGACACTTCGCATCAACTCTATGAACGTCGGGAACGTGACCGACAGCGCTTCGGCGGAGTATACCGTGGTTTCGCCATCTAGCGCCAACCCCGCAATCGCCAAAGCCATTATAACACGATGATCGTGATGGCCGTGAACGGCGGCGGGCTTCAGCGGCCTTCCGCGTATCACCAGGCCGTCCGGCAGTTCCTCGATATCGGCTCCCATCTTGGAGAGTTCCTCTCGCATTACGGCTATGCGGTCTGTTTCTTTGAGCCTGGCCTGAGCCACGTTCACCAGCCGCGTCTCGCCCTCGGCAAAACATGCCGTTACCGCAAGCGCAGGCAGAGCGTCTGGGGTGTTGCTCAAGTCCAGTTCGCAGCCAATGAGCTTGTTCGCGGACACAACCAAGCCGTCCGGCGTGTCATCCATCTTGGCGCCCATCGCCCGCAGCATGTCTACCACAGCTTTGTCGCCCTGGGTGTCTGCCATGTCGAGGCCGGTCTGGGTCAGGGTCGAGCCGGTGATAGCCGCCGCGCACAGGAAGAATGTCGCGGAACTGAAATCCGCCGGAACTGATTTATCGAATGGGCGGTAACGCTGCCCGCCTTTGATCTCGAACTCGTCGGGCGCGACCTCATTTATCTCCACGCCGAGTTCTCGCGCCCAGCGCAAAGTCATATCAATGTAAGGCCGCTCGACCAGGATCAGCGCTTTGATGTGCGAGTCTCCGGCGGCAAGCGGGCAGTTGATCAGCAGGCTCGTCAGATACTGCGAGGTCTTGCTGGAATCCAGCTCGATCTCTCCACCCCACATCGGCCCGCGCACTATTATCGGCGCAAGCCCACCTCCCCGCGTCGACTCCACCTTCGCCCCGAGGGCATTCAGCGCATCGATCAACGGCCCAGCAGGGCGACGCCTGATCTGGTCGTCGCCGGTAAACACGCTCACGCCGTCCACCAGCGCCGCGCTCCCCAAGGCAATATAGAGCGATGTCCCTGAATTGCCGACATCGATCACGTTCTCGGGCACGCAAGGCTGCCCAGATACTCCGCGCACCATCCAATCGCCCGGTCTGTTTATCTCCGCACCCAGCAAGCGATACGCCTCGACAGCCGAAAGCGTATCCGCGGCAACAAGCGGCTGGCGGATGCGAGAATCCCCATCCGCGAGCGAAGCCAAAGCCACGGCGCGAACTGTGTGGGATTTCGAGCCAGGAATGGGAACAATACCAGTAAGGGTGGATCGGTTGACCTGAAGTCTCACAAGATTGCGGCCTCTGAATATGCGCTCACACTTTCTTAAGGGTACAGGAATTACCGAGAGTTGTCAATTTCAGGCTCGAAAACTGGTGGCCAAATTGACAGGGTACAGGTCATGTGGTACACTCTAAACGCTTGGAAAGCAAGCCGCTTGAAAGGAGTTTCCCCGCAATGCTTGTAACAGTAAAGGGACGAGGAAACGCAGACGTTACCGAAGCTCTGGAGAGCTACATCGAGAAGAAACTCAGGAAACTTGAGAAGCATTTTCAGAACATCAAAGAAGTCAAAGCCACTCTGAAAATCCAGCGGGGCATGCACATAGTCGATCTCCAGTTGGAAGGAGATGGCGTGCTGCTGCGGGCGGAAGAAAGCCGCGTTTCGGACATGTATGCCTCAGTCGATGCGGTAGTGGAGAAGCTCGAATCCCAGATACAGAAGTTTAAGGGCAAGGTATATGGCAAGAGCCAGGATGCCGGCCCAAAAGAAAGAGAGACCGTCAAGACCCAGGCCATGGGCGAGGCTTTCGGCCAGGGCGAGCCTGTGGAACCGGAGAGCCCCCAGATCGTTCGCGTGAAGAAGTTCGTTATGAAGCCGATGACTCCGGACGAAGCCGCTCAGCAGATGGAACTCGTCCACCACAATTTCTTCGTGTTCCGAGACGTGGATACCGAGGAAGTCTCCGTGGTCTACAAGCGAGACGACGGCAACTACGGCTTGATACAGCCGGTCTGACGGGTTCGGCAAGATTGTTCTGAATGCGCCGTCCCGCTGCAAGTTCAGTCGGGCGGCGTTTGTTTCGTGTGGGATAGAAGGCCGCTTCATCACGAAAGCACGAAAACTGGAAAACACGAAAAGAGACGTTCAGGTCATTCCGAGCAAATGACCCTGTTGCACAGGGTTGCGTTGGTAATG
>JAUSGG010000239.1 GCA_030649165.1 Armatimonadota bacterium
GGGCTAACTTGTTCTCTAACACCATCCTGAGCACATGATGACGGCTCAAATCTCTCTGACTGATCCCTGTGTCCCTTCTTTCCATGGGGACATTATCGCTCTGCAGTTAACTGGGGACATAATCGCTCTGCAACTACAAACAACCGAATCTTCCTTGACCCCACCCCTCCTTTCCCCTAGAATATGGGAGTGGTTGACTACTAACGGAGCGAGGATACACTGATTTGGTTGATATGGACACAATCGTCTCTCTCTGCAAGAGGCGCGGATTCATCTTTCAGAACAGCGAGATTTACGGCGGGATAGGAAGCACGTGGGACTATGGTCCGCTGGGCGTGGAGATGAAGAACAACGTCAAGGCCGCGTGGTGGAAGGCCGTCGTGCGCAATCGGGAGGATATGGTCGGTCTCGACGCGGCGATCCTGATGCATCCGCGCGTCTGGGAGGCGTCCGGCCACGTGCAGGGCTTCTCCGATCCGCTGGTTGACTGCAAGGAGTGCAAGCAGCGGTTCCGCGCCGACCAGGTTTTCGAGGTCTACGCGGTGTCGCCGGACGGCAAGGAGGAGTACTTCGGCGGCGCACTGGCGCAGGACCAGGGCGACGCGCTGAACCAGGTCAGGAGCAAGACGCCCGGCAAGGTTAAGGAGCTTGAGAAGAAGGGCTTCACGTGGGCGGTGCGGCAGCCCATGACGGATGGGTACGTCGCGCCGAAGAAGTGCCCGCTCTGCGGCGGCGAGCTTACCGAATCTCGCCAGTTCAACCTGATGTTCAAGACGTTCATGGGCCCCGTGGAGGAAGAGGCCGCGGTCACCTACCTCCGGCCCGAGACGGCGCAGGGCATCTTCGCCAATTTCAAGAACGTGCAGATGTCGTCGCGGAAGAAGGTCCCATTCGGAATCGCGCAGATCGGTAAATCATTCAGAAACGAGATCACGCCGGGCAACTTCACCTTCCGCACACGCGAGTTCGAGCAGATGGAGATCGAGTTCTTCGTCAAACCCGGGACCGACGAGGAATGGCACAAGAGGTGGATGGACGATCGGTGGAACTGGTACCTGAACCTTGGGATGACGCCCGAGCGTCTGCGCTGGCGGGAGCACGGCAAGGACGAGCTGGCGTTCTATTCGAAAGCGACCTCCGATATCGAGTACCTTTTTCCATTCGGTTGGTCGGAGCTGGAGGGAATAGCCAACCGCACGGACTACGACCTGAAGCGGCACATGGAATACTCCGGCAAAGACCTTAGCTATTTCGACGAGACCGACAACGAGTCGTTCGTGCCATACGTAATCGAGCCGTCGGGCGGGGTGGACCGCGCAACGCTGGCGTTCCTGATCGACGCATACAACGAGGAGGAGGTCCGCGGCGAGAAGCGGGTCGTGCTGAAACTGAACAAGGACCTGGCTCCGATCAAGGCGGCCGTCTTCCCGCTCAAGCGAAACGAGCCAAGAATAGTCGAGATAGCGAAGAACCTGGCCGCCGATTTGCGCCAGACGTTCTCCGCGCAGTACGACGACACAGGCTCCATCGGCAAGCTCTACAGGCGGCAGGACGAGATCGGGACGCTATGGGGGATCACGGTGGACTTCCAGTCGCTTGAGGACCAGACCGTCACCCTCCGCGACCGCGACACGATGGAGCAAATCCGGGTTCCGATCGACGGGGTCAAGAAGATGCTGGTGGAGAAGATGGGGAGCTGTTGAGAAGATACCGGGATGAAGGATACTGGTGTATAATCTGATTGTGGTTCTTGACGAAAGGCGTTGATCCGTATGGTTTTCAAAGCTATCATCCATGACGCCGAAGAAGGCGGCTACTGGGCGGAAGTACCGGCCATACCCGGCTGCGTCACAGAAGGCGACACGATCGGAGGAACTCCACGCGAATCTGAAAGAAGCTATCAGAGGATGCCTGGCCGTTCTGAATGAGCGGCAGGGGTCGCCCGACCGAGTCCGCGAGATCGTGGACATAGCGGTTTGAGGGCCGTATCCGGTAAGGAACTCATCCGGATTCTTCGGAAGCACGGCTGGGACGTCTCTCGCATAGAAGGCAGCCACCATGTCTTGACACGCCCGGGCCGCAAAGAGACTCTGTCCGTACCTGTTCGTGGCAATAGAACTCTCAGGAAAGGCACAGTCAGGACCATCCTGAGGCTGGTACGCGTGTCCCTTGAAGAGGAATAGCTCTTGATGCCCAATGAGGGTCTTCGCTGCATACGCGAAGAGTACGAGCAACTCGAAAAGCAAATCCTCTCCCCCAACGCCGTCCTGAGCGTCAACAGCAGAGGCCGGCAGCGGGAGGAGGACAGGTGCCCCATCCGCACGGATTTTCAGCGGGACAGGGATCGGATCATCCACAGCAAGTCGTTCCGCCGGCTGAAGTATAAGACGCAGGTCTTCATCGACCCGGACGAGGACCACTACCGCACTCGCCTCACCCACACGCTGGAGGTTGCGCAGATCGCGCGGACGATAGCGCGGGCATTGCGGCTCAATGAAGACCTTACCGAAGCGATCGCCCTCGGCCACGACTTGGGACACACGCCATTCGGCCACGCGGGCGAGCAGGCCCTGGACGACTTGATGAGAGAACACGGGCACGAGGAGGGTTTCCATCATTCGCGCCAGAGCCTCAGGGTCGTGGATGTGCTTGAGAAATACGGGCGCGGGCTGAACCTGACGTGGGAGGTGCGGGACGGCATCCTGAACCACTCCAAGGGCAGAACGGATTTCGCCCTGGACGACAAGGGGCCGTCTACTCTCGAAGGAAAACTCGTTCGCGTGGCGGACCGCGTGGCGTACGTGAACCACGACATAGACGACGCGATTCGCGCGGGGATACTAACGGAGGACGATCTGCCGGCCGAATGCGCCGATGTCTTTGGACGCGGCCATTCGCACAGGATCGGCGCGATGGTAACCGATATCATCCAAACGAGCTGTGGCGGGGACAGGATCGCCATGAGCGAGCCGTTCCGTAAGGCGATGAACGTCCTAAAGGAGTTCCTGTTCGACAAGGTCTACACGCTGGATGAGTCGCGGGTTGCGGAGCTCTCAAAGGCGAAACAGCTCCTGAAAGAACTCTTTCGCTACTACGCGGAACGGCCCGGGTCGATATCGTCTCCCTTGGACGCCTCGGTTGAGGGTTGGACAAGGATGGTTTGCGATTTCATAGCCGGCATGACGGACCGCTATGCCCGTCAGCAGTACACCGAGCTGTTTATGCCGCGGACGTAAGCTGACGGCTGATAGCTGACAGCTACATCTCGGCCCGACTCTTTCTCGCTTGACTGCTTGTATTATCTTGCGCGTATGTTATAATACGCATGGGTTGGTTTCAATCTCTGCAATTGGCGCCCAGAACCACAAATCCATAAAGCGGAGGCGCATCTGTGAGTATGAAATCGTTCATCAAGTGCAACTGCGGTCAACGCATAATCACCAAAGATGTAATGCAAACCGGTTACTACTTACGCTTGTTCGGTCCAAGTTTCGTATATGTCAAGTTCCGATGCTCCAGATGCAAGAAACTAGGCGAGCAGTTCGTGAAACAGGAAGACTGGGAAGACGGTATCCTCCGCGACATCCCATCCGAGAAAACCTCAGACGAGAAGACGAAGTTCGAGACGATGGGTCCGATAGACATCCACGAGGCGATCCAGGCGCATTTCGAGCTGGACGATCTCGGCAGGCTGACAGAGAAGTTCGCGCAGAGGGAAGAGAGCAAGTAGGACAGGCTCCGATCGGTATAGACAAGTTTCGAGGGGAAACGCATGGTGCGTTTCCCCTCTTCAACGTACCGGAATGGAATCAGCAATGAGCGCTGGCGTTAAGACTGTAGATATCGACGAAAGCCTGCCGCGGGACCTGTTCCCGGGGTGCAGGACTTGCGTTTATTGGGAAAGCCCCAACCAGTTCCGGGAAAAGGTGGCCCCCGAGGAGGCGGCAAAACTCAAGGCCGCGTGGTTTGCGAATATGGGGACGCAGCCGTACGGGAAGCTGCTCTACGTTGACGATGAACCGGCCGCTTACTGCCAATTCGCTCCGCCGGACCGTCTGCCCGGTATCTTCGGCTACGAAAAGCTGTCGTTTCGGCTCGACCGAGAGGCGGCTTTCATCTCCTGCCTTGTGGTGCGTGAAGGATATCAGCGCAGAGGCCTGGGACGAACGTTGCTCCAGGAAACCATCGGGGACCTAAGGAGACGCGGATATAAGGCCGTGGCGACCTTCGCCCGAGACAATTCGGACAACAATTGCTCTGGTCCGACGAAGTTCTACGTGGAGCAGGGATTCAGTGTTGTAGTAAGCGAGTCATTTCCCGATGGGACTTTTTCGCTAGTGCGGCTGGACCTGGACAGTTAGCCCGACTTCCCTACGCCGAAGCGTGCGTGTACCCCATCTTCGCAAGCGAGAGCAACTTGGGCACTTCGCTGGGGATGCGGGCGACCGGGATGCCGGCGGCTTCCAGCTTTTCGATCTTGGAAGCGGCGGTTTCGTCTTCGCCGCCGACCAGTGCGCCCGCGTGGCCCATTCTCTTGCCGGGAGGCGCGGTCAGGCCGGCGACGAACGCCACCACGGTCTTGCTCATGCTTCTCTGGTAGTAGTTGGCGGCCACGACCTCGTCCTGCCCGCCGATTTCGCCGATCAAGACTACCGAGTCGGTCTCCGGGTCCGCCTCGAACAGCGGCAGAAGGTCAATGAACCGGCTTCCGATGATCGGGTCGCCGCCGATGCCGATGCAGGTGGACTGGCCTATGCCGCCGGCCGTGAGGCTTGCGACGATCTCGTATGTCAGTGTGCCGCTGCGCGATACGACACCGGTCCTGCCTTCCTTGTGGATGTGTCCGGGCATGATACCCACCTTGGCTTTGCCGGGGCTGGTCAGGCCGGGGCAGTTGGGGCCGATAAGCCGGATTCCCTTTGCCTTCAGGGCCTCATACGCGATCAGCGCGTCGAGCGTCGGAATGCCCTCCGTAATGCAAACCACCAGCTTCAGCGGCGCTTCGGCGGCTTCGAGCAGCGCGTCTTTGGCGAACCGCGCCGGAACGAATACCACGGACGTGTTCGCTCCCGTGGCGGCAACAGCCTCGGCAACCGTATCGAATACGGGAACGCCCTGGACTTCCTGCCCGCCTTTTCCCGGAGTCACGCCGCCGACAATCTTCGTGCCGTACTCCAGCATTCTCTCCGTGTGAAAGGAGCCGTCTCGTCCCGTTATCCCCTGGACGATGACGCGAGTGTCTTGGTCGATCAGTATACTCATCAGTTCTTACCTATCTCGACAGCCTTCCTGGCTCCTTGCTCCAGGGACTGCGCGATGATCATATCCGTGCCCTGGAGAAGCCGCCGGCCCTCTTCCTCGTTCGTTCCCGCCAGCCGAATCACTATCGGCACGGTCACATCGAACTGTTCTCTCGCCTCCAGTATGCCTTTGACGATGTCGTCGCAGCGGGTTATGCCGCCGAAGATATTCAGGAATATGACCTTGACGTTCTTGTCTGCCAGAATAAGCTGAAATCCGCCAACTACTTTCCTCGGATCGGAGCTTCCTCCCACGTCCAGGAAGTTGGCGGGTGAGCCGCCGAAGTGCTTGACGATGTCCATCGTGGCCATCGCCAGGCCCGCGCCGTTCACCATGCAGCCTATCTGCCCGTCAAGTTGCACGAAGCTGAGTCCGTTGCTATTGCTCTTGGCGTCCTCGCCATCCGTTTCGACTTTTGCGAACTCCAGGTTCTCCGGATGGCGGAAAAGCGCGTTGTCGTCGAGCAGGACCTTGGCGTCCAAAGCGAGCACGGAGCCGCTTCCGTCCACGATGAGCGGGTTGATCTCTATCAGTGAGCAGTCCCGCTCGATGAACATCCTGGCCATCGTGACCATAATGCCCGCGGCCTCGTCTGCGTTCTTCGGGTCGGGGAGCAGCCTGGTCGCGAACGGAAGACATTCTTCCCTCGTAAGCCCTCCCAAGGATTTGCTCGCCACCTCAAAACGCAGGATCTTCTCAGGCGATTTCTTCGCCGTCTCCTCGATCTCGACGCCGCCGTCCGCGCAGCCGATGAACACGACCTTGGACGCGCCGCGGTCGATCAGAAGGCTCAGGTAGACTTCCTTCCGAATCTCGGCGGCGGATGCGATAAGCAGCTTGCGAACGGGCAAATCCTTGATCGTCAGCCCAAGTATAGCCTCCGCGGTCGGCGCCACATCCTCCGGCTTGCTTACCACCTTGACGCCGCCGGCCTTTCCCCGTCCGCCGACGTGGACCTGGGCTTTCAACACGACCGGCAGTCCCAGTGTTTCAGCGGCTTGCGCGGCTTCCTCCGGGGAGCTAACTACGATATCCGTCGTCGTGGGGATTCCGTATTCCCAGAAGAGCGATTTCGCCTGGTATTCGTGAATCTTCATAGCAGAGCCTCTTGGAGTGAGTAGTTAAAGAGTGAACAGTGAACGGTGACCAGTGAACCGCCCCCTAACCCCCTCCCACGGGGAGGGGGGATTTGCTCTCTTTTTAGGAGAGGGTTGGGGTGAGGTCAATCAACTGACAACCGACAACCGATAACGGACAACCGACAACCGTCAACCAGCCACTGCGTGGACCTTGCCGCGGCCGTTCTTTCTGTGGTCTTTGCCCGCGGGAGCCGGCTCCCGGATGAAGCTGAAGTCGCGCAGGCCGGAGCGTTTCTTGTCCGGCGTCCTTTCCGCGATCTCTTTGCCGGCGTCATACCCGAGCTTGAGGGCTTTCTTGTTCCTCTCAAGCAGGTCCTTGCGGAGCGAACTCTGCAGGGCTGAGTTGAGCGCTTTCAGCGTGACCACCCCGGAGTATCCGCACAAAACCCCGAGGGCTATGATGTTCGTCGTCATTCTATCGCCGCACTCTTCCACGGCCATCTTGGTCATGGGGACCTCTACCGCGCGGCTTGTCGGGACCACGGCAACGTTCGTGGAGTCCACAATCAGGATCCCGCGCTCCATCAGGTCGGCGTAATAGGAATCGCAAGCCTTTTGGCTGAGACAGATCAGGATGTCGAAAGTGCGGCAGCGCAGGTCATCCACCTCTCCGCGGCTCATGACCACCTCAGAACGACTGGCTCCACCGCGGGCCTCCGGCCCGTAGGAATTGCTCTGCACGACATTCAGACCATCATAGATGGCGGCCGCCTCAGCCAGTATGCGGCCCGCGAGGAGCAGCCCCTGGCCGCCGGTGCCGCTCAATCGGATCGCCACTTTGGGCGTGATGTCCATACTTAACGCTGTGTCCTTCATTCGTCCGCTACCTCATTGAGTAAACAGTGAACAGTGATCAGTAAACAGTGACCTCCCCCTCACCCCCTGCTGGAAGGGGGGGAACAGGAGGCCGATGTTAGCTTGACTTTTCGCGTGAGATCAGTTCTTCGTACAAGTCGCAAAGCTCGGGACGAGACGTGTCATGTTGCAGAACTCCCAGCAGGTACTGCTTGCCCATCTCTGTCATTTTCTCGGGAGTCACGTCGGGCCCGCTCATGATGGACTTCTCCTTCATATAGTTGAGCATGTCGATCGGTTCGCCGAGCTTGTTGATCCTGCCGTAATACGTGTGGCAGTTGGAGATGAGCTCGATCACGGAAAAGCCCTTGTGCTCCAGGCCTTCCTTGATCATCTTCTCCGCGTGCTTCACGTGGTACACCGTGGAGCGGGCGACGAAAGTGGCGCCCGCGCCGATTGCCAGCGCGCAAGTGTCGAAAGGCTGTTCGATGCAGCCGTACACCGCCGTTGTCGCTTTCTTCCCGAGCGGGGTTGTGGGGGACGCCTGTCCGCCGGTCATCCCGTAGATGCTGTTGTTCACCACTATCGCGGTGAGGTCTATGTTGCGACGCGCGGCGTGGATGAAATGGTTTCCGCCGATGGCGAGCGCGTCGCCGTCGCCCATGAAGACTAGTACTTTCAGGTCAGGCCTCGCCAGCTTAATGCCGGTTGCAAAGGTAAGGGCCCTGCCGTGAGTAGTGTGCAGCGTGTTGCAGTCCACGTAGACTGGAATTCGTCCGGTGCACCCAATTCCCGACACCATCACGACCTCGTCCTTGTCGTAGTGAAGCGCTTCGAGTGTGCGGAGCGTCGCTCCGAGCACGATCCCTATGCCGCATCCCGGACACCACAAGTGGGGGAATTTCTTCTTGACGCGCAGCCAGTCGTGAACGTCCGCGCTTCGCGTCAGCAGCTTGGTTTCTTCAGCCATTGACATATTCTCCAACGTGCCTGTGTCTGGCGCGTATCTCTCGAACCCTGTCCACGATTTGCTCGGCCGTTATGAAGCTGGAGTCAAGCACATTCAGCCCCTGCACCTTCGCGCGGTCCGTGCAAGAGAGTCGCTCGACCTCCTTACGGAGTTGGCCGACATTCATCTCCGGCACGAGAACGTGGGAGACTTTCTCAAGCATGTTCTCCACAGGCAGCTTCGGGAACGGCCAGACGATCTGCGGCCGCAGCATTCCGGCCCTGACCCCGTTTCGCCTGAGAATCTTGACCGCCTGCTTTGCCGAGCGGGCGACCGAGCCGTAGGCGAAAATGCAGACCTTTGCGTCCGCGAGGAAGTACTCCTCGACCATTGTAAGGTCTCTGGTATTGTGGATTTCCTTGTTCTTGAACTTCTCCATCAGCGCGGCTATCTCTTCGCGCCGCTCGGTGGGAAAGCCATATACGTCGTGCGTAAGCCCCGTCACGTGGAACCTGTATCCCTCGCCGAAATTCGCCATCGGCGACATCCCGGTGACCGAGTCCTGGTAGTGCTCGTACCACTCCGGAGGAACGGTGGGCTTGGCCCGATTGATGACTTCGAGCTGCGACGGGTCCGGCAGAACGACCTTCTCCCGCATGTGACCGACTATCTCGTCTGAAAGAAGAATGACCGGGGCCCGATATTTCTCGGAAAGGTTGAAAGCTCTTACAGTCAGGGTGAAGCATTCGAGGACTGAACTGGGCGTCAGCGCGATGGAGGGATAGTCACCGTGCGAGCCGTACTTGGCCTGCATAACGTCGCTCTGCGACGTCTTTGTAGGAAGGCCGGTGCTCGGCCCGCCGCGCATAACGTCTATTATCACGCAGGGGACCTCGGCCATAGCGGCGTAGCCGATGTGTTCCTGCATAAGGGAAAAGCCCGGGCCGCTCGTCGCAGTGTACGACTTCAGGCCGCAAAGTGAGGCGCCGATGACCGCCCCGAGGCTGGCTATCTCATCCTCCATCTGGATGAACTTGCCGCCTACCCTGGGCAGTTCGGTCGCCATGACTTCGGCGATCTCAGTGGACGGAGTTATCGGATACCCCGCGTAAAAACGCGCTCCCGCGGCCAGGGCGCCGTACGCCATCGCCTCGTTACCTGATAGTAAGACCGGTTCGCCTGGTTTTGGAACTGCCACTTCTATACCTCCGACTTATCCCCGGTTTCCTCTTTGGCGGTAACGCTGATGGCAAAGTCGGGGCAGTGAAGAACGCAGAGCAGGCATCCTATGCATTGCTCCGGCAGGCTGACCTGGGGACTTCCGAGCGCGCGCTTGGTGAGCACGCCCTTAGGACAAAAATCGACGCACAGGCCGCATTGTTTGCACCATGCGTCGAAGATACTGATCTGCTGCTTGCCGGCCCGGCTCGAACCCTTCCTTTCAACGGTGGGATCGGCTTCCCTTGAAGGAGCCTCCGGCTCTTTGGCTGTATTGACCTTCGCCATATAGTACTCCTCGGTTTACGCTCCCGCCGACGTAAATACCGCCCCCGAGGCCGTCATTTTTCGGCCCGGCGGCGTGTGTAATGGGAGGCAACCTAAGACCATCTTAACTATACCTTAATTATGCCGCCTCTCACACTTTTTGTCAATAGACACCGAGCAGCCAGGCGCGGACGAACTGGAGCGCTAGTCGAGCTTGTTAGGGCGCGGGCAGAAGGCGAAGAGCGAGAAAAGTGAAGAAAGGCACGAACTGAGATTTAAGGAACTTGACACGAAGGTTTTAACTGATATACTGCCTAAAGGGTAATCAGTATCAGGATTGCCGGGCAACGACGCCGTGCCGGCGGATTCCTCCCGACCTTAAGCCCAATCTACAACGAGAAAGGAGCCACAGGTTCCCATGATATCGAAGGATCCGAAATGGGGATTGCTGCAAGAGAAGATCGACTACGAGGTCGAAGACATCCCGGAGCCGAATTTGTTGCGCGAGATGTTTCCTTACTCCGAGGTGCCCTACATCGTGTTCGATGGCAAGAGCGTGCCGATGGAGCCCGCCAAAGACTTTTTTATAACCGATACCACCTTCCGCGACGGACAGCAGGCGCGGCCGCCTTACACCGTAGATCAAATGGTGCGGATATTCGAGATGATCAGCAGGCTTGGCGGCCCGAACGGAGTAATCCGCGCGTCAGAGTTCTTCCTCTACAGCGAAAAGGACAAGCAAGCCGTCAGGAAATGCCAGGAGCTGGGCCTCAAGTATCCCGAAGTCACCGGCTGGATACGGGCGACCAAGGACGACTTCCAGATCGTGAAGGAGATGGGTCTGAAGGAAACCGGAATCCTGACCTCCGCCTCCGATTACCACATATTCCTGAAGTTCAACAAGACCCGCAAGCAGATACTCGACAACTACATCGATCTCGTGCGCACTGCTCTCGATTCCGGGCTCGACGCCGTGCGATGCCACCTCGAAGACATCACACGGGCCGATTTCTACGGCTTTATCATCCCATTCGTGCAGCAAGCGATGGAAGTGGCCAAAGAAGCCAAGAAGGCAGTCAAGATCAGACTGTGCGACACGATGGGCTACGGCCTGCCGTACGCGGAGGCGATGCTGCCCAGAAGCGTGCCGAAGATGATCCACGCGATGATACACGAGTGCGGCGTTCCCAGCGAATGGCTGGAATGGCACGGGCATAACGATTTTCACAGGGTGCTGGCGAATTCCACCACCGCCTGGCTGTACGGCTGCGCCGCCGCTAACTGCACGCTGCTCGGCTTCGGCGAGCGCACCGGCAACCCGCCGCTTGAGGGCGCGATTCTGGATTATATAGCGCTGAAGGGCAAGACGAACGGGGTTGATACGCGCGTGATCAGCGAGATAGCGGAGTACTTCAGAACAGAGTTAGGTGTCAACATTCCCGACAACTATCCGTTCGTGGGGTCCAATTTCAACGTCACAAGCGCGGGAATCCACGCCGACGGCATGCTGAAGAACGAGGAGATTTACAACATCTTCGACACCAGCAAGATACTCGGTCGTCCGGCCCGCGTAAACGTGACCGATAAATCGGGACTGGCCGGAATCGCTCACTGGGTCAACAGCTACCTCGGACTCAAACCCGAAAACGCTGTGGATAAGAGACATCCGAGTCTCGTGGCGATAAACGACTGGGTGAAAGAACAATATGCGGCGGGAAGAGTCACATCGATATCCGATTCGGAAATGCTGACGCAGGCGAGACTGCACTTGCCTGAGTATTTCAAAAGCGACTTCGACAAGCTCAGAGAACACGCTCTGAAGCTCTCGGAGAAGATCGTCGAGACGCTTTCCGAAGATCCGGCAGTGCGAAGTATGGACCACGCCAGGGTCGAGAACGCCCTCCAAAAGGCCGTTGGAAAGCACGTGTTCGTTCAGTTCATCTATGTAACGGATATGGCCGGAAAGAAGATCACCGAAAACATAACCCAGCCCGAGTACCGGGAGCAGTTCGGCCACTTCGGCTGCAACGAAGACTTCTCGGATAGAGACTGGTTCAAAGGCGCGCTCGAGTCCGGCGAGGTATACCTGACGGACTTCTACACTTCCAGGATAACCGGGGCTTTGTGCATCACCGTGTCGGCGCCGATAACAGACGGAAACGGCAAACGTCTGGGAGTGATCGGCGCGGACCTCAAGTTCGAGGAACTGGCCCGCATACACGACGCGATATCCTGAGCAACCGATCCTTCGGTAGCAGAGCGGCAGCGACGCTGCCGAAGGACGCGCGGGTACGACGTTTTCCGGCGCCCAGTTTCTTAGGAGCGCGGCGTCCGATATTAGCAACCGCTTGAGCGGGGAACGGAGGTGAATCCGTTCCCCGCTCTTTTTTTCGTGACTTAGGCTATAATGGGATTGGGAGGACCCACGGGTGGAAGCTTGCCGGGGGAACGGAAGAATCACTTATATGCGCCTGTCGATCACCGACAGATGCGACCTGCAGTGTCGCTATTGCGCGCCTTACCGGAATTCGACCGGGCGGACGGCAACTCCGCTCTCGGTTGACGAGATCGCGGCGCTTGTTCGGGCTTTTGCCGGTAACGGTGTGAGCAAAGTCAGGGTAACCGGCGGCGAGCCGCTTGTGCGCCCGGACGTGGTCGGCATTGTCGAACTGCTCACGCGTACGGCAGGTGTGGATACCGTGGGCCTCACCACCAATGCGGTTCGTTTGGAGGAGATGGCCGCGCCGTTAGCACGTGCGGGCCTGCGTAGTGTCAATATCAGTCTGGACAGCCTCGACAGAGAGACGTTCCGCCGGATTACGGGCAGTGATTCGCTGGCAGCGGCGCTGCGCGGGCTGGACGCGGCCCTGCGCGCGTTTGAGAAGGTGAAGATCAACACGGTCGTGATGCGCGGTGTGAACGACGGCGAGGTCCTGGCCATCGCCGATCTCGCCCGCCGGCTGCCGGTTGAGGCGCGCTTTATCGAGTTGATGCCACTGGGACACACGGCGAGAGAGTGGGAGTCCATGTTCGTCTCCGCGGGCGAGATTCGACAAATGCTTGGGGACGTCGAGCCCCTGCCGCGCCCGCCGGGATCGTCCGCCAGAGTGTTCGCGATTCGTGGCGCGGGCCGCGTTGGCATTATCAGCCCGATGTCAGATGACTTCTGCGCGGAGTGCAATCGCGTGCGAGTGACGGCGTCGGGCAGGTTCAAGCCCTGCCTGCGGCTTCCGGACGAGCGGGACGTCAGGTCGCTGCTGCGCGAGAGCGACCCTGCCGCAAGCGCAAGGGAGCTGATGGCCTGGGCGCAACGGCACAAACTCAGTGGTCCGACGCAGTTCGCGGCGGTGCAGGCGGAGGGAATGTGTTCCGTGGGGGGATAAGAGGCGACAGGTTGCCCCTTCTTGCGACCCGCCGCGGGAACTGAGTTCGACGATGTCCGATGGGTTCGGTTGTATGAGACCGTTCCCGCGGGATAGGAGTAGCGCCTTAACCTCCCCCTAACCCCCTCCTGAGAGGAGGGGGAACTCCCTCTCCTTTTAGGAGAGGGTTGGGGAGAGGTCTGGCTTAGTGATGGGGAGGTCAATCAGATAACAGCTTTAGGAACGCAACCGCTGAATCCGGATAAGGCTCTGGAAATGATATTGGAGTCGGTTCCCAGGCTTGGCGCCGAGCTGCTGGCTCTGCGCGACGGCCTGGGACGGGCGCTTGCGGAGGACGTCTATGCAGACCAGGACCTTCCGCCATTCGACAATTCGGCGATGGACGGCTATGCGGTGATTGCCGCGGACACCACGGGCGCCACTAGCGAAAACCCTCGCGCTCTTCGCTGTATCGCGGAAGAGCCCGCGGGAGTGACTGTCACCGAGCGCGTTATCACCGGAACCGCCGTGAAGATCATGACCGGGGCGCCGATTCCTCCGGGGGCGGACGCCATCGTTCCGGTCGAAGACACAAGCGCCGGGGCGGACGGGCGCGTCGGAATTCTTCGGGAGGCGGTCTCGGGAGCGCACGTCAGGCGCGCCGGCGAGGATGTCAAACGGGGCCGGATTGTCCTGATGTCGGGCGTCCGGATAGGTCCCGCGGAAATGGGAGCGCTTGCCGCCGTCGGCAAGGCGGAGATAACGGTCTCAAAAGCGCCCGCGGTTGCCATCGTCACGACCGGCACAGAGCTTGTTGACGTCTCCGAGCGCCTGGGCCCCGGCCGGATTCGGGACAGCAACAGCTATTCGCTGCTTGGACAGGCGCTTAACGCGGGTGCGCGGGTGTCTATGGTCGAACGGACCGCGGATGAACGAAGCGAGCTCGAACGCCTGTTGACGCTGGCCGCGCAGACCAGCGATATCATTATAACCTCCGGCGGCGTTTCCGTGGGAGACTACGACCTGGTCAAGGAAACGCTTGCCAAGTTGGGCGAGATACTCTTCTGGAAGGTGGCCATAAAACCCGGCAAGCCTCTGGCATACGGTCGCATTGACGGAAAGCCGCTGTTCGGCCTGCCGGGCAATCCGGTTTCGTCGATGGTGGCGTTCGACCTGTTCGTCCGTCCGGCCCTTCTCCATATGCAGGGAATCAGCGACGTGACTTACCCGAGGGTCTCTGGGGTAGTGTCCGAGGACCTCAGGCACAAACCCGGCAGGAGAGAGTACGTGCGCGCGGTGACGGTCTGGCAGGGGGAAGGGTACGTCGCCGCGCCTACGGGCGATCAAGGATCGGGTCGGCTATCCTCGATGCTGGGGGCGAACTCGTACATCGTTATCAGCGAAGACCAGGGCGACCTGCGCGCGGGCGGGAAAGCGAGTGTTATGCTTACCGGCCGGCGGTGACCAGTGAAGGGTCGCTCTCGCAGAGAACGCGTTTTGTGAGCAATGCGGGCTGGAGAAATGGGTTAGTTAGCGGTGGAAGCTTCGTCTACCTCGATAGTATTGGCATTTGTTTCTGTGTTCTTCGTTGCGGCGCTGTATTCTTCGGTCGGGCACGGCGGCGCATCCGGCTACCTGGCGGTCTTGACGCTGCTTGCGGCTCCCCGTTTAGAGATGGCTACGACGGCGCTGGTTCTCAACGTTTTCGTTGCGGGAGTCGCGTGGGTTACTTTCGCCCGCGCCGGGCGTTTCTCTCTCTCGCTCACCTGGCCGTTTATCGTTCTTTCGGTTCCAGCCGCATTTCTAGGCGGGGCCCTACACGTGGCCGGCTGGGTCTATTCCCTGGCGCTGGCCGCGGCTTTGCTGATGGCGGCCTGGCGGTTGTCCGTCAGATTTGCTCCCGGCGAGAAGCGCGAGATAATGGCGCCCAGCCTTTCTGTAGCCATCCCGACCGGCGCCGGGATCGGGCTGGTATCAGGAATTGTAGGAATAGGCGGAGGCGTATTCCTAAGCCCCATTATTATACTGTCGAGATTGGCGTCGCCAAGAGAAGCCGCGGCGACGTCGGCGCTGTTCATAGTCGTCAACTCGCTCGCGGGCCTCGCCGGACGCTTGACAAGGGCCGGGTTTCAAATGGGAGCGTTGTGGCCTTTGATCTTCGCCGGCTTTGCGGGAGGACTCGTCGGGTCTCGTTTCGGCGCCAATAAGTTCTCGAATACCGTGCTGCGTCGAACACTTGCGGTCGTACTTGTCGTCGCCGCGGGCAAACTAATCCTCAACGCTACGGCGTAATAGCCACCTTGAACACGTTGTCCCGCTGGTTGGAGAACAGGTCATAAGCCTCCTCGATCTGCTCCAGCCTGAACCGGTGCGTCAGCAGTTGGCGCAGGTTCAGCCGCCCGTGCTTCACCATCTCCATAAGCCTGCGCAGCCTTTCCTTTCCGCCGGGGCAGAGGGTGGAGACAACCTTGACGTCACCTATCCCGTAGATGAAGGGCTCGAGCGGGACCTCCAGTTTGCCCGCGTAGACGCCCAGGCTGGACACTATCCCGCCCGGCCTCACGGAGCGCAAGCTATTTTCAAAAGTCTCCTGCTTGCCCAGCGCCTCTATAGCCACGTCCGCGCCGCGGCCCTCCGTCAGTCTCTTGACCTCCGCCACGGGGTCCTGTGCCCTATAGTTAATCACAACGTCCGCGCCCATCTTCTTTGCCATCTCCAGTCGATAGTCCAACCCATCGACTCCGATGACCAGGCTTGCGCCCATGAGTTTAGCGCCCGCGGCGGCGCACAGCCCGATCGGTCCCTGAGCGTAAACGACCACTGTATCGCCGATGCTGACGCCGGCGGACTCCGCGCCTGAAATGCCCGTCGACGCGATGTCCGTCACCAACAGCACGTCCTCCTCCGAAAGACCGTCCGGGATTCGGGCAAGGTTGGCTTGAGCGTAGGGAACCCTGAAGTACTCCGCCTGCGCGCCGTCCATCGAATTGCCCAACCGCCAGCCGCCGATAGGCTCCCATTTATTGTCGTAGCCGGCGCACTGGGCCCACTGTCCGTTCATGCAGTAAAAGCACGCGCCGCACGGTGTTATTGCGCCCACGACGACCCTGTCGCCGATTTGGTAACCGCTCACGCCCACGCCCAGCTCATGGATTACACCTGCAGGCTCATGCCCGACGATCCGTCCCTCGCGGACCGGATACTCTTTGCGCCAAATGTGCGAGTCAGTGCCGCAAATCGTCGTCAGAGTCGTTCTGACAATAGCTTCGCCCGGACCGGCCTCGGGTACTGGGACTTCCTCGATGTGAATGTCTTTCTCCCCGCGGAACACCGCGGCCTTCATCTTTTCCGGCATACCTCATCCCTCCTCGATCCTTTCAATCAGCCTATTATTGCCCCGCGAGAAATAGTGTAAACGAGGACCGCGTTCAGTATTGCGGGAACGATGTAAAGTTAGCGGAAGCCTCGGCCAGGGAATGCTTGAGCTCTTATTGTCGTAATAATGAAGGGTGGCTTCGCGGCAGACGCCGAATTGCTGAGGGTCGCATTCGGAAGGAAATGCGTCCGGGTCTGTACAAGATGCAATATGTACAGGAGGATCCTCAGCGTTATGCTCTGGCAAACCGTAGTAGACTTTGCTTATCACTTTCAGGCGCAAATCATGCTTGGCGCGTCCGCGCTCGTGATTGCGCTGCTGGCCTCGGTGTTCTACCTGATTCGCAAGGTAGGCAAACTCAGCAAGACAAGTCTGCAAGCAGTCGATGGCCAGATGGGTCAACTGCTCCGTCAAGAGCTGAACAAGTGCGCCAAGGATCTCTCCGCCGCCTCGGATAGGATCGAGGGGCTGCAAAGACATAATAAGGAACTTAAAGCGCAGCAGGAACAGTGCATGCAGCGTATCGGCTTCGTGCGCTTCGACGCTTTTGACGATGTGGGCGGGGAGCAGAGTTTTGCGCTCGCGCTGCTGAACGCAGACAATAACGGCGTCGTAATAAGCAACCTCTTCAGCCGGGTTGATTCGCGCGTTTACGCCAAACGGATTAACGGTGGGAGGTCGGAGCACACCCTGTCCGAAGAAGAAAGGGAGGCGGTTGAACAAGCCTCCAAGGTGTAAGGTGTACAGCCAATGGACGCCGAAGAACGCGCGATAATTCAAAAGTGTAAAGAGGGGATGCTCTCGGCCTTCGATAGACTGGTCGAGAAATACGAGAAGCGGGTCTTTAACTTCGCCTATCGCATGGCCGGGAATTACGATGACGCGAACGATGTCGCTCAGGAAGCTTTCATCCGCGTCTTCAACTCCATCGGCACATTTCGCGGCGACGCCAACTTCTCCACCTGGCTCTATCGGATAGTCACCAACGTCTACCTGGACGAGAGAAAAAAGGCGAAAAGTCATCTGCACACCCCTCTCGACGACTTTGTCGAGTTGGAGGAGAATACCGTCACGCGGCAGATCGAGGATACCGGCCCGACGCCGGAGGAGATCGCGGAACAAAACGAGCGCTACGGCCTGCTCCAGAAAGCCATACAGTCGCTTCCCGACTACCAGCGCATAATGGTGCTCCTCTACCATACGGAGTCGAAGTCGTACGAAGAGATAGCGGACATAATGAATTTGCCCATCGGCACGGTCAAGTCCAGGCTCAATCGAGCCCGCTTGGCATTGAGAGAAAAACTTGAACCGCTGAGGGAACTTTTCGGACTATAGCACAGTCAGTCTACTTGGAACCTCACCAAGCGTGAGGGGATGGGAACATACACAACTGAATATCCGGCGTACGCGACCGAAATGGAGTTGCTGCGGTAGAATACGCGCAGAAGTGGCGCTTCCATTCAGCCGGCTTTATCCGAGGCTTGCTCGTACATCATCGATGCCGGTCTCACTGCCCAAGATGCATCATCATAAGTCATAATTCTCGCAGTGAGCGAACGGAGTGTTACTAATGAAATGCGAAACTGCCCAGCAGGTCTTCTCTGATTACCTGGAGGAGATCATCGAAAAACCGTTGGCTCTCACGTTTGAGCGTCACCTGAGTCAGTGTGAGGAGTGCCGACGGGCGTACGGGGACTTCCGTTCCACCTGGCGGGCGCTGGGATCATTTCCTGTAGTCGAGACGCCTCTCGGATTCAGGGAGCGCGTTCTGGCCAGAGTCCAGACTCAACAGGAAACACGACCGCAAGAGGGGACAATCAGGCGGCTGAGCCTGCGAAGCGTCTTTGGCGCTCGAGTGCCGACCCGTGCTTTCGCCTGGGCGCTCAGCGTTTTGATTTTCGCTGTGCTCCTCGTGAAAGTGTCTCCTGGAGTGTTCCAGTCAACGCTGACAGGGCCATTGGGCGGCTCCTGGCTCATGCCCGCGGGTCCCGGAATGGAAGTCGGCGTGAGAACGCAGGTTCCTGTTCTGGGAACCGATGCCGACGCATATCAGATCATTCTAAAGCCGACTATCGGAGCAGGGCAGATCGAAGCCAGGCTGTGCCGGCTGGAGAATGGCAAGCAGTTCTGTAAGACTCAGGTCTTCAGCGGCAGGGAAACGGTTGCTCTGGTACTGGTCGAACAGCCGCAGGCGAAATCGCCCGGCGTGGTTGTGAGCTGGACTTACAGCGGTGGCAACTTCTCCAAGGTGATCTTCCTGCCGAGGTCGCAGTCGGTGTCTGAGCCGCCATACTTGAGGATGCGCAACGGCCCTGTAGATGATGCCCTGCGCGCTATTGCCTCGGGATATGGAGCGGTGATCAGCGCCGACGCCGGACTCGAAGGTTCGGTGACGCTTTCGGGGAAATTCGAAAGCGCGAAGGTCGCTCTGGACGCAGTGGCGGACCAGCTCGACCTGGAAGTGAGGAAAGAAGGTCCACGCGGTTACAGGCTGGAGCGTAAGCCCAACTAAATCGCTGGAGAAAAAAGTTAACGACCTTAACGAAGGGACGGAGCGAAGAACTTCGTCCCTTTCGTCTGTACGGGGTGGGTGAGCGCTGAGTTCTGGGGGCTGGGGGCTGAGGACTGAGGCCGGAAGAGTGGAACGCTACGGAAGGCCGCGGAGCAGGTCGCAAATCCTGTCCTGCGCGGCCTTCGTTTGGGTGTTCGGGCAAGTGTGGTTGTTCATCAATATCGAAAAAACGAGCGGTTCTCCGGAAGACGTTGTCAGATAGCCGGACAGGGAACTCGCTTGCGCCAGATACCCGGTCTTTGCCCGCACGTTGCCTTCGGCGATTGTGCCTTTCATCCGACTCTTGAGCGTTCCATCGCGGCCGGCGACCGGCAGAGAATCGACAAACGCTCCGAAATCCCTCCGGCCGTACATATAGCGCAAGACGGCGATGATATTGGCCGGCGAGATGTAGTTTCTGCGCGACAGGCCGGAACCATCAGCGATAAGCGCCGCTTCGGGGTCGCCACCCGCTTTTTTCAGAAACGCAGTCTCCGCGGCGCGAGCTTCGTCCTCAGTCGCTGCTCCACCCGGTCCGGCGGCGAGAGTCCTGAACAATACCTCCGCCATCGTATTATCGCTCCGCTTGTTGACAAGAGCCAGTATCTCCGAGAGCGGCGGAGACACGTGGGTATGCAGCAGCCTCGCAGTCTTCGGCGTCGCTCCGGCTTTCGGACGGTCCCGGACGGCTATTCCCGCGCGGCCCAAGGCTTCCATCAGTGAGGTCGCGGCGTAGAGGGCGGGATCGGGAACGCTGATCCGTTCGACCGGCGTCTCGCTCCTATACCCGCACGGGACCGTGCCTCTGACGAGGATGACGCTTGCGCCATGCGGGCGAGTGACCGACAACCGCGCTTCGCCGGAGCCGACGGTAACGGCCTGATTCCTTACTACAAAGACGGATGTGGGCGGGACGATCCTCACGACCGGCGGCGATCCCGCGCGCCGGGCGCCCATAACGAAGACCTGGACCGAATTCCCGTTCAGGCTCAAGGCCCCGATAGGCGCCGCGTAGTACCACTGCTCATCGTCCCAGCCCCAGCCGGAGCCCAGCCGCTCGCCACGGAACCACGTATCGTCGGCGACCACGGCCCCATCGATTCGTCTCGCGCCAAGCCGTCGGAGGGAGCGCGCGAACTCCTCAAGATGCTCCGACCGGAGGGTCGGATCGCCGCCGCCTTTGATGTAAAGGTCCCCGCGCCAGACGTGATCGGAAGCCCTTCCGTTGAAGTAGAAGCGGGTTCTGAAGCGGCAGCCGGGACCGAGGGCGTCGAGCGCCGCGGCTGTCGTGAGCAGCTTCATATTCGAGCCGGGCATGAAGATCTTGTCGGCGTTGCGAGAGTATATCGTCCGACCGTCCCGCAGAGATTCCACCAGAACGCCGCTCGCGCCGTGCCTGAACGCCGGATCGGAAAGTACCGTGTCAATCGCCGCCGCAAGGTCCAGCGCGACAGACGCCGTCGCCTGCAATACGATGGTCAGCGTCGCGAGGCAGAGGAGCGCAATATGAAACCGTCGGTGTGTCTTATTCCCGTCGATGTTGGTATAATCCTCTCGTGCCAAGAATCCTGTCCGTCTCCGCAAAACCTGTCGATCTGCCGCTGAAACAGCTTTTCGCCACGGCGAAAGGTCGAACCACCATCTCCCGCACCCTCATTATAGAGGTTCGGCTTGATTCGGGCCACATCGGCCTCGGCGAGTCTACGCCGATCAAGTACGTGACCGGGGAGACTGTCCGCTCGGCCCACTCAACGATTGTCAAGGCGGCCCGTCTGCTGTGCGGAGAGGAGCTTTCCGATTGGCGACGCCTGAGCCTGACGCTTCAGAGGAGGTTCCCAAACGCGCCCGCCGCCAGGGCGGGGATGGAGACGGCCCTGCTGGACGCATCCGCGAAGCTGGCGAACAAGCCGCTGTACGAATTCCTGGGTGGAAGTCGAATGACCGTGGAAACCGACGAAACGGTTTCGGTCGTCTCCCCTGAGCAGGCGGCCGAGGAGGCTCGCGCCGCCTGGACGCAGGGCATAAGGCGCATAAAGATCAAGGCGGGAGGCGGGCCGGAGGATGTGGCGAGGGTCCTTGCGGTCGCGGAGGCGGCTCCTGAAGCGGACCTGAAGGTGGACGCCAACCAGGCCTTTTCGCCGCGAGCCGCGATCGATTTTGTCCGCGAGCTGGAGCGGGCGGGCGTCAAACCGTCCTTGATCGAGCAGCCGGTGGCAAAGGACGACATCGCGGGGCTGATACAGGTTTCGGAAGCCATTTCAATTCCGGTCTATGCCGACGAGAGCGCCGTCACGCCGGCCGACGTGCTGCGTCTCGCGGAAGCCCACGCAGTCAGCGGCGTGAACGTCAAGCTGATGAAGTGTGGCTTTCGCTGCGCGTTCGAGATAGTCCAAATCTGCCGCCAGGCTCGCCTGGGTCTGATGCTGGGTTGTATGCTGGAGTCGAAAATCGGGCAGAGCGCGTCGCTGCATTTCGCCTGCGCCACACAGGCTTTCGAACATTTCGACCTGGATTCGGACAACATCATTGCCCAGCAGCCGGTAACGGGCGGATTCACCCGGACCGGCGGCAAACTGGAGCTTGGGGATGAGCCGGGTCTGGGGTGTGCGATCTCATGCCTACCTCGAAAATAGACACCTATCCCGCGGGAACGGTCTTGTGCGGCCAAGTCATCGAATATCGTCGAAGTCAGTTCCCGCGGCGCGTCTTCCTACAAACTCCACAGCCCGTTTTCCTTCATCAGCCCGACAAAGCGGGTCTTCTCCTCGTCCGTCATATCGAGAAGCGGCAGCCGGCAGTATCTGAGCGGAAATCCGCGCAGGCTGAGCACATACTTGTTGACCGCGAATTCGGGGAAGCCGGCTATAATGTCCCGCGCTTTGGACAGCCGCGCCTGT
Source organism: Armatimonadota bacterium (assembly GCA_030649165.1). GTDB lineage: Bacteria > Armatimonadota > UBA5829 > UBA5829 > JAUSEB01 > JAUSGG01. The sequence continues at coordinate 21,856 of JAUSGG010000239.1, forward strand.
TGCTCGCTTGCGTCCTCTCCCGCGACGAAAGCCTTATATAGCTCGGTAGTCAACTCAGGAAATGCGTTCGGCATTCCGGTTATGTGACCCTCGCCGCCGGCCTCAAGCACGCTCAGGACTTGATGATCGTTGCCGACGAATATCTTCAGTCCGGGGAAGTTCTCGATGTAATTCAGCACACTGTCGATCTGGCCGGAGCTGTCTTTTACCCCGACCAGATGCGGATATTCCCGCAGCCCGTGGATGATCTCTTCGGAAATCCTTATCCCCGTGCACTGCGGGATATTGTAGAGGAAGATCGGCAGGGAGACGGCGTCAAAGACGCGCCTGTAGTAGTCGATGATTCCTTTCACCGGCGCGTAGGTGAAGAAGAAAGGCGGCAGGACCATTATGGCGTCGGCCCCGGCGGACTCCGCGCATCTCGACAGCTCCAGAGTTTCCGACAGACTCGTGCTTCCCGTCCCGGCGACCATGAACATGCTGCCCTTGTTCGCGCCGCACAGTTCGATAATGCGTTTGCGCTCCTCCAGCCGCATCGAGGCGGCCTCGCCGTTCGAGCCCGACGGAACGAATCCCTGCGCGCCGCCTGCTTCAACGAACCGCAGATGACGCTTCATGTAGTCCAGGTCCACGTTGTCCCGCTCGTCGAACGGTGTCAGTATCGCCGCTACGATGCCTTTCAGTTCCGCCATTCAAGTCCTCCTCAGTCCTTCCAGAAAACTCGGTTGCCTCCTTCGGCAGCGGCGCTTCCCGATTCTCGGGACGAAGCCGCTCTGCTGCCGAAGGATCGAAGCAAGACCTCACCCCAACCCTCTCCTGAAAGGAGAGGGAGTCCCCCCTCCTGTTAGGAGGGGGTTAGGGGGAGGTCAAGACGCTGCGTCGACTTTATCCGGCGGCTGCTAAGCCAAATCCATCCGCGCTACCCGTCCCCGGAAATCGTCCAGACGCTTATAGCCCTTTCGGTCCATCCAGTCCCTCAACCCCTGGTTCATGGATTTCACCACGTGATACCCTTGGGTTATGATGGCCGTGCAGGATTGCACGACCGACGCGCCGGCCAGCAAGTACTTGACCACGTCCTCCGCCGAAGCGACTCCCCCGCACCCGGCAATCGGAATGCCGAGCAAAGGCGCCGCGGAGCTGATCCAGCGGAGGCAATAGAAGATCGACCACGGCCCGCCGTGCCACGCGTACGCGCGCTGACCGACCGGCTCCTCATGGTCGATGTCGATCTCCAACCCGGTGAACCGGCCGAACATAACCAGTCCGTTGGCGCCGGCCTTCTCGATCGCCACCGCGGCAAAAGCCGGATTTTCGAGCTGCGGCGTCATCTTCGGGATAACCGGTATCTTCACCGCGCTCTTCACCAGTTGCAGCGCCTCTGAAATCAGTTCGACGAACGCCGGCCCTTCGTCGCGGACGACGTTCGGGCAGTGAACGTTAAGCTCCAGCGCGTCGGCTCCCGCGTGTTCGACCAGCTTCGCGTAGTTCGCGACCCATTCGGCGGGCCGGACGCAGCCGATGCTGGCGATGATCGGTATCTGAACGTGCTCCTTGCAGACGCGGAGTTCCTCCGCATAACGGTCCGAGTCCCACAACGCCGCGTGTTCCGAAGAATATAAGGTCGTCGAGCGCATCGCGCCCAAATTGTGCCGGATAAGCTCATAGTGCGGCCGGCTGCGATCATCGTCGCGATACGGATAGAGTGTGCGCATGACGACCGCCCCGACGCCGTTGTCCTCGGCGATTCTCACGAGGTCGGCCGTGCCCGTAGTCCCCGCCGGCGCCGCAACCACCGGTGAAACCAGGCGCAGTCCCACATAGTCAACAGATATGTCCGCCAATATCAAGCTCCCTGAAGGCGATTGTAAACGTTGCCCTCGCACATGATAGTCGCGGTCAGAGACGAGTGTCAACGTTGCCGGAAAGAGTCGGAGGAGTCGGAAGAGTCGGACAGGTCAGGCGGGCCGCACAGGTCAGACGAGTGAGACGGGTCGGACAGGTGACCGGGCAACTATCGACCGATAACCTTAACCCGGTTTTCCGGGCCAGAAGTCATAGGTAGGGACTCCCATCGCAATGCCGATGAGGGTCCACAGGCTTCCGACGACGATTTCGCCCAGTATCAGCCCGAGGAACAAGGGCAGAATCTTTCGGTATCCGCTGAGGCCGGAGTACCGCAGCGTGATGAACTTGCAGATGCTGCCGATCATAAGCGGAAGCCAGAGCTGAGCGACGCCCCAACTGCTCGCGGCGGCGTACGCCAGTGGATGCAGAGGAAACCAGGGCAAAGCGCGTCGCAGCGACCCGAGCGCCGTGGCGACGCAGAAACCTATTCCGACGAAGCCAAGCGACGTCGGGTTCCACGGCGTTGGGTTCTTCAGCCGGTCCATGACCGTGTACCATGTCTCGCCGCCCATGCCGAGCGCCCACATTTCCATCCGGGCAGTCGCGCCGCCGAGATGATAGTAGTTGTGGAGGAGCATCCAGAACCCCACCGGCAGGGCCACGGCTCCGGCGATGCACATGGCCACAAACATCTGGCGGGCCGCGGCTCCGGTCCGTTCGGCCGTCTTAAACCCTTCCATTTGGTGAGGCATCGGATGGCTGGCATAAGTCCGGTTGAACCAGTGGAAGAGGCCGAAGCCGACAATATTGGCGGTCCCCAGAGGGGTCGTGCCGGCGGCGGCTATGAGCGGGCTTGCCGGCCCCATAACGTGCATGTCATGAACCGGCATGCCAAGCTCGGCCCGGATTCGCGCAACCACGATGGCCATCGCGAAGTATAAAACGAAGAAGATAGGGATTATCCAGAGAGACATACCCATCGCCCAGGAGAAGAGGCCCAGGAACAGCATTCCGACAGCCGCGCCCAGCAGGGCGACGCGGTAACTGACGGCCTCGCGGGATTCGTCGATCTCTTTATGTCGGGTAAAGGCGGTGCGGAACACGCTCGCGAGGTACCTGCGAGAGGTCCACAAAATCATGACGAACATGCCGAAATATGCGCCGTACGACTGGCTGTAAGTGAACGGAAACGAGCGGTCGAACCCGCCGCCCGGCACACGCAATTGGTTCCAACCCATCGCCGCACAGAGAACAAGCTCCAGCTTCAGCAGAATATAGAAGAACCAGCAGGAAGACGACAAATCCAGCGGCATGAGGAACGCGAGGCCGATTGCGAAAAAGTAGAACCCCACCATTATCCCGCCCATCGCGTTCCACGGAGGCGTGGTCAGGTACACTCCGACATTCTGCCGTACGATGCGGAAAGCCGGGACCGATGGGTACAGGTAATGTATGCCCGCAAGCAGTGTCAGACTGCCCGAAATCACAAACCCAATCCACATCAATCTGCTCTTGAACAGCGCGCCGTCCTCGCTCGTCATCTGCAGCGGAAGCTCGATTATCGGAAAAGTCAGCCTCTCCGATTCGGTCCAATGTTTTCGGAAGACGCTGCTCAGGCAGAGCATGGTGAACAGAAGGACCGCTCCGAAGGCCGACCAGCAGGCCGCCGGTAAGAGCCAGGGCTTAAAATTGACGGACGAATAGAGCGACAGCGACGAACCGCCCTGATAGAAGTTCGTCAGGGACTTCGTATCGCTTACTGTGAGCCATTTGGGCACGTGCGAGAGGAACAGGTCTTTCCACTGGTTCTCGGGGGTCTGGAACCAGGTGGCGAAGCCCATCAGAGAGACGAGTATCTGCAGCATGTGGTGAGAACAGACGGCGCTGGTGATGGAAACCATCACGTAGACGGTGAGCAGTTCCGTTCCGCTGAGGGCAGACCTGGGGAGTATCCGCCTGACCAGGAAGTTCAGACAGGTCAGAACGAACAGAGTGAAGACGACGTTGTAGAAGGGCGCCGCATAAGTGGCGAACGAATATCTCACCACCTCGAGCTGCACGAGCCAATAGTCGTTGAGCACGGCGAGGAGGAGCGCCAGGATTACAGCCCTGGGGGTGACATATCGGACCTTTGATGCCTGAGGGAAGCCGGTCATAGGTTCATAGGTTCTCAGGTTTGTAGGTTTATAGGGTTATCAGGGTGTGCGGACGGTGGAACTCCGTTTTCCGCCGCCCACAAACTCACTCCCTCCCCTTCAGGGGAGGGTTGGGGTGGGGTCATCCGCGCAGACGTGAGTTGAGAATCGGGCACGGAATGACCTCCCCCTAACCCCCTCCCACAGGGAGGGGGGGATTTGCCCCCCTTCCCGTTTGGAAGTCGCTATTTCGCGCAGCAGGCGCCGGATTTGGCGCTGTTGCAGGACGCGCCCCGGCAGGCAGCCCAATACAGAGCTCTGGTCATCAGGGTCTGGAACGATTCGTTGTTCCATGCCTCTTTGCCGTGCCCAAGGCCGGTGAAGAAAACCCTGCCTGCCCCGTATTGCCGTATCCAGACCGCCGGCTCGCTGTCGGTCGCTCTGCGGGCCAGAACGACGATCTTGGCGTCCTTGTGGAAATCGTGGACGTACGTTTCGTCAGTGATGTCAAAGTCGGCAAGCCCTTGGGTCAGCTCGTGCCTGCGCACGGTGAAATGCACGGGGAACGTGCCGTGGCCGTGGCTCTTGAACCGGCCGCCGACAAGATTCCAGTAGGCGTCGGAATTCTTGAATGTGTCCGACGCGCAGTGGATTCCAACGTAGCCCTTGCCGCCCTTGACGAACTCGGTCAGGCCCTTTTCCTGCTCAGGCGTCATATCGCTGCCTTGCGTGTAGAAGAGGGCGACGTCGTACTTGGCTATCCTGGCGGGGACCAGCTCGTCTCGATCGGCGGTGATCGTAAACTCGAAGTCTCCCGTCGCCTTCAGCTTGTCCGCGAGCATCGGCGGAAGGTTCTTGAAGTCGTGGCAGCACCCTTCGATCTCGAAAAGGACTTTGATCGGCTTTTTTGCCGGCGCCGCGTAACACGCGGTGAGCAAAGACGCTGCTGCCATCAATGTGAGTGTGAGAATGAACGCTTTCTTCAACTGATTACCTCTTTCCTTGTTGAGATTATGTGGAGCGATGATTACTACAACTCCCGGATGCGGATATTACGAAACTGAACCGGCTCGCCATGATTCTGCAGGCCGATGAAGCCCACCTTCGCCCGTTTCGTCAGCTTATGATCTTCGGTCAAATCTTTGTTTATGGCCGGACTGGCGAGGTCGGCGCGGATGGTCCTCTTGCCGTTTTGCCAAACGCTAAGCTTATTGCCTATCAGCGATATCTGGAATTTGTTCCACTCACCCGCGGGTTTGCAGGCGTTCTCCGACGGCGCAATAGCGTCATAGAGCGCGCCGCAGATATGCTTGTTCGGCTCTTTGCCGTAATCGTCGCGGATCTGGATTTCCATGCCGGTGAACGCGGGGTCACCATCCCTGGTTGCGCGCAGAAACACGCCGCTGTTCCCGTCCGCCTTGAGCTTATACTCGACTTGGAGGACGAAGTCCCTGTAATGCTTCTCGGTTTTCAGCCAACCGTAGCCCTCTCCGGAGCTGGACAGGACGGCGTCAGCGACCGACCAGTTCTGGGCGCCGACGACTTCCCACCCTGAGAGGTCCTTGCCGTTGAACAGGGGCGCGAACGCTTTGTCGCCCTGCGCGCCGCGGGTGTCTTTCGCGCAGCAATCGGCTGCCTGGGACGGAACAGGGATGATAAGAGCGATGGTGACAAGGAGAAGCGCAACAGGTTTGCGTAACACTATGAACCTCCTGAGGGTAGACGTTCCCACGGCAAGTATAACCCAGCGGATGAGGAGAATCAAGAGGAGAGTTGAGATTGAGGACTCGAAGGAGTCGAGGCAGTCGGAGGCTGGCGGCGGGTAGCTTGAGGCTGACAGCTTCTACGCCTGCGCGGACCGCAGTGTGAATAGTGCAATCTCTGGTCGGCATCTGAATCGTACCGGAGGGTTTACCACGCCGATTCCGCGACTCACGTACATCGTGACCTTGCCGACGTGGAACCAGCCTTGGAGGTACTTCCAGCCCATGAACCGGGCAAGCGCGTGCCGAGTGAAGATGGGAAGGTTTACCTGACCGCCGTGGGTGTGGCCGGCGATCATGAAGCATTCCCTGTCGTCAATCTCTTTGACCGCCATCGGGTTGTGCGAAAGCAACACGTGAGCGTCGTCCACGTTCGCGCCGCGCCAGGTCTTGTCAAAATCGGGCTCGCCGGCCCAGTAATCGTCAACGCCCAGGAGCGTCAGACCCTCCGCCAGGCGGACGTTTGCATTGCCCAGCACGAGGATTCCGCTGCGCTCCAGATGCCCGCGCACCAGGGCGGGGTCGGTCCAGTGATCGTGATTCCCCAATACGGCGTACGTCCCCAGTCGGGGCGATAGCCCGGACAATATCTTCGCGCAGGGACCGGCGTTCGAGGCTCCGCGGTTCACAAAATCGCCCGTTGCGACGACCAAATCAGGCGAAACGCCGTTTATTATTTCTACCGCGGAGCATATCAGGTTGTCCGGCACGACCACGCCGCGGTGGATGTCAGTGAGCTGCGCGATCGTGAAGCCGTCAAGTTCCTGTGGTAGCCTCCTGAGAGGAACGCTGTGCCGCGTAGTCTCCAACCAGCGCGGCTCGACCGCCAGCGCGTCGACGGAGCCGGCGGCGACGAGCGCGCCGTACATAGCGAGCTTGAGGAATCCGCGCCGTGACATCCGTGGCTCCTGCCGCCTGCCTGGTCGTCTCACAAGTGGTTATACGAAGCCGCGGCGGGTAAGGTTCCGAGAGAGGGAGATGATTCATCACGAAAGGGGGGTGGGTGTTATCAGGTGACGGGTAACCACCCCCAAACCCCCACCTGGCAGGAGGGGGAACTCCCTCTCCTCGTAGGAGAGGGCTGGGGTGAGGTTGAATCCGGCATCTAACTTCCAACCTCCAACTTCTAACCTCTAGATCAGGAGAGGGCTGGGGTGAGGTCTCTCTCAACCCTCGACTCCGCTAGAACTCCAGCTCAATGCGCAATCTGCTAAGGCGAGCGAGGTCGTGAGGGCGGGAGAACTCGTGTCCCTGGCAATAACGCGCGTAGATGTCCGCGTCCTTGGCCAACTCGTCCAACGGCGCGTCCTTTTCGGACTTCCGACTGTGGTTGCGCACGGCCACGGCGATCTGCTCGATCTCTTTGGCGCTGAAGCAATCGAGCGTTTTCAGAAATTCCTTTGCCGGGTAGTAGCCCGCGTCCGCGTGGTCCTCGTTCCTCCCGGTCACTATGCTTGCAATGTTCTGAACAGCCGCGACGGTCCCCGCGATATCGGGGTCGATCTTTCTCTTCAGGGCGAGGCTTTTGGCGTACTTCACCGCCTCCCGGATGTGATCATATTCGTAGTCGAGCTCCCGGTCGCGCTCGGTATGTTTCACCTGCTCGTTCATTATCAGCGTTTCCATCGCGCGGAGCACGCGCGGCAACCGGTCCTGAGCAGGCTTTCTCAGCAACTGTAATATGCTCATGATCCCACCCCCCCCGTAGTATATTGGTATACCGCAATTTAGGGGCGGAACTAACCTATCCCGCATTATTCACGAACAACGCCCCGAAGATCGCATTCTGAGCAAGTGATCCCGATGGATCGGGATTATTTCGGAAAGGAACCACCCCGCTGTTTCGGGATTTGAGGGTTGGGAGGCATACGCATGCTATAGCGGACAACTTCCGGTCCCAACCCGGAAATCCCGACACGGGGCGCTTCAGTAGGAGCGAAGCGAAGAATGACGTGTCTGCGCACTGCCATCAATACAGGCACATCGGGGTATTGGGGACGGAGCCTTTTTGGGGAATAAGGGGACGGAGCCAATACTGTTTACTTTGGCGATTAGTCGTTCTATGGGCGCCAGCTTCTATCAGCAAATGGGTTCATCAGGAAACCAGGCCGTTGTAGGTCTCAAGAACTTCACCTACAACGAGGGCACGCACTACCGCTTTTCCTCCGTGTTCTTCGAACAGGTTTGCAAGAAGGGGCAAACCGTGGACGATGCAGGGAAAACCGGGGACAGAGCCAATACTGTTTACTTAATACTTCATTGGCGCTATAATGGCGAAAAACCAGGAGGCCATTTATGGCGCGCACATCAGTTGACTCATCACAACTCCCTCGTCCTGCGCT
>JAUSGG010000068.1 GCA_030649165.1 Armatimonadota bacterium
ACGAATTGCACGCAGGGGTACAGCGCGCCGTTTGGCGCAACGGAGATTTGCGTCTTCCCAAGCTCGCACCGTTCCGCCCTGCAGCTTCCCGGAAAGACGTGGGAGGATATCTTCACCTCGAACGGGCTGAAGTAGAACTTCTCCTCCTTCAGCGTCTCCTGGTAGTACCAAGCCGCAAGCGCCTTGTACTGCCGCCGAAGCTCCGACAGATGCGTCTTTTCCCATTTGCCGGAATAGTCGAGAGAGCAAATGAGATACTTGAACCCTCTCTCGTAGAGGCAGCGGACAGAATCCGCGTACCAGCGCGCCGTCTCCGGCGTCACGACCATCATCACGGGCGCGTACGGCTTGTGGCGCAGAAGGAGGTCGATCTTGGGATCGAGGGCGTCGTAAGAACCATTTCCCGACGCATCTACTCGGTGCGCGTCGTGGGCGTCCCTGGTCCCGTCGTGACTCAGGGCGACAAATACCTCGCTTGTGTCGGGACCGGTGAGGAACTCCTCGTCAAGGAGCAGGCCGTTCGTCGTCACCTTGAAATGGAAGAGTTGTCCGGTTTCCGCCTCCACTTGCCTGCAATGGCGGACCGTCTGCTCGATCAAATCGCGTTTCAGAAGCGGCTCGCCGCCGAAGAAGATGACTCCCAGGCTCTGGTCCGGCGACTCCCGTTTCAGCATATCCATCGACATCGAGATGGCCGACTTGACAGTGTCGAAGGTCATATCACCGCCATCGTGCGGGGCCGCGTAGCAGTACCTGCAGCGCAGGTTGCATCGGGCGGTGAGGTGGAGGGTCAGGTGCATCAGATGACTCCTTGCGCCTTGAGCCACTCGACGAAATCTTGGACCTGCTTTCGCAACTCGTCCGCCGAAGTCGGCTTTGGCGCCCGCGGATTATTCGTCCCCCGATTACCCGTGTCGTAGAAAACGGGATCGTAGAAGACTCCATATGCGCCTTGCGGTTTTGCCTTCTCCAAGCCGTCCCTCAGCAGTTCTGCGGTCTTCGCATAGTCGCGCACAGACACGGTTGAGATTATGTTTGAACTGACCAATCGCCAGGTGTCGAAGTCGGCGTCAGAGACGAACTCATAGCTGATATTCGCCTTCTTGCTGGTTCCATCCAGGGTTAGATTGATAGTTCGCTCAGTTGTGGACGTTGACGGGCGGATCGATACGCGCCGACCCCGCCCATCCGCTTCTGATTCCATGAAATACGCGGTGCGCTGAGCATTGGCCTTTATCGTGAGGGTCTTGCAGTCGCGGGTGAATGATATGCCCGCTTTGCGGGCCTCATCCTCTATGACCTGCCTGGCTTCGTCCTCGGACAGAAACACAGGAGCGGCCACGGCCACGCAGCCGTAGGAAGCCCTGCCATTTCCGTGCTGGAAAACGGGAGCCACACGGGAAGCGGGCGGCGCGCCGGCCGAGGCGGCGTGGCTCCTGTAGGCCGACATCATCAGGCACAACCCGGTCAAGGCGCCGATCACAATCGGATTGGCCCGCCATCGAACCGGCACCAGCTCCAGCAGTTCCGGGTGTTCGTCGAGAACCGATCTGGCCGGATAGGAAGGTTCCAGATACGACTTTAGCGAACTGACTTTCATCTGCGCTTCTCGTTTGAGGCCGTCAGACCACTCCCTGCGCCTTCAGCCATTTGATGAAATCACGGACCTGGGCGCGCAGTTGTTCCGCTGAGGTCGCCTGTGCCTCTGACCGCCGGGTTTTCCCTTCCGCTATGGCCCCGGGAGATAGTGTCGGAACGGTCATTGGGTCGTAGAAGACGGCCACATAGCCTGGGGCCTTGCCGGTGATGAGTCTGCCCCGCAACTGCGACGCTGCCGTGAGGGTGTCTCTGGTGTACACCGACGACATTTCGAAGAGGCTGCGCCGGGGCCGCCAAGGGTCTGCGTCGGATGCCGACATGTATTCATACGACACGTTGTGCCGCTCGTCGGTTCCGTCCAGAGTGAAAGGCACAATAGCTGGACCCTTACCTTGCTCGCCCGCTTTGAAAACCCTCTCGGGTGACGCGACGACATTGGGCAGCGCGCGGACATCGGGGGCAAATGCCAGTCCGGCCTTCTTGGCCTCTTCGGTGATGACCTGCCGGGCTTCGTCCTCCGACAGGAACACCGGGGCATTCGTTGCTATGCAGCCAAAGGTCCCTCTGCCGTCTCCGTGCTGAAACACGGGAGCTACGCGGCAAGCCGGGGGAGGGCTCTCTGACGCCGCGTGGCTCCTGTAAGCGGACATCATCAGGCACAACCCCGTCAACGCGCCGATCACAACCGGATTGGCCCGCCAGCGGACTGGCACAAGCTCCAGCAATTCCGGATGCTCGTCCAGAACCGACCTGCTCGGATACAACGGATCCCGATACGACTTCAGCGAACTGACTTTCATCTGCCATTCTCCTTTGAGGCCGTCAGACCACTCCCTGCGCCTTCAGCCATTTGATAAAACCACGGACCTGTTTGCGGAGATCGTCCTTTGCTGCTTTCCTTGCGTCTGCCTCTCGCAGCCCCCTATCCTTCTGATATGCTTGATAGTTCGCAACGCTCCGAGGCGGGCCTTTGGGTTGACGAACAGGATCATAGAACACGCCATAGTTGCCGGGCGGTCCGGCATGGGACAAACCCTTCCTCAGCATTCTGGCCGTTCCCACGAGGTCGTACGTATATACCGAGGGGCCGGTGATGTGCGCATTTCTCCAGCCGTCGAAATCGGAACTGGACACATACTCGAAACTGATCTTGCGCTTTCTGTCCGTGCCGTCCAAGTCCAGCTTAGACCAGCGCCATTTTCGCGCAGGCAGGATAGACCAAATCCCTGCTCGTCTGCCTCTACCGCTCCACGGGTCCGTCACCGGCACGGAAACACTCGAAAGCGAATGCCCGCCCCGTCTGAAGCTAATGCCTGCCTTCTTCGCTTCCTGGATGACAACCTGTCGGGCTTCGTCTTCCGACAGAAACACAGGTGGATTCATGACTCTGCACCCGAAGCTGCCGCGCCCGGCGCCATGCGCGAAGATCGGCGCGATTCTGGAGACCACCCCGGTAGATTTGTTCCCGCTGCGGCAGCCGGACACCAGCAGGCACACACCCGTAAGAGCGGCGATAACCACCGGGTTCCCCCGCCAGCGTTTCGGCACGAGGAGAAGAAGCTCGGGATGCTCGTCCATGATGGTTCGCGTTGGATACAAGGGATTTCCATAAGCTTGAACAGGGTTGATTTCCATCGGCCTCACCCTCCGTGGATCGCGCAACGCTCTACAATACTGAGACCTCTCGCCCAGGAAATACCTTCAACCGCTCCGACGGAAATTCTGCCGAATGCCGAATGCTGATAGCTGATAGCTACCCTCTCAGCACAACCTCTCCCTCACCACCGCCGCTACCTGCTCCGTTAATACTTCCAGTTCCGACAAGTCCGGCCCCTCCGCCATTACGCGGATCAGCTTTTCGGTTCCGGACGCCCGCACCAGAATGCGGCCGCGGCCGATAAGCTGCTGCTCGGCTTCGGCGATCGCCGCCTGAATTTCGGGGGATTGGTCCCATCCGTTTCGCTGGTTCACCCGGACGTTGAGGAGGATTTGCGGGAACTCCTCCATAACCGAAGCAAGCTCGGACAGACGCTTGCCGGTTTCGCGCATGATCTGGAGAATCTGAAGGGCTGTGATCATACCGTCTCCGGTGGTGGCGTGGCGGGAGAAGATGATGTGCCCCGACTTCTCCCCGCCGATGATCGCGCCGGTGCGGCGCATCTCTTCCGAGACATAACGGTCGCCGACAGGCGTGCGGACCAGGCTGATTCCGTGCTTGCGCAGGACGATCTCAAGTCCGATATTGCTCATCACGGTGCCGATCACGGCGTTTTGCGGCAGACCGCAAGTCCGGGCATAGTGCAGCGCGCAAATCGCCATTACGTGGTCGCCGTCAACAATCTCGCCCTTCTCGTCGATCAGTATGGCGCGGTCGGCGTCGCCGTCGAACGACAGCCCGGCGTCGGCTTCGAGCGCCACCGTTTGTTTCCGCGCCTCTTCGGTGTGAAGCGAACCGCAATTCTCGTTGATGTTGGTCCCGCTCGGCGTGTTGTGGATAGCGTCGGCCTGCGCGCCGAGGTCGGAGAACACCCGCGGCGCAAGCTCGGAGGCCGACCCGTTGGCGCAATCGAGAAGGAGCCTCATACCGTCCAGGCGCCGGCTGATCGTCCCCTTCACGTGCTCAGCGTATTGTTGCGCCAGCTCGCGCGACCGGCGGAGCCTGCCGACATCGGCCCCGGACGGGCGGTGGAACGAGTCGAAGTCCTCAATTCCGGCCTCGATCGCGGCCTCGATGGCGTCGTCCAGCTTGTAGCCGTCGGGACCGAAGAACTTGATGCCGTTATCCTTGACCGGGTTATGGGAGGCGGAGATCACGGCCCCCGCCGCCGATCCCGTCTCCACCGTAAGATAGGCGACTGCCGGTGTGGGAACGACGCCGACCAGTATTGCGTCAACGCCCTGCGAAAGTATCCCCGCGACCAGGGCTGATTCGAGCACGTCCCCGGACAGCCTCGGATCGCGGCCCACCAGGACCGTCGCGTCGGCCTTTTGCTCTATCAACGTGTGGGCCGCGGTCGTTCCCAGCTTCAAAGCGAGCAGGGGGCTCAATTCCGTGTTGGCAAGTCCTCGAACTCCGTCCGTGCCGAACAATTTCTCCAATCTCAATGCCTCCGGGTTGGTTGTTGGTTGTTGGTTGGACCCCACCCCAGCCCTCCCCTGAAGTGGGAGGGAGCAGGTTGCCGGTTATCGGTTGTCAGTTGACGGTTCACCGTTCACTGTTCACTGGGAGATCCTCACCGTGACCTTCACAGATCGAATGTCGGTGGACCTGACATCGGGAGGAGCGCGCAAACCTACGGTCCGCGTAACGTCCGACGTGGCGTTGGTTATGTCTATGGGATCGGTCCCTATGGTGCTTATTCGCGCTATATTGCCTGGCCGGCCGAATATGGTCACCACGTTGGGAGAGACATTCACGGCGGTTACTTTCAGGGGGTGCATCGGCTGGCCCACTATATCTGGGCTTATGATAACGGATTTCGTCGCCTGCGCCTCGACAAGTCCCAGCTTAGCCGATACGCGGGACGGCTCGATGGTAAGCCCCTTGATCTCGTTGCCGGCTGCGTCCAGCGCGACCACGGGATAGTAGTCGTCGCCCTCGGATTGCGCCGCGCCGGAGCTCACAGCGATATTGAGGCGGCGCACCTGGCTTACCAGACTGCTCCTGCCGCTCACGACGGCCGCGGGCGGATACGCACTGGCGGGGCCGAAGCTGTAGCCGAGGGGCGGCACTCCTTGGAGTGACACATCGATTTTGAGAGACTTGCGCTCAAGTGTCTCCAGCTTGACCTTGATCTCCGTCGGCGAAAGCCCCACCTTCTCAGCGAGATCCGGCGGCGCGGAGATATCGACGGCGAATTCCTGCGTTCCGGGCTGAGCGTCGGAAAGGTCCGCGGTCGCCTTGAGCTGGGAGACGGCCAGGGATCGCAGCGCTGACTGCGGCCCCGTGGCGCTCACCTGGATGCGCGCGGGAGCTTCCGTTACTATCAACCCCAGCGGCAATCGAGTGTACTCTACGGTCACGTAGCCGATGGGGGTCTTGATGTTCGGATTGCGGTCCCCGTTGACCTTGGCCCACAGGACCACCGCCAGGAACAACGCCAGAAGCTTGTAGCCGAGGTTGTCGCGCATAGTTGTGGCTAGGACCTGATCCTCGCCTTTCTGAGCGTTCCGTCAACCGTGCGGGCGAAAGGCGATTTGCGCGGTCGCTCGGTCACGCCGAATATGCTGTAAAGGCTTTTCGTCAACGACTCCTCGCTCATGCCGCGATGAAGCTTCCCCTCGGACGAGAGCGACACCGTGCCGGTCTCCTCCGAGACGACCACCACCGCCGCGTCGCTTTCCTCGGTAACCCCTAGCGCGGCTTTGTGCCTCGTGTGTATCATCGTGCCGATGTGCACGCTGTCGCTCAGCGGAAGGGTGCAACCGGCGGCGACAACGCGGTTTCCACGGATGATAACCGCGCCGTCGTGAAGAGGGCTGCCGGGTCGGAATATCGTGCACAGCAGGTCGCTTGTTACCAGGGCGTCGATGCGAACGCCCGTGGCGGATATATCGTCCAGGCTCGTCTCCCGTTCGAGGGCTATAAGCGCGCCTACCTTGTGCTCGGACATCTGCGCGGCCGCTCGCGCGACCTCGCGGACTATGTCCGAGACATCCTTCTGCGCGAGAGACGAAAAACTGCGACCCCATCCGACAACGCGGCCCACGTCTTCCAGGGCGTGCCGCAACTCCGGGTAAAACAGGATCACGATAGCCACCGGCAAGAGCTGCAGGGACGATGTGAGCAGATAGCTGATAGTGTGAAGCTGGAGCCAATCGCTTACAAAGCCGAGCAGGATAAACACGCCGAGGCCCCACATGATCTGCCAGGCGCGGCTGCGTTTTGCCAGCATCATGAGCTTGTAGATGACCAATGCTACGAGGAAAATATCGACAGTTGAGGCAACGAGCGACTGCCAACTGCCACCCGCCAGGTACCAGACGCCCAGAAACCAATCAGAAACATATTTCACGCGTGATGTCCGCCTGCAGCTTTCGTCAGTATCATAGCGCTTTCCCCGCTTACGGTCAATAGTAATAGTTCAGGAGTCAGGGTTTCAGGGTCTTAGGGTCTTAGGGTCTTAGGGGTCCAGGAGTCTACGGGGTGCGCTTATAGCTCATCCCTCATACCTGCGCCCGATCGCCGTTTCTATCATGCGGGAACGGCCTTGCGCGAATAGGTCATCGAATGTCGTCGAAGTCAGTTCCCGCATCATGCCACAAGCAGTTTATCATGCGGGAACGGCCTCAAACGGCCACATCATCAAGTATCGTCGAAGTCAGTTCCCGCAGTTGGCCGGCCCGAAGCGCTACGAATGACTCATACCCCATCACTTCCCGTACAGTTACTGTACAGTTACCGTTCTTGACTCTCGTCCCATCTTTACGCTAGAGTTGCAATGGTTCTACCAATCAAACAGACCGAGGGAGAGGATATGGGGGGAAATGGTCCCGTCCGGATGCGACCGAGCCGCGTTCTGCGTAAGCTGCGGGCCGGACAGATAGTGAGCTGCTTCAAACTGAACCTGGATACGGCCCGCGCCGCCGAGATGGCCGCAATCGCCGGCTACGACTGCATCTGGTCCGATATGGAGCACATCGCGACCGATTGGAGTCTGTTGGAAAGCCAGATATGGGCGGCGAAGGCCGGGGACTCGGACGTGATGGTGCGGGTAGCGCGCGGTGGCTACAGCGACTATATCAGGCCCCTGGAGCTCGACGCGGCCGGCATAATGGTTCCACACATAATGAGCCTGGAGGACGCGAAGCGAGTGGTGTGGATGACCCGTTTCCATCCGGTGGGCCGGCGGCCTATGGACGGCGGCAACGCGGACGCGGCCTTCTGCAACGTCCCCCTCGATGAGTACTTCGAGCAGGCAAATCGGGAGCGATTTGTCGCAATCCAGATCGAGGACCCGGAGCCGCTGGACGAGCTGGACGAGATCGCCGCGCTGGAGGGTATCGACATCATCTTCTTCGGCCCCGGCGATTTCTCCCAGGGAATAGGGGCCCCGGCGGAATGGAACCACCCCAGGATTCTCGACACGCGGAAACGTATCGCTGACGCGTGTCTTGCCCACGGCAAATTCGCCGGCGTCCCGGCGACTGTGGACAATATCGACGAGATCATCGCGCTCGGCTACAGGTTCATCGGTTTCGGGGCGGACGTGCTCGGGATCAAAGGCTACTGCGACCGGCTGATGTGCGAGTTCCACAAGCGGGAGGTGGAGGAATGACCTTCCGCGAGCGATATCTGGAAACGCTGCTTTTCGGCAAACCGGATAAAGTTCCGCTGCTGCCGGGCGGCCCGCGCGAATCCACTCTGCAAGCGTGGCGCCGGCAGGGCCTCGTCGAGGAGGATTACTATGCGGCGATGGTCAAGGAACTCGGGCTGCCGCCCATTCAGAACGATATGGTCGATCCGGGCGTGTCGTTCGAGATGCTGCCGATGTTCGAGGAGAAGGTCCTGGAGCATAAGGAAGGCCACTATGTCGTTCAGGACTGGCAGGGCGCTATTGTCGAGATATCCGACAAGTTCGACGTCACCTACCTGCGATTTGCCAGGGATTTCGTGACGCGCAAATGGCACAGGTTCCCGGTCGAAAACAGAGACGATTTTGAGCGGATGAAGGAGCGATACCGGGTCGATACCCCTGGCCGGTTTCCCGAAGACTACGCGAGCAAGGCCGCCGAGATGAACGACAGCGGCGCCGTGACCGCGGTGATGGTAAAGGGTCCATTCTGGAAACTGCGCGACTGGCTGGGCTTGGAAAACCTGTGCATGCTGTTCATCGAGGATCCCGATTTCGTGCGGGACATGATCGGCTTTTGGAAGGATTTTGTGCTCGAAGCCCTCGATCGGACCCTGGAGCATCTCCGGCTGGACCGCATCATGTTCTCCGAGGACATGGCCTATAAAGCCCACAGTATGATCTCTCCGGCGATGGCGAGGGAGTTCCTGCAGCCGAGCTACTTCGCGTGGGTCGACCTGGTCAAGTCCAGGGGCTGTCCGATTGTGGATGTGGACTCCGATGGCTACATCGGCGAGCTGATACCGGTTTGGATCGAGGCCGGGATCAACTGCTGCGATCCGATAGAAGTCGCCGCCCACAACGATATAGTTGCTTTTCGCAAGCAGTTCGGCAAGAAGATGGCCTATACCGGCGGAATAGACAAGCGGGCGATCGCGGCGGGCGGCTCCGCAATCGTGGCCGAGGTCGAGCGCGTCGCGCCGTTGGTGAAAGAGGGCGGATATATCCCCGGCTGCGACCACGGCGTTCCGCCGGATGTTTCCTGGCCGAATTTCGTCGAATACAGCCGGCTGTTGGCGCGGGTATGTGGGTGGGTTTAGGTTTACGAGGTTTGTAAGGTTTATGAGGTTCATAGGGTTGTAAGGTTTGCGCGGTCGACGGCTGAACTGTTCACTGTTTACTGTTCACTGGCTGTAAGGTTGCGGAGGGGCTTGATGTTTCGATCGATTGGACTTCTTCTGTGTATCTCTCTCGTGCCGTTTATCGTTCGGCCTGTGGCCGCTGTCGAGCGTTACTCCACCTCTCCGGGAGTTGGGCCGGGGGCGCGGGTCTTCTTTACTCAATGCTATCCCGGCGCTCCCTCGGCGGCCGATTTCCGCCGGCTTTCCGACGCCGGCTTCAGCGTACTGGTCAGGCCCACCGACATTTTCGAGCCGACGCGCAACTCCGGGTCCCTCGAAATGATGCCGGAGTACTTCCGCCTGGCGGCTGAAGCAGGGATTGACGCGGCCGTTTTCCAGGGAGGAATGGCGAGCGGCGAACAATGGGGCGCTCCTCCGCGGGTGAACCTGGAGGGGGCTAGAGGGCCGTACCTGCCTGCCCACTCCGCGGTTGGTTGGAAGGC
This sequence comes from Armatimonadota bacterium, assembly GCA_030649165.1. GTDB lineage: Bacteria > Armatimonadota > UBA5829 > UBA5829 > JAUSEB01 > JAUSGG01. Next base: position 9,517 of record JAUSGG010000068.1, read on the forward strand.
CATCGGCGACACACTCGTCCAGTGGGCGGAGCTATCGCTCAAGCACGCGAACTTCAAGTTCGTGGGCCTCGACTTCGAGTTCTACAAAGGCGGCGGGCCTGATTACGGCGAGTCGTACGATGACGAGACCCTCAACGGATTTCTCAAGTCCGTAGGCAAGACGCCCCCCGATCCGCTGCCCGCCCTGGACAAGCGTTCTGAGTATATTGCGCAAAACGGCCTCGCGGATCGTTACCTGGAATATCAGAAAGGCCTGCTCCTGCGCGAGGTGAAGAAGGTCAGGGCGAGGATAGACGCGGTCAACCCGCGTTTTCAAATCGGCTTATACGGCTGGGGCGGTCTCTTCCCGACTCTGCTCAGAGGTTTCGCAACCCAAATGGCGCCCGTAATTCAGCTTGACGCAACGACTTATGGCCGCGGACAGTGGGATCCCGCTTACGATCACTCGCCGGAAGGCGGCTACGCCGGCGTCAAGAACCGGCCCGACCGGGAAGGTCTGAAGTGGTCGCTTACGCGCGTGCAAAACGGATGCAGAGAGAGCCGCGAGCGCGGGTATCCGGTGGTTTACCTGGGCGGTCACTGGCCGCAGGCGCTTGGCCCGCCGGACGGGTCTCAGTACAAGTTCACCGCGCGCCAGGCGTTCAACTCCGCGGCCTACGGTGACGGCTACTGGATTTGGACTGAAGAGTTCGCGCCGAAGCCGTGGACCTCGCTTTCCGAATGGACCAACAAGATGGTCGATTATTTCGCGGAGGCTAACGCGGCGTTGGACAAGGGCGATTTCATGTGGTCAAATCGTGAGCCGAACGCCGTGCCGGATAAGAACTCGACGAAGCCTCTCTTGATAGCGACCATCGCGCGTGACACGGCGACCATCTGGAATCCGATCACTGGTGAGCGTGTCGGGCCGGGAGAGGCGGACGCCGTGTACGAGGGGAGTGATATTCGCATAGTGGGGGCCGTCGTTAAGTTGGATGTCGGCGCCCAGCGGATCATCAAGTACAAGGGGAGTGTTGTGCGCATAGCCGGGAAGGCTGCTGAGATGGTAGGCTCTGATGCTAAGGTGATTCGGAGTTTTCCGGCGGGACCCGGTCTTCGCGACCCGGCCATCGGAGATGTAGATGGCATGCCCGGCGAGGAGATAGTTACTCTCAATGCGGGTTGGATAAAGATTTGGGACCCGGAGTCAGGCGTGGAACTGCTGCGGTTCCGGGTCGGAAATGAGCAGAAGGCGATTAGGCTTGTCCATAGAATCGCGAGTTCGTAGGGTCACAGGGTCTGGGGTTGAGCGTCTATAAGTCAAAAGCTTTTGTGTATGAGGGCATGCCGGGGGCTGTTGCGCGCAGGACCATCAGCATGGCGTGCGGCCCGCGCGATCTGATTGTCGAGGTCGTCATGTGCGCGCGATGCGGCACGGACAAGACCATCTACCTTCGCGGACACCCCAACGTGGACCCCTACGCGCCGGTCGTGCTCGGTCACGAACTCGTGGCGCGCGTGGTCGAGGTCGGCGGCGATGTCTGCAATATCAGAAAAGGCATCGGATACCGTCGGGGCCACGAGCTTTCAGAATCATATCTCGACTTCCGGCCCGGAGAGCGGCTCGTCTTCCAGTCGCGCATCGCTCGGTACGACGACCACGGGCTTATGCTTCTTCCGAACCCGATCGCGAACCTCTCTTTCCAGATCGACGGCGGATACGCGCAGTATATGAAGGTCCCAGAGGCGATGATCGCGTCCGAGTCGGCGCTGCGCGTTCCGGACAATGCGACGGACGAGGAAGCGTGCCTGGTCGAGCCGTCGGCGTGCGCGCTGGAGTCGATTTTCGCAACGCCTCATCCGATTGGTGTTGACGAGGAGGGCAGGCACAAGTATCGCGCCGGAATCCTGCCCGGAGGCAGCGTTTGCGTGATAGGATCGGGCACTGTAAGCATGATCTACGCCGCCCTGGCTGTGCTGGAGGGGGCGGGCCGGGTGGTGATGATGGTCCGGTCGGAACGTAAAGCCGCGCTGGTCAGCCGGTTGCTGGGGTCCGCGGTCGAAGTCTATCTGGCTCCTCGAACGTGCGAGGACGCTTCGGGGGAAACGCTCGAAGCGGAGGAGAGCGTGGTCCGCGACCTGGTCGATCTGACTGGCGGCCGTCTCTTCGATGACGTGATTGCCGCCTGCGCTTCGCCCGCCGCCCAGCGTTTGATGCTGAGGTTGTACAACCCGGAAGGATACGCCGTCGGCGCCTGTTTCGGCGGAGCGCGCGAGCTGGTGGATCGGGCGGACATCGACGCCAACCATTACCGCGCGGCCAAGACCATCGGCACGAGCGGGTGCTCCACGAGTTGTATGAAGACTATCCTGAAGTGGCTTGAAAGCGACCGGCTCGATCTGAATGGCTTCACTTCGAGACGGCGCTTTACGCTGGAGGACGACCCGCACGAGTTCCTCACCACCGACGCCGACGGGCTTAAGCCCGTGCTGTATATGGGGCAGCGCTGATGACAAGGAAGACCCCACCCCAACCCTCCCCTGAAAGGGGAGGGGGCGGACGCAAAGCCGTGATAATCGGCGCGGGCGCGCTGGGGCTTGGGTTTCTTGCGGAACGGCTCGCGGGCGATTACGACATCGTTCTGGCCGACCGGGCGCGGCTAGTCGACTACGCGTCGCGGCTTTTGGACAGGTTCTTCAACCCTTACTTCCATGACTCGATCCTTCGGTAGCAAAGCGATAGCGACGCTGCCGAAGGACGCAAATCAAGATATGCTGCGTGGATACTTCAATTCAATAGGGCTCAGGATGGCGCTGATCGAGCCGGGGTCGTTTCTGATGGGGAATGACGACCCGGAGACGTCGCGTAAGGTCGGTGGCCCGGAGCCTTTGCCGAGGGGTGATTGGGACGAGAGGCCGGTTCACAAGGTGACGATCAGCTCGCCATTCTATATTTCCGCCGCGGAGATCATTGAGGAGCAGTACCGGCGTTTCGATCCGAGTCACGAGGCCGGGGACTTCAGCCCATCTGTCACCGGAGTGAGTTGGGGGGACGCGGTCGCGTTCTGCGAATGGCTGAGCGAAGTGCAGGGGAAGACTCACCGGCTGCCGACGGAGGCGGAATGGGAATACGCCTGCAGGGCGGGGACGGAGACCCTTTTCGCTTCCGGCGACGCGCCCCCGGAGCACGGCTGGGCGAATGCGTGGGGGCTGGAGAATATGCACGCGGGCGTCGCCGAGTGGTGTCTGGACTGGCACGGCATGTATCCATCCGACGAGCAGACTGACCCGGTAGGCCCGGCGCAGGGGTTTGCGCGGGTTGTCCGGGGAGGCTCCGCGCACGATTTGCGCAGCCAGACCTCTCCCCACCACGGGACCGATCCCTACTACCGCCGTTCGGCGAATCGAGCCGGAGCGCCGCCCGGTTATCGCTCGCGGCTGATCGGCTTTCGTATTGTAGAGGCCCCGATGCCGCAAACCGAGCCGACGCCCTATCGGCTGCCGCTAGCCTGTCAGCGTGTGGATCAGACCCAAGCCGGATGCTTCGGGACGAACAGCGAGTCCCGAAGCATAGCGGCGTATGTACGTATCGGGCCGCCGCCGGAGGTTCCGCATTGCCGCAAGCGGCCTCTGCTGCCGATTCCGCCGGAGAACTCGACGCCGGAAGCGGTGGAGGCCGCGGGGATGCATCCCGGAATCCTGTGGCACAACCACAGTCCGGCGCTGGAGGTCTGCCCGAACGGCGATCTGCTCGCCGTGTACTTCACCGCCTCTAACCCGTCCGCCGAGAACTGGCCAAACGTCGCGCTGATCGCGACCCGTCTGCGCTTCGGCAGCGACCAATGGGATATGCCGGACATGCTGATCGACCTGCCCGATCTGGTCACGGGTCCTTCGCTCCTCTGGAACGACGATGGCGTTCCGCGCCTGTTCCTGGGGGCCATCGGAATGCCGGGCGTCGCGTTTCTGTGGACGTCATCGACGGACAACGGTGCAACCTGGGGCGAGATCCGAATCGTGAAACCTGTGGGCGAGGTCGGCGGCTTCACTCCGCAGCCCATCAACAGCTCTTTTCGCGGTCCCGATGGCGCTATGTACGTAGCCTCGGACGGAGATGGGAATGACTCTTTGCTCTGGGTCAGCCGGGATAACGGCGAGACCTGGCGGGACACAGGCGGCCGCACCGGCGGACGGCATACTACGTTCGTCTTGCTGAAGGACGGCAGGATTTTGGGGATGGGAGGCAAACACGGGAGCATCGACGGCTTCATGACGAAATCCATCTCGCGCGATTGGGGCGGAACGTGGGAGGTGTCGAAGTCGCCGTTCCCGGCGCTGGGCGGCAATCAGCGTCCGACTATTATCCGGCTGGCGAGTGGCAGGCTCTTCTTCGCGGGCGATTTCCAGCATTTCAACGGCAGCCAACCTGAGGGCGTGACCGAGCGCGGCGCCTACGTCGCCCTGTCGGAGGACGAGGGTGAGACCTGGCGCGTGAAGAAACTCGAAGACGCGCTCCCGCACGAGGCGGCTACTATCGCCGATCCTCCCGGAACGCTTGGCTACGCTGTTGCCCGCCAGGCCCCAAACGGGCTGGTTCATCTGATCACGAGCATGAACCGCCAGGCAATGCACTTTGAGATGAACGAGCTTTTTGTAGGTTTGTAGGTTTATGAGGGTTGTAGGTTTGTGGGGGGCAAAGGGAAGACGAAAACTGCCTCCTGCGAACTTCGATGATGTTCGATGACTCGGTCCTACAAGGCCGTTCCGCAGGATAGGAACCTTACAAACCTATGAACCTAAGAACCTAAAAAGGAGTGTGTGGTGTTATCAGGCGATCGACTTGTATTCTGGGCTTTGAACCTGAGCGATTTTGTTCGCAGCGAGCAGGTCGAGCAGAAGCTCAACGCGGGCGTGAAACATCCTGAGAATCCTGTTCTGGCGCCTCGACCGGGGCACTGGGACGGCACCCGCTGTAAGGTTTACGGCACGGTCTTCTACGACCGCGAAGACAGCATGCTCAAGATGTGGTACTCCGGGTCGGAGGACACCCCGGACAGCATCAGGCGGGAATACGGCTCCTATCGCCACGTCGGCTACGCGGTCAGCCCCGACGGCGTCCATTGGGACAGGCCGAACCTCGGTCTGATCGAATACCGGGGGAGCAAGGAAAACAACATCATCGTGCTCAACGCGCAGGCCCCGTCGGTGTTCAAGGGACTCGATTGTCCGGGAATCGACTCGGCTTACGTTATGTTCACCCAGGCGGGGCAGGATACCGTGGAGACTCGAGTGCTCTTCAGCGATGACGGCGCGCGCTGGGCGGTCCGCAAGGATAACGCGACCGGCAAGGGCGAGTGGGGAGTGAAGTCGCACGAACCGTTCAGCATCCTCTACGATCCCGATGAGCCGAAGCCGGATTTCCGCTGGAAGGGTTACTCGCTCGTCCACGTTTTCCGAAACGGGTACCGGGGAAGGGCGGTCGGCTTCTACCACGGCGCGACTCCTTTCGAGTGGACGGAGTGGGAGCGCCAGCCGATCATGGATACGAGTTTCGCGCTCGAAAGCGAAATCCACATCCCGCACGTGACCCGTTTCCACGATGATTACGTGATGCTCTACGATGCAATGGAGCCCTGGCACGACACCCAGACGGAGATCGCCCTCAGCCGCGACGGGATCGGCTTCGAGCGCGTTCGGAACGGCGTTCCGATCGTAACCCGCGGCAGACCGGATCAGCACGACGCGGCGAAGGTATGCGTCTCTCCTCGCTCGCTGTTCGTTCACGACGGCAAGATTTGGTGGTACTACACCACGAGCGCAAATAACTATCAGACCTGCCCCCGCAGCGGCCGGGCCGAGCCGTGGTATCGTTACACCTGCCTCGCGCAGTGGCGGCAGGACGGTTTCGCGCACCTGCAAACGACGGCCGGTGGACGATCCGCAATGGTCGAGACCATCCCCTTCGAGCTGTTGAGCGATGACCTTGACGTTCGGTTCAATGTGCTGAGCCCCTCACCAATGAAAGTCGAGTTTCTCGATGAAACGGGCCGCAAGCTCGCCGTCGGACGCCTGCCCGCGGGCGATTCGCTTTCCGAACCCGTTGCGTGGGACGGGGAGCCGAAAGTGGGACGAGGAACGACGGCGCGCCTGCGTTTTCACCTGAACGGGCCGAAGGCAAGGTTCTACAGCGTCAGTGTTGCGGGCGCGAAACGGGCATCATGTGGAGTGCGGCGGCTTGTCGCCGCTGTCGAGTTGGACTGCCGGATTGTGAAGCAGATGAAGTTTACGCGGGCTGGTCGAAGCGGCGTCGAGCCGCC
>JAUSGG010000244.1 GCA_030649165.1 Armatimonadota bacterium
GTTCACTTAAGCGGATCCCCCCTCACCCCAACCCTCTCCCGCCCAGGGGGAGAGGGGGACTTGGCGGATGCGCCACGTTAAGTGAACAGTGTTGTCCCTAACCCTGAACCCTTACCAAACGTAAGAGTTCAGGGATAGCGAGAATAATAGTAGGTCGAACACTCTTGTCCGACAACCTTGCGCGACCGCGGACAGGAGTGTCCGCGCCACCGGGTGCAAACTACAAGCCGTGAATTACTCAGGGCCTTGTGCCCGTTCTTACGCCCACAAGGGGCTAGACTACGTCCCGGAATGCGCGCACGGATGTCTGGGACTTGGTACTGGGCGGGCGCCTCCGTACAATTACCTGTTTTCCATTGCGCGCTTGCTCGCAAGCAATTTTACCAGCTTGACAGGTTGGCTGCTTGGCGCTAAGAATAGGGTATTATGGGAACCGGGGTGTTCATCTATGTGGAGATTTTGAATCGCTGAGACGCTGAATACCGCTGATTGCGCTGAAGCCGGAACTGAAACCACAGATGGACACAGATGAACACGGATAGGGCCGGACGTTTGTTTCAGCGGTTCAGATGCTTCGGTAGCAGAGCGCAGCGTCGCTGAGAAGCAAACAACGGGATGAGTTTCGGGTTCATGTTCCGGTTCAGCGGTTTCATCCGTGTTCAGCGTTTCAGCGATTCAAAGAGTATATCGGAGGAGGTCCTACATGCCTCGTACACGCTTACTAATAGTCACGATAACGTTGCTCCTGCTGTCGGCGGCCTGCGCGGCCCACGCCGTCGCGCCTTCGGTAACAAACGTGCAGGCGACGCAACAGCAGGACGCGAGCCGTAAGGTGAAGATAACCTACAATCTGTCTGACCCAGACAGTTCGTCTGTCTACATCACCGTGACCATATCCACGGATAATGGCGCCACTTACAGCATCACGCCCAGCCTGGCCACCGGCGACATCGGCTGGGTGCGGACCGGCGGCGATCGAACTATCTACTGGGATGCCAAGTCCCAATACCCCACCGGCCAGTGGGCGAACTGCAAGGCCAAGGTTACTGCTGACGACGCCTCCGGCGGCGTCTACCCCGGCCAGATGATCTATATCCCGGCGGGCAGCTTCCAGATGGGCAATTCGGGAGAGGGCAACGATTGGGCGTACTCCAACTGCTACGAGCTTCCCCAGCACTGGGTCAATCTCCCCGCCTACTACATAGGCAAGTATGAGGTCACCCGCGGCGAGTACGCCCAGTTCAAGAACGCGGGCGGCTATTCCAACCCGGCCTACTGGTCCAGCGCGGGCTGGAGCTGGAAAGTAAGCAATGGGAGAACCGAGCCCTACTACTGGGCGTCCGATCAGAATTGGGGAACCGGCACGTTCACCCAGACCAACAACCACCCGGTAGTCGGAGTTTGCTACTATGAGGCTGAGGCATTCTGCAACTGGGCGGGCGGTCACCTTGCGACCGAGGCGCAGTGGGAGAAAGCGACGCGGTGGACGGGCAGCCATCCGAACGTATACCCGTGGGGTGACGTGTGGGACCAGGAGAAGTGCAATAACTATTACGACAGCAACCCGGCCGGCGGCGGCTACGCTGGCTACGCTAAGTATCAAACGTCTCCGGTTGGCAGCTACCCATCGGGCGGCAGTCCCTATGGCTGCCAGGACATGGCGGGTAACGTCTGGGAGTGGTGTCAGGACTGGTATGTGTCGTATGCCGGAAGCAGTTGTCCGTTCGACTACACCAACAGCTATCGGGTCCTGCGCGGCGGTGGCTGGAGCGACTCCGGCAACTTCGACCGCTGCGCTTTCCGCGGCAGCTACGACCCGGACCTCAGCGACTTCGGCGTCGGGTTCCGCCTGGCCCGCTAGTCAGCATTGGTATTGGAGTGTGCACTATGGCCGTATTGCCGTTTGATGGGGGTTCTTTGAATCGCGGAGACGCTGAACGCGGATGAAACCGCTGAATTCCGGACTTCAGCGTAATCAGCGGTCTTCAGCGTTTCAGCGATTCAAACAACCATCCGCGTTTCAGCGATTCAAAGATGGTGGAGGGAACAATGACACGTAACGAAGAGACCGCGACACTGGGCCAGACAAGCTTGCACGATGATGACCGCTACCCTCTGTCGGAGCTTACTTCCCGGATCATCGCCTGCGCGATTGAAGTGCACAAGACATTGGGGCCGGGGTTCGAGGAGGTCTTCTACCAGCGCGCGCTGCACCGTGAACTGGCCGCCGCCGGGCTGGACTCTACGCGCGAGGTGGACATAGAGGTTCACTACAAGGACCTGGTTCTTGGCAAGAAGCGCGTTGATTTCGTGGTTGAGGGATGCCTGGTGGAGATCAAGGCCAGGGCCGCGCTTGAGGACGTGGACAAGATACAGACGTTGTCTTATCTCAAGGCTTCAGGGTTTCCAGTGGCGCTGCTGATAAACTTCGGCGCGGCCCAGGTGGAGATAAAGCGGTTGGCGAATACGAAGGGTTCATTGAATCGCTGAGACGCTGAAGGATATGATGACGCTGAATGAAGGGGATGGGGTTCTTTGAATCGCGGAGACGCTGAACGCGGATGAAACCGCTGAATTCCGGACTTCAGCGTAATCAGCGGTCTTCAGCGTTTCAGCGATTCAAACACCAGTCAGCGTCTCAGCGATTCAAAGGACGGGGAGGGTGAGACGATGAAAAGGATACTCGTGATAGCGGTCATAGCGGCGGCCCTGCTCTGCGCGGGCTTGCCCCTTGCGGCGGGCACGGGGGTTGGGAATATGCACGGAGAGGGAGAAAGCAGATGATGAAGAGAGCGGTGTTGTGCGCGATGACACTTCTGGCGCTCGGAACGGCTGCATTTGGCGCGGCGGTGTCGGGGGTGTCGAATACGTTTGGGATTGATAATACGCTTGGAACACCCGACCCAGTTGCTGCAGGGGCGCTGAATCCATACGTTGTCAGCGCCGGAGACCTGCTCAGAGGACAGATACACGCTCATTATCTGGATGACGGTCCCGGGGCGAAACAGGACTCCGATCCGCCTACCGTCGCTGGCGATTACCACGATCTCGGATACAACTTTGTTTCACTGACCGAACACAACGTCATAACGCCCCCGCCGACGGTGAACGGGATCATCATTACTCCATACTGCGAAGAAGCCACCACGGACCCAACGCTCCCCTACTGGGGATCACGAGGGCCTGGTCATATACTGGCGCTCGGTATGAACTCGTCCGCGGATGTGGTCCCTTGGGGATACTCAACGAACGAACCCATTCCCACGATACTAAGCCGAGTGGTGCGCACGGTGCATGCTAACGGAGGGTTGGCAATACTGGCGCATCCTGAATGGGGCGAACTGCACACGCCGAAGTTGCTTGCATATCTATGGGAGAAGCCGGAGTTCGGTTCCCAGGGGAGTTCCATTGCGCCTTACCCCGAGGGCATCAGCATCTTCAACGCGGCGTCGCCCGCCCGGAACGACGCGACGGAGCTTTGGAACGGCCTTCTGGACAGGGGAGTGAGAACATGGGGGTTCGCCGAAGATGACTACACCCCAGGGTTGATAAAGGCGCAGGACTGTGCAGGCAGAACATGGGTTGGTGTTCCATTTCCGGCAGGCACGGTAACCTGGACTGATATCAGGAACAAACTGACCACTGGCAACTTCTACACCTACTGGATGGAAGGCAAGCGATGGCCTGCCGGGCAGACGCCCCCGCAAGTATCGATCAACGTGACTTCCGGCGAAGGCGGACGCCCAAGAATAAGCGTTTCCCTGTCTGGTGTGGAGCCGCTTACGCCGGGGCACACACCATTTCTGGATTTTATCGGCGCCAAGCACTGGGATGGCATCATCAGAACACGGCGGTGGACAGGCTATATCCCATACGATTCGACTTACGAGTATCAGTGCAATGGGCGCGAGGATTTTATACGTGTGTTTCTGACCCTACCTTACAGCTTCGGAACCCTGAAGATCACATCGCAGCCAATCGTGATCTATAGGACCGGAAATCCCTATATGCAGGGGATGGCCTTCTCGTCAAACAGGGTTTCTGCTGCATCCACGTCGACGGAATTGCATCTCCGCTACCTTGAGCCATTAGAGAAACCCTCTGCGTTTCCACCCTCCGGCTACATTGGCGACGCCGTCAACGTAACCACCCAAGACGGTCTGGTTCCACCCGACGCAACCTTGGAGCTGAGCTACGACGGCGAAGATACGTCCGCAATCGGCGGGACGCAGTATCTGGCGATCTACCGGTACGACACGGGGTCAAGCGCATGGGCCAAGGTCGGCGGCACGGTCGATCCGGGCACGGCGACTATAGAGGCGTCTGTTACTCAACTCGGCTACTACACCATCAGCGCCGACCTGTCGGCGGATACGACGGCGCCGGAGGTGTTCATCGACAATCCGCCGTACGGCGGGATTGTCAACATGGACACGACGATCCGTGCGACGGTCAACGACGACCTCGGCGCATGGCGGGTCAGTTTCTACCTCAACGACCATCTGTTGCTCGAGGACGCCGACGCGCTGGACTTCTGGACGGCGGATATCCCGATCGCCAACTACTGCGAGGGCGACTGGACGCTGCAAGCCGTGGCCGAAGACCTGGCCGGCAACACCGGAACGGCGGAGATTCCGATTCACATCCACTCGTCAACCCCGCCGCCGACTGTCGCGATAACCAGCCCAACGGGAGGCGCGAACCTGTCAGGTACCGTCACCACAACTGGGACCTGCGGCGATGATGTGGCGGTCGCGCTGGTTACGCTGAGGATGGACAACACCGTGGTGGGCTTCGGAGAGGTGACCGGCACTGACTGGACTTGCGACATCGACACGACTTACCTGGTTGACGGCGTTAGGACGCTCACCGCTACGGTCGAAGACTACCCCGGCAACGAGGCCACGGCTTCGGTCCTGGTGAACATCGCCAACGGCGGAACTGTCGCCATTGGGAGCCTGAAGTCGCTGTCCACTGGGGCTGCGGCCAAGTTCTCCGGCGCTATTGTAGTCGCCGGAACTGACCTTGTTGGAAATGGCTTCTACGCCGAGGATGTCAATAGGATGTCCGGTATCCGGGTAGTGACCGACCGCGCGATTCAGGAGAAGGACCTGGTTAGCATCGCAGGTATGGTAACGACTGTCGGCACAGAGAAGGCCATCCAAGCGTATGATATCGCCGTCCTATCCAGCAATAACACGCTGCCCGACCCGTTGGGTATGTCCGGGAAGCTCCTGCTGAGTCCCAGCCTGGACGCCATAGGAAAGATCGTTACGGTGTGGGGCAAGGTGACGGGTGCGGATACGGCAAACCCGGCGCGGTGGTTCACGATCAGCGACGGCTCCCCGATGGATGTCAAATGCTCCGTGCCGCTCGGAGTGACCGCGCCGACCACCGGCTTCTACCAAGTCACCGGCGTATGTTCGGTTGACCCGGATACCGGTAGTCCGCTGATACTGCTTCGCGGTCCAGATGATCTGGTGCAACCGCAGTGAAGCACGTGGCTGTTTATGCCGTTGTTCCGGTTTGGCGACGGTAGCAGCCGGCCGGTTCCTACCGGGCGTGGATTTCGTGAGGGACTGAGGGGCAGGCGGGATGTAGAGCTAAAGGGCCTCCGATCGTATGAAATCCACCATCATATACTCCCCCGCCCTTGCCTCCTTAATCGGCGGGGCGGTTGAGTAGTCCACCGCCAGCGCGTAGAACTTGATCGTGAACGTCCGCTTGCCGCCTTTGAGGTCGAAGGATTTGCGCAGATCGAACGCCTGGTATGTGTCAAATGGCGGCCAGTTTTGTTCGTGCAGCATGGCCAGCCTGCCGGTCTGGTTGTCCATAACTTTGACCGCATAGCCGGACGGGACGCCGCTATCTTTGAGCTTCCACGACAGGAACGGCGTCTTGTCCAGGTCGAGCGTCACGTTTCGGATGAGCACGTGCGGCCATTTCCCGCTCGCCCGGCGCAGCAGGACCACGTCATCGCCCGCCGGCGCGACGGCAACGTATTCGCTGTTGCGGACGCTTTCGCCATCCATGTAATCTGTCGGGTCCCACTTGAACTTGTCGGGGCCGAGATCCACGAAATCCTTAGGGTCGGTCTTCTGTTTGTGCCCCTGGTATTCCGCCGGTTGCTGAGGCGTTTTCTTCATCCGCTTCACTTCGGCGACGGCGCGGGCGAGCGCGGTCTTCACGGCGGCGGGACTGAGTTGGCCGACTATTGGCTCCGGCGTCGCGTCCCTGTTTTTGGCGGCATCGAGCATCGCGACCGGCAATTTTCCCGCAAATTCGCCCGCGTTGCCGGAGACGTTGAAATGCAGCATGCCCGGTCTCGCGTGGTTGAAATAGGTCTTGAGGTCGATCTTCGGCGACACCATCACCGGCGCCACTCCGGCAAGCTCACAGTCTCGAATGACCAGAGTATTGGGGACTTCCTCGCAGTACACCGCGCATCGCCGTTTGTTGTTGCCGAGCGCGGAAACCCAACAGTGTTCCAGAACCACGGACGCGCCCCCGAGGCTCTTCTGGAATTTGACCCAGTTCACCACCGGGGTGAATCCGCCAAACTCGCCGCCGAACCGGAAACCCTTGCACACCAGCAGGCCGTAGTTGTCGATCCACCGCTGGTCGGCGCCCGTCACGAGCGGCACGCCGACTATCGCGTCACATATCATCTGGCCGCCCCTGTTCTCTATGACGGCCTTGTTCTTGCTCCAGGCTGTGGTGATCCAGGAATCGCGGAAGGAACTCGAATCGGTGTGAGTTACGAGGACCTGATCGCAGAACACAAACCTGCAGTCCTTGACCGTCAGATGGGTCGAATTGGACCTCTTGCGCATCCGGATTGCCGGACCCGTCGAGTCGTAGAAGTTGCACTTCTCGATGATGACCAGCCCCGTGTCCACGTTGGAGTTGCCGAGGTTGAGCTGGCCGACGCCGTTATTGAACTGCAGCCCGCGGATCGTCATGTTCCAGGCGTAATCCGAGTAGAAAGTATCTTTCTGAGGGTTTTCCTGGTAGATCGATGCGGCGCCTATCCCGGCGATGACCCCGCCGTTGATCTTGATAGTGTCCCTGATGCGGTAGGCGCCGGGCGGAAAGACCACCTCGCCTCCCTTATTGGCGTCGAAAGCCGCCTGGATGGCGGCAGTGTCGTCGGTCACGTTATCGCCCTTCGCGCCGAAATCGCGGACGTTGACTCGGCCGTCGGTATCGGAAGCCGCAATAGCCGCAGTACCAAGAAAGGCCGCGAAGAGCGCGAGTGTTACCGCGATTCTCATAGTCGCATCTCCTGTACGAAGCCTCGTTCGCGAGGCTTTGCATCACGCTTGATTTCCTCTCGGGGAAGCTAAACTCCTGCGACGTGGGGGTGATGGATCACCCGGAGCCCTTCGTTGGGCTCAGGACCTATCTGCCTCTTGATCAGAGTCTCCGGAAAAAGCGGATTCTTCGCTCCGTAGAATGACGCCCTCCCTCGCGTGAGCTGATGCCGAGCGACTTGACAAACCCGCCATCGGCCTTATATTGGAGACATAGGCGAATCAAGTCCGTAAGGAGCCAGGATATCAATGCCCGCGATTGAGCTCGAAGGAAATGCCGCGGATATCGGACAACGCCTGCGCTGAGTGGCTAACGCAGCGCGGCGTGACGGATTTCCCCGAGTCACGAACCACAGGACCCAGGCTTGAAGCCCTGCTCGCGTTCGCGCGCGGGCGAAACGGCAAATGCTCGGCCGAAGAGGCGCGTTCGTTGATAGCCGAGTGTGATGAGAGCGACCCCGGGAGCATCCACAACTCCGGAACAGCCTACCTTACTTATGCAAATCCACGGGCCGAGCCGGGGCGGTTTTGGGTGATGCAGCCTAATGACGGACCGGGGGCCGAGTGGGAGACGCTGGCAATCCAGCCCGGCTTATTGAAGGCTCCGGCGCTTTAGGAAAGCCGATCAAGGAGTAGTTCCTATGCCCGATCTGAATAAGATCATCTTTCGCAGACCAAACGACCTGCCGGCCGTCAAGTTTATGCGTTCAGACGTACCGCGGGCCGCGGTTCCGGCCGCAAGGGGAAAGTATTACGAGTCGCTAGCGCCCGATACGCTGAACGTCGAGGAGCGGGCCAGACTGTTCGTCGAGCGATATTTGTGCAACATCGTCGCGCCGGAGCTGATGTACGAGCCTTTCAACCGCGGTTGCTTTGACGTCGACCCGCCGCGGTTGAGTCTGGACAGCGGGAGCTACCTCTGCGCGTGGGCCAAGTATCGGGAGTCGCTGCCACTGATGCGATTGATGTGCGGAAGCGACGCCGGGTTGGAAATCGACAGCGCATGGGCCAGGCACATCCTGATGTGCATCGGCGACGATGGTTTGTTCTATGTGCCTCTGGTCGGCAGGCCGTACGAGTCGATCAAGGCGTACCCGTGGCTGTCGCTGGAAAACGCTGAGTTCTACACGAACCTCTTCATCGGGCAGGGGCGGCTTTTGGGAGCGTTGTCGATCTACTACGCGATGACCGGCGACGAGACTTGGAACCGCACGGCGAGGGCGATTGTCGACAGGCTGAACCAGCTTGCCATCAGGATGGATGGGGTCGCGTTCTTCCCGCAATTCTACTACACGCCGGGTGTGAGGGTTTCCGAGATGCAAATCCGGAAGTCTATATCGGAATGGGAGCGCCTCAAGGCCAAAGGCCGGAGCAGCGAGTTCGCGGGCGCCACCCAGGGCGAGATAGAGGAGAATACGGCGCTCTGGCAGACCTGGATTGCAGTCGGCCTCGCGCAATACTATAAGGTTTCTCACTACGAGCCCGCCCGGGAGCTCGCGTACGGGATTGTCAACTACCTGCGCCGGGTCAGATACGTGGAGGACTGGTCGAGCCACACTCACTGCGTCACGCTCGGCATTCACGCTATGTTGGAATTGGCGCAGGCGACCGGCGACGTGGAATTGGCGGAGTACGCGCGAAAGTCTTACGAGTTTGCGAAGTCCGGCGAGAGGATGGTCGCTCTGCCGCGGATCGGATACTTCGTGAATTTCACGACCCCGGAGGGCGCGGAGGGCTGCACGATAGGCGACATGACCGCGCTGGCCGTCAAGTTGGCGCAAATGGGAATGGGCGACCAGTACTGGGAGGACGTCGACCGCTACGCGCGCAACTGTCTGACGGAGATTCAGCGAACGACTCCGGAGCACGCGGCGGGCGTTTTCGAAAAGCTCAGGGAACGCGAAAAGCCGCCGGAGACCCCCGTGGCCTACTACGAGCTTGCGGACCAGCTCGCGGAAAGGATGGTCGGCAGCTTCTCATCCCATTACTATCCGAACGACCTCTTTGCGTCCACGTATTTCGACTCCTGTTGCTCCGGCAACTGCTCCCGCGCTCTCTACTACGTTTGGGAGAGCATCGTCCGGCGCGACAACGGACGGCTGAAGGTCAACCTGCTATTGAACCGGACATCGCCGTGGGCGGACATCGACAGCCACGTCCCGCACGCGGGCCGTGTGGACATCAAGATCAAAAAGCCCGTCGGGTCGCTGCAAGTCAGGATGAACGACTGGATCGAGAAGGACAAGGTCAAGTGCGCCGTGAACGGCAGACCTCTGCCGTATACCTGGCAGGGCGCCTACCTGACGACTGGGCCTCTGAAGCCGCGGGATGAGATCGTCCTGAGTTTCCCGATCCGCGAGCGCAGTGAGACGCTGGAGAGCTTCGGGTTTCGATTTGACACGGTCTTCCGGGGCAACGATTGCATGAGCATGGAGCCAAAAGGTGAGTTTTACGCTCTGTACCAGCGCGACCATTACCGTCAACCGGTAAGATTTGTCAAAGTGAAGAGGTTTGCGAGCGAGAACGCGGTGGATTACTGAAGATATCTCGGCCCTGGATTGTCCTTGTCACTCATCCCTCATCACTCCGATATGTTCGCTTGCCTCCGGCCTCTTGTAGTAAGAGTTCAGGAATGGGTAGAATTGTATCACCCTCACCCCATTCGCTGCGCTCAGGGCAGGCTCTAACCCTCTCCCGTCAAGGGAGAGGGGATTACGCTCGTCTTCTTCCGAGGACGGAGGAATAACGACCGACAGTCTACCTAATCGTGAACAGTTACCTCTTGTAACGCGCAGAGTCGTGTGGTATAATACGCTCCGTTGAGGAGGACTGGGAAATCCAATGAAACGAACTTACCAGCCGAAGCGGCGACATCGGCAGAGAATACACGGTTTTATGGCACGGATGTCTACAAGAAGTGGGCGGAACATTCTGAAAGCCAGGCGGCAAAAGGGCCGGTCCAGGCTCGCGGTTTAGCCCGCGTTCGCTTGCCGTGGGCCGTTCCCCGACCTGCTCTTACGCCGCATTATGCTTCTTTGCCGGAGGCTGATATCTTGCTTCCCGCCAAATTTCGGCTTAAGGCAAGCAGAGATTTCCAGGCAGTCTTTTCCAGAGGGAGATCGGTGGCCGATTCCCTGTTGGCGGTGTATGCGGCTCCGGGCAGGGACGCAACGCGCATTGGATTTTCCGTGGGACGCAAGCTGGGCGGCTCAGTCGAGAGAAACAGGGTAAAAAGACTTTTGAGAGAGGCGGCCAGGCAGTTCTTGCCTGAGATAGCGCCCGGATTGGACCTGGTCATCGTGGCCCGCGTGAGAGCAAAGGAAGCGTCGCTTGCCGATCTGACGCTCTCCCTGGCTAAGCTCGTGGCGCAGTTGGGCGCGAGAAAGAACTCGGAGGCGAACTAAAGAATGGCGCGCAGAGCGCTTCTTTTTTTAATACGAAAGGTTTACCAAAGGACGTCGAGGTGGACCCTGCCGAAGACGTGCAGATACGTTCCGACTTGTTCGGAATACGCGGCGCAAGCCATCGAGAAGCACGGCGCGGCAAGGGGCTCGTGGCTCGGCCTCCTCAGAATTTTGCGATGTCATCCCTTCGCCGGGCGCGGCGAGGATCCGGCGCCCTAATGGGTCATACAGGCAAATCATCATAATAATGGCTAATACTCAAAACGTAAAAAAACAGAACTTCCTGCTCCTCGCCCTTCTGCTGGTCACGTGGATCATAATGTTCCAGGTTTGGAGCCCTGGAAAGCGACAGCAGCCGGCGAAAAAACCGAATCCCGAAGTCCTGCTGCAGATGGGCGACAAGCAGCTCAAGAGCAGGGATTATCCCGCCGCAATCGGGTCGTACGAAAAGGTCGCCAGGGAGTTCAAGGGAACACGTTACGGAGCGATAGGGCTGCTGCGAAAAGCGGGAGCGATGCGGGACGCGACAGGAAAGGCCAAAAACGAGTACGGCGCGATAGATGCGTACAAGAAGCTTATTGCTCAGTACGAGAAGTTCGGCTTTCCGGAGGTGGCGCAAGCCAGGCGGGATATGCGGTCTGTGCAGATCAAGATGGACGATCACAATTCCCACTCCTGGATGTACAAGACTCTCGATACCCTGGTCGGTTTCGGGCGCGCGCTTCACATG
This sequence comes from Armatimonadota bacterium, assembly GCA_030649165.1. GTDB lineage: Bacteria > Armatimonadota > UBA5829 > UBA5829 > JAUSEB01 > JAUSGG01. The sequence continues at coordinate 11,448 of JAUSGG010000244.1, forward strand.
GGCAGGTACAGTTATGCTTTTGCGCTGTTTCTAGTTGTAATCATTGTTAAGCTCCTGACGTGGAAACTCAGCGCGGTGCAGTACAAAGGCATGCGCGACATGCAGCGCGTTCAGCCTATGGTCAAGGAAATTCAGGCAAAGCACAAGGGCGACCCCAAGACGATGAACGCCAAGGTTATGGAGGCGTACAAGCGTGAAGGCGTCAACCCTCTGATGGGGTGCCTGCCGTTGCTCGTGCAACTCCCGGTAATGTGGGTCATCTGGTACGCCATCAGGGGATACGAATACCAGTTTCAGAACGGCATTTTTCTGTGGATAAACGGCGCTATGCACGTCAAGTTCCCATCCATATCCATAGGGAGTTTCGATCTGCCGTTTATCGGCGCGAACCTCGCCCAGCCGGATATTCCGCTGGTGATACTGTACACGATAAGCATGTTCTTCACGCAGAAGCTCACGGTGGTGGATGCCACCCAGGCCGAGCAGCAGAAGATTATGGCGATTGTGATGCCCCTGATGCTTGCGTTCTTCTTCTGGAGCTTCGCATCGGCCTTCCTGCTCTACTGGTTCCTGCTGAACCTCGTGATGACGGCTCACCAGTATTACGTCCTCAAGTCTCATGCTCCGGCCCCGACGCCCGCCCACGCCCCGCGAGTCGTCGAGTCCACAGTGGCGACACCGACGCGGCCCGCGCGTTCCAGACGCCGCCGCAAACACTAAACAATCTAACCGCCGCTCCGCGTCACGGCGATGGCCGGAGACGGTGTTTCATAGGAGGCGCTGTCGTATATAATGAGAACTGTTGAAACTACCGCCAAGACTATTGAAGAGGCAAAGCAACTGGCCGCCGAGGAGCTTGGGGTTCCTCTGGAGGAGATCGAATTCGAGATATTGGACGAGGGGGGCAAGGGCTTTCTGGGCCGCGGCCGTAGCGCAAGAGTGAAAGCGACCGCCGATGTGGAGCCTCGTCCCGAAGACGAGCAGCAGCCCTCAGTTACCGAGGTTGGGGAGGAAGCGCAGCCGGCAGCCGGGCGCGGCGTGGACGGTCTCTCAGGTCAGACAGAGGCCGAATGGGCGCTCTCTATGGTCGAGAAGGCCATCGGCGCGGCCGGGCTCGACCTGACGCCGCGGATTGCATCCGAGTCTGGCGGCGAGATCATCGTAGAAATATCGGGACCCGACGTGGCGATATTGATAGGCAAGCACGGGCAGACCCTTGACGCACTGCAGTACCTCCTCGGAGTAGCGTTGCACCGGGTTTCCGACAGGAGAACGAGGGTCACGCTCGACGCCGAAGGCTACCGCGACCGGCACGCGCAGATGCTCACCGTGAAGGCGCAGGAGTACGCCAGGCGGGTGAAGCAGACGGGCGAAGAGGCGGTCCTCGACCCCCAATCGCCGCGGGACAGGCGCATTATGCACGTGGCTCTTGCGGACGACACCGACATTTATACTTACAGCGAGGGCGACGGCTCGGACCGCCACGTGGTGATCTCTCCGCGGAAATAAGGACCGAGCGATGAGTGATGAGTGACCTCCCCCTAACCCCCTCCTGAGAGGAGGGGGAACTCGGTTGCCGGTTCATTCAACTTTCAACACCAATGACCGAAGATACTATTGCCGCCATCGCGACGCCGATAGGCCAGGCCGGAATCGGCGTGATTCGCATCAGCGGCGACAACTCCCTGGACATCGCCGGCCGCATCTTCCGCCCCTATCGAGCATCGGAGCGCGGAGCTGAGCAACGGCAGCCCGCGCGGCGCGAGGCGTCTCCCATCAACTTTCCGTCCCATACCGTCCATCACGGATACACGGTAGACCCCGTCAGCGACGAACCGATAGACGAGGTGTTGCTGACCGTGTTCGTCGCGCCGAAAAGCTATACCGGCGAAAACGTCGTGGAGATAAGCTGCCACGGCGGAATCGCGATACTGCGCAGGGTTCTTGAGTCCACTCTTTCCGCCGGCGCGAGACACGCCGAACCCGGAGAGTTCACCAAGCGCGCTTTTCTGAACGGACGGATTGATCTTGCGCAGGCCGAGGCCGTCAACGACCTTATCAGGGCAAGAACGGATGAGGCGCGCGCGTTGGCGCTCCGCCAGTTGGAGGGGGGCCTGTCGGGCGAGATCAGGGACATCAACTCCGAGCTTGGTCGGCTTCTCGCGGAGATCGAGGCGTCGATCGACTTCCCGGACGACGTCGAAGAGCCTCCTACCGGCGATTTGCGAAGCCGGGTAGCGCTGCTGACCGCGCGGATTCAAGAGCTGCTGGCCACCGCCGACCGGGGGCGGATCTACAGGGAAGGAATAGTCGTCGCCATTGCGGGGCGGCCTAACGTCGGCAAATCGAGCCTCCTGAACGCCCTGCTGCGCGAATCCCGGGCGATAGTGACCGAGGTTCCCGGAACCACGCGAGATACGATAGAGGAAACCGTGAGCATCAGAGGGGTCCCCGTCGTTGCCATAGACACGGCAGGGCTCCGCGAGACGCGTGACGCGGTCGAACAGATAGGCGTGCAAAGGGCGGAGGAAACTATACAGCGCGCGCAGGTCGTCTTATTCGTCGTGGACGCAACCGAAGGGTTTACGGAGGAGGACGCGGCGCGCTTTTCCGCCCTGGGCGCGAAGCCACGGCTGATCGTCCTCAACAAACGCGATCTGCTGCCGGACTCGGATGCGCCGCGGGCCGCGGACCGGGTTGCGGCCGCGCTGCCGGATAGTCGCGTGGTCGCGGTGTCGGCCCTCACGGGAGCGGGAATAGCGGAGCTCGAAGACCGCATAGCCGAGATGGTCTTCGCCGGCGCGGTCGCCGGTTCCCAGAGTGTTCTGGTGAGCAACGTCCGTCACAAACAGGCTATCGAGCGATCTCTGAGGAGTCTGGAGAGCGCCATTCGAACTGTGGACGAAGCGCGGCCAGTCGACTTGCTCAGCGTGGACTTGATGGCCGCCCGCGGCGCCTTGGGCGAGATCACGGGCGAGACGGCGGCGGAAGATTTGATCGATCGGATATTCAGCGAGTTTTGTATAGGGAAGTAGGTAGCTGATCAGGAGCATCGTTTGTAGTCATTAGCCACAGATGGACCTCCCCCTAACCCCCTCCCACGGGGAGGGGGGATTTGCCCCTCTCCTTTCAGGGGAGGGTTGGGGTGGGGTTCAAACAGGGTGAGCCTTCCACAAACGATGCTCCTGGGTAGCTGATAGCTGTCAGCTTTCAGCCGTCAGCAAACGGCTCTTGCAACCGCCGATGGACGCGGATAAACGCAGACAGTATTCCGGATTATCATGCGGGAACGGCCTTAATAGTCACACGTATTGGCTTCGGAGGGGGCAGTTCCCGCATCCTCTGCCCCACGCTAACCCCAATACGGTTCACTTAAGCGGATCCCCCCTCACCCCAACCCTCTCCCGCCCAGGGGGAGAGGGGGACTTGGCGGATGCGCCACGTTAAGTGAACTGTATTGACGCTAACCCGGATTATTCGTGAACAACGCCTGGGGGTCGTCATTCTGAACGCAGTGAAGAATCTTCTATCGCACAAGCGCCAGGTTCGGCTTCGCAGTTGGACGTTGCAGCTATCCGGGAGAAGATCCTTCGCAAGCTCAGGATGA
>JAUSGG010000245.1 GCA_030649165.1 Armatimonadota bacterium
TCCTGAGCTTGCGAAGGATCTTCTCCCGGATAGCTGCAACGTCCAACTGCGAAGCCGAACCTGGCGCTTGTGCGATAGAAGATTCTTCACTGCGTTCAGAATGACGACCCCCAGGCGTTGTTCACGAATAATCCGGGCTAGGGTCAACACAGTTCACTTAACGTGGCGCATCCGCCAAGTCCCCCTCTCCCCCTGGGCGGGAGAGGGTTGGGGTGAGGGGGGATCCGCTTAAGTGAACCGTATTGGGGCTAGGGTGAGGGTGATCGAATCGGTAACGCCTCAGCACACCCGCTCCCCACCGCACGTCCATTCAGTCCACTCCGTCCACCCAGCCCCCGTTCGTCCAGCATTTGCAGTGTTGGACTCCTCTTCGCGCGTTTCCAACCCACCGCCTACGCCTTTGCGAAAGTGAGGACACACTCCTTCCGCATCCGCTTCCCTAGGTCGTCGGAAATCAGCCCCGACGGCGTGGGCAGATAGCGCAGAGATGAGGGTAAGTCACGCACGTATACGTTAATGAACCGCAGGCCCGCGGCTTCCGCTGCCATTTCGAGGATTCGCGAATTCTCAATGTACACTCCCCTCAGGCAAGAGTTACCGACAACCATTACGGCCTTGCCGTTGGTCACCACAACACGGGCGATCTCGCGCATTAGTTCGCACATGTCGGCAACGTACCGGCGCACCAAGCTTGCTTGGCGCACGGGAAGCCGGGCGAACCAAGCAAGCCCACGAACCTCTCCCATGATCACAGCCGAGTCGTGCCGTGGCTCAGCACCCCGCTCACTACCGACGGATGATGACCGGATCTCGCGAAGCTGAGGTACGGAATAGCCCAACCATACAAGCGCCATTTTGTGACCGCGCATGTAGTCGATTGCATTCAGATACGGCGGCGACGTAATTACGGCCTCGAAGCTGGCATCACTGAGATGACTGAGCCGGCGCGCGTCGCAGCGGGTGACCTCCGCGCGGGAGATGACAGGGGCGGCCGCAAGGTGTTTGGCTACCACCGAAGCAGACCGCAAGAACTCCGGCATCACATCGAAGTCGTTCTCCTGTCGAACCTTATGCGGTCTGCTGTGCGAAACGTCACGAGCCAGCGACGCGCCTCTTTCTTTCGTAACGATCAGGCGGCTTAGACAGACGCGCAGAACATCGCCCAAGTCACCATTCTCGCTTGCCAGGCAAACGCCCAATCGTGTGAGTGCTTTACGCTGCTCGGCAGCAAACCAGTATTCCACGAACGCCCTCGTTTCAGGGTCCTGCATCCAAGTGGGATGGAGTTCCTCTTCCTCCAGAGTTCTGGCACGACCTGCCAGGTTTGTGGCTGCGGGTACTATGTCCTCCGGAGGAACCCCCGACGTTGATGCAGAGGAGATGAGCACTGCTAAGGGATCAAGGTCACACCCTACGGACGTCCGGCCGGACTCGGCCGCGACACGCAGCACCGTCCCGGAACCTGCCATTGGATCCAATATTCTCGCGTCAAGAGGCAGTGTCCTGCACTCCTCAAGTGCGATCTCAGGGGCCATGCGAGCCGGAAAAGGGTGAATGGACTTCAGTTTCATGCGACCCCGTCTTCCTCATCGAGGTTCAACCTGAAGGACTCGGGAACTTCGGCAAGCTGCTGCATTATTGCCTCCCGCAACTGCGGTGGACTGGCGTCGATCTCTACGTCGCGGTTGTTCACCACGCGGATCATAGACGGCAGCAGCATCTGCAGCCCGCTCACAAGAGCCACGATGTCTTTCCTCTCTGGCCAGTCGGCGCCGGTAAGCTCTTGACCTTTCAATGCGATCACGTCAGCAGATATGGAGTTGGGCCCTCTGAACTTCAGCCGTGCTAGCGTCTTGAAGAACGAGTCCAGGCCGAACGCGTTGGCCCTCCGCAACTTGCCAACGTAGTCCTTGACCCACCGGCTAACCTCGTCAGGATGACGCCGAGTAAAGAGGGTCTCGAACGCGGCGTAGTTCATCGCCCCGCTTGTAGCCACGCCCACCAAGAGATCCGCCAAGTCGTCGGCACGCATGGGAGTGATCCCCAGCTTGACACACTCTTCTATGAGCACTCCCTGACGGTCCTCAGTTCCGGTCTGAAAACCAGGTGCTACCACAATCGAGTAATTCGTGCCGAAATTCTCCTTGTGTCGACTAAGCCCAGCCGTATGGACATTACCGGTAGTCACCTTCCGCCTCTTGGTCGATTTTGCATCATAGGTAAACGCGTAACTTCTCACCTTGTCCGACTCGTTGCGTTTGTCCATATCGGCAGGCGACGGTGTAAGTGGGGCAAAGGCGACCCCTTCGGGTTCACCGGGTTTCGCAAGTGGTTGCACGATAAACCCGAGGTGCTCAAATGCCTCGTCCAATGCCTTCTCCAAGCCCTTCTCGTGGGCCTTGCTCTCTCGCAGCAGTTCCGCAAGCTGTGCAGCCCCGACGGCGGAGCTTTGCCAGTAGCCGTAACGTGCCGTCCTTGTAGTCCAGGATCTGCCTGATGTTCGCATCGCCGATCCCAAGGTCAGACATGAAGGCGAACATCATCAGGTCTGCCAACGCGCTATAGCTCAGCAACTGCTTCAGTTCCCGACTTGTCGCGTGTTCTCGCGAGAAGGGGTGCTCTTCGTTAACGTACACGACCTGATCTCCGGGACTGTATGTCACCAGCGGAGCGTCTTGCCCCCGTTTCTCCATTATGACATCCCCAACAACCCGAGAAGGCATTGCGGCGACTGCCGTCTCCCAGTCCACCGCCAGTTTAGCCAGGTCTGTACCGGTTGGAATGGTGATGTACGGCGCAACCCCCAACTTGCTCTTGAGTCCTTCGGAAACGGCTTGCCGTAGTGGTCTTAGCGGCAATGACCCAAAGTGTTGAGTGAGTATGTCGCCGGCATTTGGCATACCGGCCTTGATGGATTCGTCGTACTCCAATCGCGCCTTATTGAAGAAGGCAAGCAGCAATCCTCGAAAGGCTCTTACCTCCGGTGACTCCTGAAGTCCCTCCCGGTCCACCGACAGATGAGCGTCGAGCCAGTCCGCTCTTACAGTCGCCCGAAATCGAGACCACACGCCGTGGCTTAAGTTCTTGAGGCCGAAGTAGTTCTCATTGAGGTTGATCACCCTTCCAAGGATGTTGACAAAGAACCCATGCGAGACACCTTCAAGCTCGCTTTTCCCGCCGGATATCTTGTCGCCGTATAGCTTGACTCTTCCGCTGGTGCACCCCTCGATGCCCTCAATACATATGTGTGCGAAAGGGGTAAGGCCAGGGGTCACCGCATACGTCTCCACCTCCCTCTCTCTGTTCCCTGACACCGAGACTTCATTAAGCTCAAGTTCAGGACCGATCTGCCAGTCAACGTCTACCTGTTCGTCGATCTTCGAGGAGAGCAGCATTTCTTCGTTCATGGTGATCGTCATGACCGGGGAGAGCGGCAGCGACGCGCGAAGCATCCATCGTATGCGGCGCGTCTGCAGCCGAAGCCCCGGTTCCTTTAGCGATGTAAGCAGCACCAGGGTCCAGGTCGTGGATGGCTCGGGAGTGGGCAGCGGCTCGCCCCCATACTCATCCTCCTGACGCTCCTGCTCTTGAGTTGGCTGTGTCACCCCATCGGTTATGAGCGAGAGGATCTTCCCACCTTGCTCGTACCGCTGCAGTATTTCCCGCATCTGCCGCTCGGTGAGCGTCAGCACGTCAAGGGACGTCGGCTGTTTGCTCGTCAGCCTCTCCGGGGAATCGGCTATCAGGGAGGCGTAGTCGACTTCAACACACCGGATGATCCCGTCGCTCGCCTTGCAGAAATAGACGATGCTGTTAGCCAGAAGATAGGTGGCTAGTTTCCCCACACCGAACTTGCCAATCGGGGTCCGTTGCTTGATCCAGGGTCTCTTCCGCTTGTGGGAGTAGGCAATCGTCCACAGTTCCTGCAGTCCGTCATCGTTCATGGAGACGCCATCGTCCAGTACCCAGATGGCGTTCTCAAGTGTTCGATTTTTGCCCCCATCGCCTGCGGCGATCTCGTCGTCGGGAAAACCTATGTAAACCGCGTTCGCCCCGGCATCCCACGAGTTCGAGACGAGTTCCTCGAAGGCCTTGTTGGGAGAGGAGTAGAGCTGCTCACTAAACACTTCGAGCAACTGTGGCCCGATCTGAACCTGAATCTGTCCGACGACATCCCCAAGATTGGCAACCTTATTTTCCAACACCGACGCCTCGCTTCCATTAGCCTTTCACGTCACGCACATCTTAAGCTCTTCTACGCCCATTCCCCGCTACTATCCTCCGTGCGACATGTCGCCAATGCGCGGAAACGCCCGCGCGCGAGGGGCGGGCTCCAGTCTTGAGCGAAACGGCCATTCGGAAATCTACTCTCCCCGCAAACATTTGCTCCAAAAAACTTTCCGAAACCGGGAACAAAACGCTCGCTGTGCGCGGGTCTCCCGACCCCGCACCCTCCGGCGACCGAAGGTCTCCCATCTCCATCCGCGTTCATCGGCGCCTATCCGTGTTTATCCGCGTTCTTCCCTGAACCCTACCTCCCACCGTCGCCACCCCTCAAGAAATAATCCAAGAAACTTTCCGAAACCGGGAACAAAACGCTCCCCACCATCGTCTATTCACTATTAGTGGTCAACGCATCCAAGAATGAGACCACCGGAAAGGAGAAACGCTATGTCCGAACTAACAACCAACAACCAACAACTAACAACCAAACGCGGCCCCAAGACGCCTGAGGGCAAGAAACGCAGCTCACTCAACGCGCTCAAACACGGACTAACAGCAAAAAGCCCCCAGGCAATCGATGCCCTGGACAAGGACTCCACGGTCAAATTCAGGACCTGCCTTACACGGGTGCTGGAGTGGGCGCAGCCCCGCGGCGCGGTGGAAGAACGGTTGGCCCGTCAGCTTGCCCGCAACCTTTGGACCCTTGCTCGCATCCGGGACAGGCACAGACAAATCCAGGCGCACATCCTCCTGTCCACCCACCCTAAGCGCGCGGCGCGGGAGGTAGCGCAATACAAACGACACCTCTGTCGGCGAATCAACGAAGACTCGCGCTTCTTTGAGCAGAAACGGAAATGGGAGAACCGGTCTTGCGCGGATTCCCGGCAAAAACGGTGAGGTTTCGATGAGTTTTCCATCCTTCTTAGCGGCTTTTTCACATTGGGCTATGAATACGGCTCGCATACAGATACCAGGGGGTCTTTTGGGTCGCCCCGACGGCCCAAAACTCCAGGGGCCGGTAACAAAATAACGACGACGCACGGCCTGCGGTCAGCAGCAGTTCAATATATTACCGCTCCGGCCATAAGTACTGGCCGCCCTGCGCCGGCCCCGTGCGTAAACCAATCGAAAATGGCCCAAAATTTCCGCCCGAAAACGAAAAACGAAATGCACTCCGGCCACACGAACCACTAACCACTAACCACGAACCACTCCCCCTACTCGTCCGGCGCGTCGAACGCTCCCTTGATCACCTCGATGATCGGGAGCCGGCCTTTGGCGAAGACCACTTCCACAACGTCGAAACGGCAGTTGGCTTCGTGCAGGTTGTTCTCGGAGAGGTAGGTCTGGGCGGTCAGGTGCAGCTTGCGCTGCTTTCGGAGGTCGATGGATTCAGCGGGGAGGCCGAACGACGCGGACCTGTGGCTTCGCACCTCCACGAAGGAGAGGCAGGCGCCGTCCCAGGCGATTATGTCTATTTCGCCGCCCCGGCATCGGTAGTTGCGGCAGACGAGACGGTAGCCCATGCGGGCAAGCTGCTCGGACGCCAGGGATTCGGCGCGCTGGCCTAGAAGAGACCTGGCTGTGGGCATGAGGCCGCCTCCAGGTCGGTCGCATTGGTTTCGCCTCCTTCGGCAGCGTCGCTGCGCTCTGCTGCCGAAGGATCGGGGGGTGGCTGGTTCGCCTCCTGAGTCGCGTTGGTTTCGGGATTTCCGCTGCGCTCAAGTCCCGAAACACCGATCGCTGCTGGTTGACCCCTCCCCAACCCTCCCCCAAAGGGAGAGGGAGTTTCGGCAGCGGCGCCAGGGCTCATGGCGGCGTCGGTGAAGAGAGAGGGCTGGCGGATAGGGGCAAATGACTTGCGGTGAATCTCGCACGCGCCGTGTTTGGTGATCGCCTCCAGATGCTCCGCCGTGAGGTACCCCTTGTGCTTGGCGAAACCGTAGACGGGGTACAGCGCGTCCATTTCCTGCATCAGGCGGTCACGAGTTACTTTGGCTACAATTGATGCCGCCCCGATGGAGACGCTCAGGGCATCGCCGTGGGGAATCGCCTCGTGCGGCGTCCCGAGCGAGAAGACGGGACGACCATCGACGAGGGCGAAATCGACGCAGGGTATGTTGGTGGTTGGTGGTTGGTGGTTGGTGGTTACCGGATAACCCCTCCCCAGCCCTCCCCCACAGGGAGAGGGGGTTTCGGAGGCGCGGCGCTGGAGTTGCTCGTTCAGGCAGGCCAGCGCGGCGCGCATCGCCTTGTAGGTGGCCTGGAGGATGTTGATCGCGTCGATCTCGTCTGGGCCGCAAATCCCGACCCCAAAGGCGAGCGCCTCGCGCGTTATGCGTTCGTAAGCGTCCTCTCGCTGAAGCGGCCTGAGTTGTTTGGAATCGCGTATGCCGTCGGTGTTGAAGTCGGGTGGGAGGATTACGGCGGCGGCCACTACGGGACCCGCCAGGGGGCCGCGGCCGGCTTCGTCAACGCCGGCTATGCCGCGGTAGCCGAGATCGAAGGCTCGGCGCTCGTAGAACCAGGGATCGTGTTCACTCCCTCCAGGTAAGGTACCTGGAGGGATAGAAGGTAAGGCACCTGGAGGGATAGAATCGTGTGCGTTGGTTTGGCGCAGGGCCATGCCTTCATCTCCCTATGGATAGGACGAATGGGACTAATGGGATGGATGGCAGACCCCACCCCGGCCCGGTTTAGATGTTGGAGGTTGGAGGTTAGAAGTTCAACCCCACCCCAGCCCTCCCCCAATGGGGGAGGGGGCTACGTTCACTGTCAACTGACAACCGTCAACTACCTGACCCAGCGTATTCTGTTGACCGGCCAGAACAGGAACATCGCCTCGCCCTCGACCCGCTGACGGTCCAAAAGCCCCCAGACGCGGCTGTCGCTGCTCTGGTTGCGATTGTCACCCATCACGAACAGCGATCCTTTGGGGACCTGCTTCGTGCCGCCATTGGCGTCCGGGTACGGCTGGTCGGGATCTTCGGCGACGTAGCTCTCCTTCAACAGCTTGCCGTTGCGGTAGACGGAGCCGGGATGGATGATGACATTCGCTCCCGGTCGCCCGGCGGCGATCCCAATATCCGCCTTGGTGACCTCTTTGCCGTCCACGTAGACCATGTGGCGCGTGAGTTTCACCTGCACATCGCGCTGATTGCCGCGCGACGCGAAATCTATGAGGGCTGTGCGCAGTTCCGGGTGTTGATAGACCTGGCCGTCTACGGTAACGTAACCGGGCAAGAGCTTGATCTTGTCTCCGGGCAGCCCGATCACTCGTTTGATGAAGTCCTTCTCGTCCTTGTTCGCGCTGAGCGGCGATTTGAAGACTATGATGTCGCCGCGCCTCGGTTCGCGAAATCGGTAGATGAACTTGTTGACCAGGATCCGGTCGCCCTCCAGCAGCGTGGGCCGCATCGATCCCGAAGGTATGAAATAGGCCTGCACCACGAACGGCCGGATGATCAAGAAGACCAGGAATATCGCTACGGCGAGCGATTCGGCTATCTCCGCGACCTGCTTCGCGATCGGATGTTTGAGCTGGCGCAGAGTCAGCCGGGCCAAAGCCAAGACAAAGACCGCGATCAACACGACAGGCCAGCTCGGATTAGCCAGCGTGTCCATTTACCTTTTGTCTCGCTTCTCCTTGATCCTGGTGGCCTTTCCGACCTTCTCGCGAAGATAGTACAGCTTGGCTCTTCTAACGTCGCCGCGACGGATGACTTCGACCTTCGAAATCCTGGGAGAATGGATCGGGAACTTCCGCTCCACCCCTACGCCGTTGGAGATCTTGCGCACGGTGAACGCGCTGCGGTTCAGACCATTCTTGCAGGCGATCACCGTGCCCTCGAAGACCTGAACTCGTTCCTTGCCGCCTTCGACGACCTTCACGTGTACGCGGACAGTATCGCCCGGTCCGAACTCGGGAACTTCCGGCTTCATCTGCTCGCGCTCGAGCTGTTCAATCATGTTCATCATGTTCCTCCTTCAACTCCACCAACATACGCGCGTCTTCCGCGGAGAGCTTCGCCCGTTCCAGCAGGTCCGGGCGTCTCTTGAGCGTTCTTCGCAGTGATTCCCTGCGACGCCAGCGCGATACCTCCCCGTGATGCCCTGACAGAAGGACCCCCGGGACGTTCCACCCGCGGAATTCCGCGGGCCGCGTATAGTGCGGATACTCTAATAGTCCGTCTTCCGAAAACGACTCCTCGACAACGGATTCCTCCGACCCCAGAACATCGGGCTGCAGGCGGGTGACCGCGTCGAGTATGATCAGGGCGGGCAATTCGCCGCCCGTCAGGACGTAATCTCCGATGGAGATCTCGTCGTCCACCAGATGCTCCCTTATCCGTTCGTCAACGCCTTCGTAGTGGCCGCACAGGATCATAAGCCAGTCCCGCTGCGCCAAGCCCCTGACCACATCCTGATCGAGCCGCCTGCCCTGCGGCGTGGTCAGGATCACGTGCGGCCTCCTGCCCGGCTCCGCGGCCATCGCGGTCTCGGCGGCTTCGAACGCCGGCTCGGGCTTCATGACCATCCCGGCCCCGCCGCCGTACGGATAGTCGTCCGTGCTCCTGTGCCGGTCGCGCGCAAAGTCCCTTATGTTCCAGACCGCAAGCGTCAGAGCGCCTTTGTCCTGCGCGCGCTTCAGAATGCTGCAGCCGACGACCGCCTGGATCATCTCCGGGAATATAGTCAATATGTCGACTCTCATCCCGTCACTCCGAATCCGAATCGAGCAGGTGACAGTTCAGCAATCAAGAGAACTCACACCCTCACCCCAACCCTCTCCCTCAAGGGAGAGGGGATTACGCTCGACGTCTCCCTAGAGTTAGCAGCGAAGATAGTCGTAATAACCAAGTCTCACTCTTACTCGGGCAGATCCACGATCATCCTACGACCTTCGAGGTCAACCTCGCGCACAACGGACTTCAGCGCGGGGATGATAGCCTCGCTTGTCAGGTATGCGTCGTTGACCGGTCCGCGAATGACCTCCAGTATCTCGCCGAGGTCGCGCCCGTCCACCGTATACACGCAAAGCCCGACGATCTCATGTATGTAAAACTCGTTCTCCGGCAGCTCCCGGAGCTCCGACTCCGGAATGACCAGATAGCTCCCGCGCAATTCCTCGGCGGCGCTCATGTCGTCGCAGTATTGGAACTTGATGAGCGCGAGTCCCTTGTGAAACCGGACGCCCTCGATTTTCAGCGTCCTCCGCGATTCGTCCGGCGCGCGCAGCGTCGCCTCACTCATATCGAGAAATCGCTCAGGATAGTCGGTGTCGAGCCTGACTTTGACCTCTCCCCGAATCCCAAATGGAGCCACTATCTCGCCTATGACGACCTCAGCGCCGGGATCTTTGGTCAATCTCCCCGTATCTCCACGACCTTGCCGTCTTTGACGATCACTTCGGCGTTGCGGAGTTTGTCCTCGAAACTGTCGCCGGGTTTCAACTCGACCATGCTCTCCAACTCACCGTGCTCGAACTCGGAGTCCAGTTCCAGCTTGCGGGCCTCATCCATTCGCTGGCTTATCTCCTTCTTTGCGTCATCAAACTTCTGACGCTCGGACTCCAGCGCGCGCCGCACCTGGATCGCCTGGTTCATATCCGTCTTGGCCAACTCCGGCACGTAAGCGTCCATTTGGAACTGAAGACGCTGAGATGACGCGTTTATTCTGTCCAAGACGGACTGAAGCTCGCCTTGAAGCTCCTTCTTGAACTCGTCGGTCACTATCACTTTTAGCTTTACGGGACGCGTTACGTGCATTTAGGCAACTCCTGATTGTATAGCTTGTTGAGCTGTCAGCTATCAGCCGTCAGCCGGATGGGCTGTTTAGTCGTTTCGGGACTGAAGTCCCAAGACACCGGGAACACCGGGAAAAAGCAGATTCCTCGTCGTTCCTCCTCGGAATGACAGGCGCCGCTCGTTCGCTCCGGTATTCTGCTAACAAAATGCCGTTTCGGGAGCAAGACTCCCGAAACACCGGGCATCGTACTGGCGTCCTTCGGCAGCGGCGCTGCCGCTTTGCTACCGAAGGATCGGAGAATGACGGCTGCCGCTCGTTCACTCCAGTGTTCTCTACTGGACGATCTCGACGTATACTCTAGTTCTGTCCTTCATCGCGGCGGCTTTGGCCACCGTGCGGAGCGCATTTGCGATTTTCCCACCCTTGCCTATGACCTTGCCCATGTCGTCTTCGGCCACCCTGATCTCGTAGGTGACGGAGTCCGACTCGGACACTTCTCTGATGTCAACATTGTCCGGGTGGTCCACCAGCGCCTTGACCAGGATCTCTATCAGGTCCTTCACTCCTGCTTACGCCCCCTTTTCGGTTTTGGCGCGGGCTCCTCGGTCGCAGCGGGCTCTTCAGCCGGAGCTTCAGCGGACGGCTCAGCCTCGGCGGCAGCCTCAACCGCGGGAGCAGCATCTTCCTCTACCGGCGGGGCGACGGCTTCCGGAGCCGGTTCCTCCGCGACAGTCACCTCGGGCTCTGTGGTTTCCACCGCAGCCTCGGCGGCAGGAGCTTCCTCCGCAACGGCCTCAACAACAGGGGCTTCCGCAGCCGGCGCTTCGACGGCCGGGGCTTCGGCTACCGGAGCTTCAGTTGCCGGAGCTTCAGTTGCCGGAGCTTCGGCTGCTGGGGCTTCAGCCTTGGCAGCCTTGACAGCAGCCTTCTTCGACGGCTTTTTGGCAACGGGAGCTTCAACTTCAGCAGCGGGCTGCTCCCGGAACACGCCTATGCGCTTTATCAGCGCATTCGCGGTATCCGTCGGCTGCGCGCCGCGGCTCAACCAGAGATCGGCCTTCTCGCGATCGAGCTTGATGATCGGTGGATGGCTGTTCGGGTCATAATACCCGATGATTTCGATGAACCTGCCGTCTCTCGGCGACCTGCCGTCGGCTACGACGATTCTGTAGAAGGGCCTTTTTTTCGCGCCCATCCTTCGCAATCTGATTTTAACCGCCAATATACATCCTCCCTTGTTTAACTATGAGCTGTCAGCTTTCAAACCCTAAGAACCTATAAACCTAATAACCTAAAAACCTTGACTGAACGGCCAGGCTTTGCGCCGTCCCGCTTCGCCCATTCCGGACATTGTCCGGATCATCTTTTTCGCTTCCTCGAACTGTTTCAGCAGCCGGTTTATGTCCCGCGGGCTGGTCCCGCTTCCCAGCGCGATCCTGCGTTTCCGGCTTCCGGTGAGAATCGACGGCGTCCGCCGCTCCTCAATGGTCATCGACCTGATGATCGCCTCGACCTTGCGAAGCTCGCCCTCGTCTATCTGCACGTCCTTCAATTTGCCGCCCAAGCCGGGAATCATACCCAGCAACTGGTCGAGCGGCCCCATTTTCTTCATCTGTTGGAGCTGGTCCAGGTAGTCCTCGAAATCGAACTCGTTCTGGCGCAGCTTCCGTTCAAGTTCTTTGGCCTTCTCCTCATCGATGGCCTCCTCCGCCTTCTCGATGAAGCTGAGCACGTCGCCCATGCCAAGGATTCGAGACGCCATGCGGTCCGGATGGAACGGCTCCAGACCGTCCATCTTCTCGCTCGTCCCGACAAACTTTATCGGTTTTCCGGTTACAGCTTTGACAGAGAGGGCAGCCCCGCCTCGGGCGTCGCCATCCAGCTTGGTCAGCAGAACACCGTCTATGTCCAGCTTTTCGTTAAATTCCTGCGCAACGTTTACCGCGTCCTGGCCGGTCATTGCATCGACGACGAGCAGGATCTCGTGCGGCCTGACCAAAGACTTGATCTCCGCAAGCTCCGCCATGAGCTCTTCGTCGATGTGCAGCCGTCCCGCTGTATCCAGCAGCACATAGTCGTGCCCGCCGGAGTGCGCCCCGGCGACCGAATCCCGGCAAACTGTTACGGCGTTTTTGCCGGCGCCGCTGTAGACGTTGACCCCAAGCCGGCTGCCGAGCGCCTGAAGCTGCTCCACGGCCGCGGGTCGTTTCACGTCGGCCGCGACCAGCAGCGGATTCCGCCCCTGCTTCTTCAGCATGTTCGCCAGTTTCGCGGCGGAAGTCGTCTTGCCCGAGCCCTGCAATCCGATCAGCATTACGACCGTCGGCGGCTTTGGAGCAGTCGCCATCCTGGCCGCCTCGCCGCCGAACAGCTCAACGAGCTGCTCATTGACGATCTTCACGACCTGCTGGGCCGGAGAGAGGCTCTGCAGCACTTCCTGGCCAACAGCCCGCTCTCGCAGCCGGGCAATGAAATCTTTCACAACGCGGAAGTTGACGTCCGCTTCGAGGAGCACCAGGCGGATTTCCCTCAACGCCTCGTCAACGTCCCGCTCAGTGAGCGCTCCCCTGTCCCGCAGCCGCTTGAACACGGACTGCAGTTTCTCGCTCAGGCTATCAAACACTATGTTAGCTCAATCATTCAAATAGGGAACGGAAGGGTTCTCCGTTCCCTCAGAGTAGTATATCGACTGGGCGGGATGTTGTCAAACTTCGCTTTGCGGGGTTGGTGGTTAAGCGCGGGGTTGGGTTCAGGGAAGAACGCAGATGAACGCAGATGAACGCAGATAGACGCGGATGGGGAGCGGATTGATGGATCGGGCATCGGGGGGCCCTCGCCGCTAACCGCCAATTCCAAGCATTGGCAATGCCCGCTTCAGCTCGTTTCGTCCCGCGTCGGTCACGCCGGTTCCCGACAGGCCGAGCGCTTGCAGGTTCGTGAGCTTGGCGATCTCCCGCAGGCCCGCGTCGGTCACGCCGGTTCCACCCAGGAAGAGCCCCTGCAGGTTCGTGAGCCTGGCGATCTCCCGCAGGCCCGCGTCGGTCACGCCGGTTCCCGACAGGCCGAGCTCCTGCAGATTCGTGAGCTTGGCGATCTCCCGGAGGCCCGCGTCGGTCACGCCGGTTCGCGACAGGTCGAGCCATTGCAGATTCGTGAGCTTGGCGATCTCCCGGAGGCCCGCGTCGGTCACGCCGGTTCCACTCAGGTAGAGCCTCGTCACATCGCCAAGCCGGTCAGAAGGGATCGGCTCTTCCGGGCCCAATCCCAGACTCTTGCGGATTGCGGATGCCAGATGCTCCTCGAATTGGGGCATTGCGGATTCCGCCCTCGATGACTGCGAAAACTCGTGGACGACGATTCGCAGGGTCTGGTCTGTTAGCCACTTTTGGCCATGCTCGCGGAGGGCTTCCAACAACTGCGCGTGAGTGTGCAGCCGCCGAGCCATTTGCACCCGGTTGTCCACGGTCTGTGCTTGGGAGCGGGGTCGAGGCTGGTCCGGCGTTCCTTGTCCAGCGGCGGATGTGTCAGGCTTCTTGATGAGCCCATGAGTGCGACGCACCGGTTGCATTCCACCCAGCTCTTCTCTGGCGGCGGATTGGTCAGCCTCTTCAATCAACCTGTCCAAACCATCTTCAAGAATGGCCTCGCAAAGCTCGTCGTCCCGGATGAACTCGTCGTGCATGTCCCGGAGTATACGCTGAAGGATACGGTCAAACGCAAGCGCGGAAGCCACGTCTTGAGTGAGTTTGTGATACTTCAAGAGCTTCTTGTCGCCTTTCCTGTCGATCAGCGGCCAGAGGCTGCAGTCGAGGAGGAAGTTGTTGACCAATCGCACCAGGTTGCGGGGGTTATTCTCCGCGCCCGTCGCAAGCACGTGCTGGACGCTCCGCAGGGCCTTTAACTGCTCGGTATTTCCATAATCGCTATCGAGACTATCGACAACCCGCTCCACGTAGACATCGAACCTGGAGGCGTGGCTTGGGATGTAGATGGGAAGCTGGATTATCTTGTCGAGGTAGAACCTGCCGAAATGCTTATTCTCATCTCCGCAGCGCTTGGCGTATTCCTTCTCCAAGTAGCACTCGATCACTTCGCGGTCGACCGCAAGGACGAAGACGAAGCCGGGCTGCGAGAGTATGAGCTTGACGCTTTCGAGGAGGTTCACAGCTTTGTCGGGCTGGCAGCGGTCGAGGTCGTCGATGAAGACAACTATCTTGAACCCATCGCCCTCTCTGGAAACCTTTTCCAGCGTACGGAAGGCGGAGTGGTACATCATCTCCGCCTGCAGGGGGTCGCTCTGCTTGCCTATCAGCTCTTCGGCTTGGAGCGCCTTATCGGCGTCGAACTCAACGCCGAACTTGGCCAACAAGGGGACACCCATTTCTCCGCTGAACTTCATCCCGCGGGTGAGCGCTCGCAGCGAGCTTCCGACCTTCTGAAGTCCGGCCTTCGCTTTGCTCTTAGTGGAGCTTCGTTCGACCTCGTCCGCAATTGCGCCTATGAGGGGGAACAGGGGGTGTTCTTCGCGCTCGAACTGCCAGGCGTTGAACCAGACGGTGACCGCATCGTCCTTGTATTCTTTCTCGATGAGGCGCTGAGCCAGGCGGAGGAGTGTGGTCTTGCCGTGGCCCCACCTCTGGTGAACGCCGATGGTGAAAGGGCCGCGAGTGCCGACGGCGGCGCCGGCGATCATTTTGGCCCAGGGCATGAGGCCGAGGTGGTCGAATTCCAGTTGCTCGATGGGCTGGTCTTCGAGCAGGCGTATTTTTTCGAACTTGGTGTCGTCCGGCAATGGCGGCCTCCCTCGTTCCGGCGCTGGTCGGAAATCGTACAGATTATATCACAAGCGAGGGGGCTGGTGGTTCATCCCTCCAGGTATGATACCTGGAGGGATAGGAAACGAATCGGAGACGCAGTCCAGTAACCTGTAGCTGATCCATACGTCTGATGGGAAGGATACCATAGAATCCAAGGGGGGACGCAGCCGTGACACCGAGACAGCTTACACGTCGTGAGTTCCTGGCGCTCGTAGGCGCGGGATCAGCCGCGCTCGCGGTCGGCGATGGGCTGGGAACAATAGCGGAAGCCGCCAAGAGGTCGTCCGGCGGAAGCGCGCGAAAGCCGAACATACTGGTGATCCTGGCTGACGACCTTGGCTACGGCGAACTGGGAATGCAGGGAAACAAAGAGATTCCGACGCCCAATATCGATGCCATTGCCAAGGGCGGCGTGCGGTTCACTAACGGTTACGTGTCCTGCCCTCTTTGCAGTCCGACACGCGCCGGCCTGATAACAGGACGATATCAGCCAGAGGTTCGGACATGAGTTCAATCCCGGACCACCGGCGGCCATGTTCGGTCTGCCGTTGACCGAGACCACGATTGCCTCCAGACTGAAGTCGGCGGGGTACGCCACGGGAATCGTAGGGAAGTGGCATCTGGGCCACCGGAAAGGCTATTTCCCTCTCGACCGAGGGTTTGACGAGTTCTTCGGTTTCGTGCTGCGAGGCGGAAACGCATATCTGGCCGACGACGGAAAGCTGCCGGGGATAATGCGGGGTGACAAAGAAGTCGAAGAGTCGCGGTTCCTCACGGAAGCGTTCGGCCAGGAGGCCAGGGCGTTCATCGAGAAACACAAGGCGGAACCATTCTTCCTGTACCTCCCGTTCAACGCCGTACACAACCCAATGCAGGTTACCAAGAAGTACCTGGACAGGTTCCCGTCGATCAAGGACGATAAACGGCGGACTTTCGCGGCTATGCTTTCGGCCCTGGACGACGCAGTCGGCGAGACGCTGAAGGCCATCCGGGACAACGGGCTGGAAAAGGACACCCTCATCTTCTTCCTCGGTGACAACGGCGGGCCGACCAGTGAGACCACGTGCAAGAACGACCCCCTGAGAGGAGCCAAAGGCATGGTCTACGAGGGCGGCATCCGGGTTCCATTCTGCGTCCAGTGGAATGGGCGACTGCCGGAAGGGAAGGTCTACGACAAGCCGGTCATTGCGTTGGACATCGCCCCAACGGCCGTAGCCGCCGCGGGAGCTAAGGCGGAGGACGCCAAGTTCGATGGAGTAAACCTGCTGCCGTACCTGGTGAAAGGCTCCGACAAGACCCCGCACGAGGCATTGTTCTGGCGCATGGGCGGCCAGCATGCTGCCAGAAAGGGAGACTGGAAGCTGGTGAAGACCGGAGCGAACAAGCCGCAGTTGTTCAACCTGTCATCCGACATCGCCGAGCAGACAAACCTATATACGCGGAACCCCGACAAGGCAAAGGAAATGGAGGATCTGCTCGCAAAGTGGGAGTCGGAGTTGGCGAAGCCGCTGTGGGGAGTCAGGGCAGGAAACCGTCCGCGCCGGCTATTGAGGAACAGGCAGCCGCGCGGAACGAGGCAGACGGAATAGCGCGTCCGGCGGATTCAGGCTCAGCGATGCTGAAGGGTGTTCATTTGCGATAGGTTCGACCCTCACCCTTGCCCTCTCCCTCATAGGGAGAGGGGGTTAGCTCGATTCTACTGCGCGGAACGAGTTAGCAATGCTGAAGGGTGTTCATTTGCGATAAGCTCCACCCTCACCCTTGCCCTCTCCCGCAAAGGGGAGAGGGGGTTAGCTCGATTCTACTGCGCGGAACGAGTTAGCAATGCTGAAGGGGTGTTCATTTGCGATAAGCTCCACCCTCACCCTTGCCCTCTCCCTCATAGGGAGAGGGGATTTGCGGTGGTTGGCTGTTCACCGCTCACTGTTCACTTGCTCCCTATCCCGCTCAGTTCCGCGCAGTGGATTTTGTTGTCGAGTGACGAGGCGGTCCAGACGACCCATTTGCCGCAGAAGCTGGGTCCCTGGTTGGAAATGCCTTTGCTTATCAGGAATTCCTGGCCGCTCTTCAAATCTTTGCCGTACACCTTGCTGTCATGCTTCATATAGACGACCACACCGTTATCGATGTCCGGGAAATAGCCGTCGGCGATCTTGGAGGTCTTTCCGGTTTTCACGTCATATCCCATGACCACGTTGGGTTTGGACTGCCACCATACGATAGTTTTGCCGTCGGTGCAGGGGCTGTTGTGGCGGACGTTGGCGTCCTGGGGGATATTGATATGCCGGCCCGTGGCAATGTCGTAGGCCCGCAACTGGAGGGGCACGGAATTCGGTTGCTGATTCGAGGCATCGTCGTCCTCCAGCCAGATGATGAGATTCCCGCAAATGGTCGGCTGATAGCGCTGCATTCGGCCCTGCGTGATTTGGGTCTGCTGCTTCCCGGTCTTCACGTTCGCAAAACAAACGGGGGCGTCGCCGCCCCTGCCGGTCCACACGACGTAGTCTCCCCATACATCGTACTGATAGGCGCTGCGGGTGCGCAATGCGGGTGTGTAGTATCGCGACGCAGCAAGGTCCAGGATGACGAGGTTCGACTTGCCGCAGTCTGGGGTGACGTTTCCTGATTGCGCGAGAAACGCCCCGATGTTCGAAGGCGGGTCTACTGTCCACACGGCGCAGTTACCTCCGGCCTCCGGCCAGAAGGCCTTGCCCTCAAGCGCGCAGGTCGCTTCACCCGTAACGAGGTTGTATACGTTGACGGCCTGGCAAGCGCTGTTGTTATTCTTTTCCGAGTTCTGATTGGCTATGACCCAGTCGCCGGTGACCCGCGGGCGGTACGGATAGCCCTGAAACGTGGGAAGGGTGAACTCCCGCTTCACGGTTATGGCCGAGTAGCCGGCGACCGCGGGCAAGACGATCAGGACGACTGGTAGGAAGAGCGCCAGTGTGCGTCGGATTCGCATAACGACCTCCAGGAGTCTCTTGATGTCGGAATTTGCGGCCAGCGGTTCCGTGGATATAGACGAAACCGACCGGCAAAGGGTTTACGCAGCTTGCATGGCTGCACTTTCATGTTTGTGGCGAGGGCTCGGATTTCCTCCATCTGGGATGGGTGGCGGCGTCCTTCGGCAGCGTCGCTGCCGCTCTGCTACCGAAGGATCGGAGATTTGGCAACTAAGGTCTTCGTCTCTTCGGCATTAGGTGATTTCATTTCCTGAGGTTCAACCCTCACCCCTTCCCTCTCCCTTCCAGGGAGAGGGGGATTTGCGCTGCCGAAAACTTTGTTGACATGGGGTATGTGGATGGGTATAATACAAATGCCCGCGGGAGTTCTCCGGGGTAAGTAGTCTTGTACCTTGAAAACCAGATAGTGTGAGCGTGCGAAATGTAAGGTCAGGTGAGTTTCAACAAAGTGGAGAGGCTTAAGAACCTGAAAAGACCTTCGGGTTCTTTTTTGGTTTTATGCCGCTCCGCTGAAAGTTCCAACTAAGAGTCAAGACGCCGGAGGCTTATGGTTTCCGGTTTCAGATTTCTTATGGAGAGTTTGATCCTGGCTCAGGACGAACGCTTGCGGCGTGCC
>JAUSGG010000007.1 GCA_030649165.1 Armatimonadota bacterium
CTCAGCCCTCAGCCCTCAGCCCTCAGCCCTCAGCCCTCAGCCCTCAGCCCTCAGCCCTCAGCCCTCAGCCCTCAGCCCTCAGCCCTCAGCCCTCAGCCCTCAGCCCTCAGTCCTCAGTCCTCAGTCCTCAGTCCTCAGTCCTCAGTCCTCAGTCCTCAGTCCTCAGTCCTCAGCACTTAGCGGGAACTCGTCGCTCCCTATCTCCGTTCATCTGCGTTCATCGGCGGTTTCAAATCAAGCTGTCTACCTCCCGGCACAAGCGCCGGTTTTCGCCCCAACGGCCTCGCTTCAGTTTAGCCCCCATCCGGCTTGTGGAAAGTAATAAGTGCCGAGGTTAAACCGAGTGGAGGTAGTAATGGCCGAGGAGTCCGCGTTTCACTATGCAAGGATAGCCGCTCAGGCGGAAGACCGTCTGTTGAAGCTGTTCGATGAGGAAAAGACCGCCGTGGTCGCCGTCGCGCCGGAGGATGGACAGGAACCGGCGGCTGAGGAAGGTGAACAGCTATGCGCAGGTTGAGGCGTATGGGTCGACGCGGCGTAGCCGCGTCCCAAGAAGTCGAGGAAGTCAAGACCTCGCGCCGTGACGGTGACGACCGCTCCGCGGGCATCATCGTCTACACGCAGTTCGGACGTTACTACCTGCAGGCCAACCCTGATCCGATGCAGGCTCCGGCGTTCATATTCGGGGCGATGTGAGTCGGAGGAGTCGAAGGCAATTCCCCCTCCCTTTGGGAGGGGGTTAGGGGGAGGTCATCGCGTCACCACAGCCAACCGAAGGTCTCCTCACTCCCGAAACAGCTTTTTCGCCAGTTCGCGGCCCCTGTCGGTTGTGAATAGACTATCGACGCGCGCCGCCATCTTCTTGCGGTCGATATTGCCGGCGTCCGCGGTGTTGACCAACAGATCAGCGTCCCACAGAATCCTGAACTCGGGACTGTCTACACCACGCCTGGTGTGGTGTCTGCCCACGATAGCGCAAACCGCGTCCGTTTTGTCGGACGGGAAGTCTATGTGTTGAAGAAGCTCCCGCGCGATGTCGGGTCCGTACTTCTCCTGAAGGCGCGCTGAGGACGTCCCGTGCCGCGCTTCGGCCTCTTTGATCCCGACGTCGTGCAGCAGCGCGGCGGCGAGAGCAATGTCGCGGTCCGCTGTCTCCGACTTCAGTATCTCCTCAGTCCATGCCATCACTCGAAGCGCGTGCTCGACCCGCCTGTCATCCTGCTCGAAATGCGCAAGAAGCGCTCTTACCAATCTTGCTTTTACGTATTCCAATTGTTTCACTCCAGCTTCCGAAACACCATCACGTACTCGTGCTTAAAAATGTAAAACCCTCCGGCCAGCGCCCGATACCGCCACAGGTTGTTGCTCTTCCCCTTGCCTTTCTCGTTGCCCTCTATGTTCTTCACGATAATCGACTTGGTCTTGAATCCAACGTCATTCATCTGCTGCATGCAGAGAAAGCCCAGCGGGACAAGCTCGCCGGCCGCGTACTTATCCCCAATGACCAGCGCGGCGAAGCGGCCCGGCTCCAGTAGATCATAGCCGTTCTTCGCGACGCGCCGGAACATCTTCAGGAAATCATCGGTGGATTCGGCATTGGACAGGTCCTCCGGCAGGTCGCTGAACTTGATGATGTCCGCGTATGGTGGGTGAAGCATCAGAAGCTGCGCGTGTTCCGCGCCCATAGCCTGCAGGGTCTTCTTAACATCGGTGACGGTTTCGCTGGACGCGCTGTCGCCCTGAATGATGCGTATCTCCGAGCCAAGCTTGTCGCGCGGAATCTTGCCGCGAACGTGCTGCGCCAGGTTCTCTTTCAGCTCGACCCCAACACACCGCCGGTCCATATTGACGGCCTCGATGGCCGATGTGCCCGAGCCGAGGAACATATCCAGCACAATATCGCCCGTCTTCGAGTAGCGAGTGAATATTTGGGTCGCAATCTGCGGGATGAAGTTGCCGTGGTAGTCGAGCTTGTGGCCGTCGCCCTTCGCCCGGCCTTTCAGTACCCACAGCGAGTCCGTATCCACCTCCGGGTATTCCTTCCAGCAGGCAAGGTCGAGGTCGCAATACGGCAGCGGCTTCGATATCCCTTTCTTCGGTCCCCGGCGCTTCCGGCCCTGATTATCGTCATCAAACAGCGGCAGTGTAGCCATTTGCTCCCCTCGGCCAATTGTACCAGCCGCGAATGACGAGGGTCAATAGGGAAGTGAATGGTGGACAGTGAACAGTGAACGGTAAACAGTGGTTGCACAACGAAACGCCGTAGCGGTGAGCCGGTAACTGAAGGCTGAAAGCTGATAGCTGAAAGCTATCAGATCCCCTGGGATTCATCCGCGTTCATCGGCGGTTTCGTCTTGCTATCCCTTGAAGGAAATCCCTCGACCCGCGCATAACTCCTCAGCGTTGAGGAGGAATCGTATAAATGCACAAGATCGCGGTCATTCCGGGCGACGGGACGGGCCCGGAAGTAGTAAGAGAGGGCTTGAAGGTCCTTGAGGCCGCCGCGCAAAAGGCCGGCTTCAAATATGAGACGCAGACCTACGACTGGGGAGGCGACCGGTATCTTGCCACCGGTGAGGTCCTGCCGCCGTCCGCGGCGGATGAGCTGAAACAGTTCAACGTCATCTTCCTGGGCGCCATCGGCCATCCGGACGTGAAGCCGGGAATCCTGGAGAAGGGAATTCTACTCGCCCTGCGCTTTGCGCTGGACCAGTACATCAATCTGCGCCCGGTCAAGCTTTACCCCGGCGTTTGGACGCCGCTGAAGGACAAGGGGCCCGAGGACATAGATTTTGTCGTGGTCCGCGAGAACACCGAGGGCCTTTACACCGGCGCCGGCGGGTTTCTGAAGAAAGGGACACCGGACGAGGTCGCCGTCCAGGAGTCTATCAACACCCGCAAGGGGGCCGAGCGCTGCTGCCGTTACGCCTTCGAGCTTACCCGAAAGCGCAACAAACACAATAAGCTCACTCTTTGCGGCAAGACGAACGTGCTCACGTACGCGTTCGATATGTGGGAGCGGACCTTCCACGAAGTCGCCAAGGATTATCCCGACATAACGCCCGACTACGCCCACGTGGACGCCACCTGCATGTGGATGGTCAAGAACCCGGAGTGGTTCGACGTGATCGTTACGGACAATATGTTCGGAGACATCATCACCGATCTGGGCGCGATGATCCAGGGCGGCATGGGGATTGCGGCCGGCGGCAATATCAACCCGGAGGGCGTGTCGATGTTCGAGCCCATCGGCGGCTCCGCGCCCAAGTACACCAATATGAACGTCATCAACCCGCTGGCGGCGATTGCGGCGGTCCAGATGCTCCTGGAGGAGATCGGGGAGCGAAAGGCCGCTGATCTCGTGGACAAGGCAATAGCCAAGGTAACCGGCGAGAAGCTGAAGAGTATGGCCGCCGGCAGGATGGGTTATTCCACGACTGAAGTCGGCGATATGGTCGCCAAATTCGTAGCCGAAGGATAGTGGGGAAAAGGTGATGGGTGTTGGGTGATGGCCTTCCGGCCATTCGTCCCATTGGTCCTATCGGTCCCATCCACCCTTAACGTAATCCGGCCCGGCGCATCTGCGCCGGGCCGGACCTGCTTGGGCGAGGCAATTCACACTCTGTTACACATTCCCCTCCTTCGAAGTGATTCACGGGAAATGCCTTGCACACGAGTCCCATTGCTGACTCCTTCGGCAGCGTCGCTGCCGCTCTGCTACCGAAGGATCGGGTCAGCGCAAGTTTGATACCGTGCTTTACTTAGGAGGGGGTTAGGGGGAGGTCACTCAGCGCTCAGCGCCGACCTCCATTTCCCTATCCGTGTCCATCTGTGTTCATCTGTGGTTAAATCCCGCAAATCACGCCGCCAGCCGGAGCGTTTCGGAGCCGTCTTCGACTTCCGCCGCTATCGATCTGTAGGGATCTCTGCGCATTCGGCAGATTTCCTCCGCGGCTAAGTCAACGCTGGAGCAAAGGTGTGACCTGAACGGGAGACTCTGAGAACCCAGAACCGCGGCGACCTCTCCCGCCGCGACCAAATGCACGTCCATCTCAGGGCTCCACTTGTTCATGACTTCGAGGAGCGCGTCCCGGCCTTCCGTTCCGACCAGGCTCACCTCGCTGAGGTCAAGGATGATGTTGTCGTAACCTTTCCACTTGAAGGAGCGGAGCAAACTGTGCAGCATCCCGTTGTGCCGGCCGTCCATGCGCCCTCTTGCGGTAACAAGCGGCGCTCCGCAGAACCGCCTGACATCGAGTTGAAGCCCTTCATGATCCATTCAATAATACTCCTATGATCGTGTCCTACATCCATAGTTATCGGAGGAATCCCACTCTGATTGTAGGGCGTCGAAGGCTTCGGTTCTCAAGTGCGTCACTCCTTGTGGAACAATAAGGAGAAGCGTCGGCTGTTCTGTTCACTGATCACTGTTCACCGGTCACCGTTAACTGTGCTATAATATTAGCGTCAGCCGCTACTTCAAAGGACTGTCCCATAAACATGCCATCTCCTTCCGACGAAAACGGCGCTCTAAAGCAGATAGCGCTCCTCGCAAGCTCCGATTCCCCAGCCGAAGAAGTCGTGCGGTCTATACTGGACATCGCCAGGGGAACCGCGGAATCGGAGTCCCCCGCGCTCGCCTCCGCCGTTTCGGACGAGCGGATAAGCGAGATCGCGACTATATACGAGATCGGGCAGGCCATCAACGCCTTGGACCTGGACGAGGCGCTCCGGTTGATCACCGAAAAGTCGTCCCGTTTGATGAACGCGCAGGCGTGCTCGCTCCTCCTGAAAGATCCCGAAACCGAGCAGTTGGTCATCGAAGCGAGCTACGGATTGTCCGAAGACATAGTCCGGGGCGCGAGAGTGCGATACGGCGAGGGCATAGCCGGCAAAGTGGCGCGGACCGGCGAGCCGATGCTGATACTCGATGTGTCCAAAGACCCCCGTTTCGCCGGGGAAACGCTGTCTCCCAAACCGGAGGTCGTGGCCTCGCTCTGCGTGCCCCTGAAAGACGAAGTCGGCGGGATAATCGGCGTCTTGAGCATCAGGCGCCACGCGCCCGCGCCGCCGTTTACGCAGTCCGATCTGAAACTCTTCAGCATATTCGCAAACCAGGCCTCTCTGGCCATCACAAATGCGCAGCTCTATGCGCGGCTGAACTCCCGCATTCAGCACATGGCCATTATCTCCGATTTGCTCCACGCTATCAGTTCGAGCCTGGACCTGGACCATGTTCTCAACCAGATAGCCGGAAATATCATGGACGTGGTCGGCTTTGACCGATGCTGTGTTTACCTGCGGGATCCTCGGACCGACGAGTTCGTTGTTGGCGTCGCCAGAGGTTTTGCCACGGGCGAAGCTCCGGAGGAGCGCGTGAGTCTCGGTGAGGGCGTGGTAGGGATGGCCGCCAAAGAGAAGATCCCGATCTTTTTGCAGAGTTCGAGACTGAAGCCGACGGATCCCGTCGAAGGCGCTAGAGAAAGGCAGGCTCTTGCCCTCCCTGTCATAGTCCGCGACAACTGTATCGGAGTTGCGCTTGTCGATAACGAGGTCACCGGCAGGCCGATCAAGCCCGACAGAATAGAGCTGCTCTCCACATTTGTAAACCAGGCCGGGATAGCCATAGAGAACGCCAGGCTCTACGAGGCAATGGAGCAGAAATACGCCGAGCTGAACGTGCTCTACGAACAGAGCCGGGCTATCGGCTCCGCCTACGGACTGGACAACGCCGCTTCCCTCCTGGTGGATGTCGCGATGCGGGCGGTAAAGTGCGACAGCAGCGTTCTGTTCCTTCTCGACGAGCGACGCCAGGAACTGCGAGCGCGGTGTGGGGCCGGAGCGTCGCAGAAAGTGATGTCGGATTTGCGCGAGGCCAGCGGCTCCGAGGACGCCGCCCACGCTGTCAGGCGGCTTCGAGACCCGCTGCTCATTTCGGCCGAGCGGCCATTGGAGCGACTGGAGGATGACTGGGCATTCATCGGCAGTCTGCTGCGGAAACATCCGTCAGCGGCGATCATCCCGCTTATTGCTGAGGACGTTACCATCGGCGCTCTGATTCTGGCTCGCGCGTCACGAGAGTCGTTCCGGACCGCGGAGATGAAGCTCATGTCGATCATCGTCTCGCACGCCGCAGTCGTATTGATGAACGCTATCCGCTATGAAGAGCGAATGCGCGAGAAAGCTCTGGAACTCTCGGCATTATACGAGTTTGCCACGCGGATCAGCTCGGCGGCGAGTTTGGAAGAAGCCCTGGATTCGATAGTCTCGATCGTGGCTGGTCTGGTTCAGTGCGATGAGTGCGTTATTTATACGCTGGATCACGAACAGAACGCCGCGTCCGCCAAGGCGGCCAGGCGCCGCGACGGGACGGTCCACGAGACGCCCGACGTAACCCTCGACGATAACGATGGGATCGTGAGTTGGGTGGTCCGCGAGCGTAAGGCCGTAATCTCGCCCAATATCGCGGAAGACCCTCGGTTTGGCATGTCCGAGCCCGAGAACTCACGGGTAATGTCGCTCATGTCGATTCCGCTGGTGGTGCAGGATGACGTGGTTGGCGTGCTCAACGTGCACAGTTACAGCCCCAATCAATACACCGAAGACGACGTGCGCGTGCTGTCGATAATCGCTTCGCAGAGCGCGGCCATATACAAAGAGCTCGAAGCCCTGTCGGCGTTGACAAGCTATACGGATAACATACTCAGCAGCATAGCCGCGGGCGTGATCACCCTCGACAGCGAGGGATACGTCCTTACCTGGAACCAATCGGCGGCGCAAATAGTCGGTCTCACGGATGATCAGGTGGTCGGGCGTCATTACAGCGACGTGGTTGAAGACGTACGGGTCGCCGAGAGCGACCGCGAGAACCTCGTCCAGACCATAGACAAAGTGCTTCGGACCGCACAGACCTATCAGGCCTACAAATTGGGCTTCCAGACGACCGACGGGACCGCATACCTGAACCTCAGCGCCTCGCAGTTGGTGAACAGTGGCGGTGACAGGCTCGGTCTGGTCATCATATTCGAAGACGTGACCCGAGAGATAGAAATGGAGGACCAATTCCGCAGAATGAGCGAACTGGCAGCCGTGGGTCAGCTCGCCGCCAGCATTGCTCACGAGCTGCGAAACCCTCTCAGCTCGATAAAGGGCGCGGCCCAATACCTCCAGAAGGAGTACGAGGACCACTCGTCCGTCTCCGAATTCCTGTCGATAATAATCGAAGAGGTCAACGGTCTCAGCAGGCTGACCACGGAGTTCCTGGATTTCGCCAGGCCCATACAGCTCGAACTCAAGCCGTTGAACCTGAACTCCGTGGTGGAGAAGACGCTCCAGTTGATGAGCGTCCACATTGCCGAGAGCAATGTTGCTCTGAAGAGCGAGCTGAGCGAGGATCTGCCGGAGATCGAGGCGGACGGCAATCAGATAACCCAGGCGCTGCGCAATGTCATCATAAACGCACTCCAGGCCATGCCGTCGGGCGGGGAGTTGACTGTCGAGACCAAGCCTTCGCCGGGCCGCGGCGCGGAGCTGTGGGTGCATGATACCGGGGTGGGCATAGCCGCGGACAAACTGGACCGGATTTTCGTCCCGTTCTTTACTACGAAAACGAAGGGAACCGGTCTGGGATTGTCGGTCGTGCGCAAGATTGTGGAAAATCATGGTGGTCGCGCCGTTGTGCGGAGCGCGCCGCAGGAAGGGACGAGTTTCGGGATCATCCTGCCGCTGCACGGAGTGACGCCGATTGCCGTTCCCGAGGCGGACGCCGCCGACAGAAGGAAATGAGTGGAGAGAGTGGAGTGAGCCGAGTGGAGGGGGTCGAAGGAGTCGAGCGTAACCCCCTCCCCACTTACGGGAGGGCTGGGGTGGGGTCGAGTCCGGGATCTAACTTCCAACCTCTAACTTCTAATCTCCAAACCGGGAGGGCTGGGGGGCATCCCGCATGCGCGAGGCGCTCTATCCTCCGATTCGTTCGACTCTTTCGACTCCTCCGACTCTTCCCGATATGGTAAACTAGAGTTATGGCAGAAAACGGAGCAGGCACAATCCTTATAGCCGATGACGAGCCGAACATCCGGCGCGTGCTTGAGGCTGCGTTCGCCAAAGACGGTTATACCGTTCTGACGGCGGAAAACGGGCGAAAGGCGCTGGATATAGTGGCCGTCGAGCCGAATATCGACGTGCTCATGTCCGACCTGATCATGCCGGACATGAACGGCGTGGAGCTGCTGGAGGCCGTACGGGAGATCAACCCCAGCATGTCCGTCCTCATGATAACGGCCCACGGCACCATAAAGAGCGCCGTGGACGCAATGAGACTCGGAGCTTTTGACTACATAACCAAGCCGTTCGATATGGACGAGATCAAGGTAGTCGTGAAGAAAGCCCTTGAGCGCCGCCATCTGATAAACGAAAACCAGGACCTCAGGCAGCAGTTGAAGTCCCGCTACAAGTTCGACAACATCGTCGGCAGCAGCGGGCGAATGCAGGAGGTCTATAAGATAGTCGAGCGCGTTGCGAGCAGCCGGGCCTCGGTCCTCATCCGAGGCGAGAGCGGCACCGGCAAAGAGCTGATCGCCCGCGCGCTGCACTACAACAGCAATCGCGCGGCCATGCCATTTGTGCCGGTGGTCTGCGTGGCGCTCTCCGAACAGCTCTTGGAAAGCGAGTTGTTCGGGCACGAAAAAGGCTCTTTCACCGGCGCCATAGGCCAGAAACCGGGCAGATTTGAGATGGCCCACAAAGGCACCTTGTTCCTTGACGAGATCGGCGATATTCCCGGCAACGTGCAGATGAAGCTCCTGCGCGTCCTGCAGGAACGAGAGTTCGAAAGAGTAGGGGGCCTCAAGACAATAAAGGTGGATGTGCGCGTGGTCACGGCAACGAACCAGAACCTCGAAACTGCGGTCAAGGAAGGCAAGTTCAGGGAAGACCTCTTCTACAGGCTCCAGGTCGTTCAGATCAACCTGCCGCCGCTCCGCGAGCGCAAAGAGGACATCCCGGCGCTCGTCGAGCATTTCATCGGCAAGTACGCGAGAGACAATGGCTCCGATATCAAGTTCGCAAGCCCGGAAGCCCTGGAGACCATGCTTCAGTACAACTGGCCCGGCAACGTGCGCCAGCTCGAAAACACCGTGGAAAGGGCGATCGTTCTGGCCGACCCGGACGCGCAGTTGATCACCCCCGATCTGCTGCCGATAGAGGTTCAAACGCACAAAGGGTCTTAGGGTCATAGGGTTTTAGGTTCATAGGGTCCTGTTGCGGGAAAAGGGTTTCCCGAAACAACGCAAGAGCATCCGCTCACGTCATTTCGAGCAACCGACCACGCGGGCGTGGTTATCTCCAAAATGAAACGCATGGCCTATCCTGCGGGAACGGCCTTTTCTAGCTGAGGTTTTGGCATCGCTACCTGTAGTTCCCGCAACGCATCCGGCGTTTCATTAGGAGCGGAGCGCCAGCGCAGTCGAGAAATCTGCTTCTGTAAAGTGGCCGGAAAAAGCAGATTCCTCGTTCCTCGGAATGACGTTGCCCGGCAGGTACTCACCATTCCTGAACTGTTACCCGCGTACGCGAACCAACAACCAACAACTAACAACCAACAACCTCCCCAAATATGCAACGGCCTGGCGCCGCCACGCCAGGCCGTTGATCGGAGGAGAGGTGTTACCGGATTATCCACATTTACTGAAACCGCACAACCTGCACACTACGCAGCCGCTTTCGTGCTCGACCGCTCCGCCGCAGTCGGGGCACGCGCCTATGAGCGTATCGAGCTTGTCCGAAAGCTTCCGGCCGCCCGCGTCGGAAGTGTCCGCGCCGTTCGCCTTCAAGTAGTTATCTATCGCTATGCCTATCGCGTCACCGCAGCTTAAAACCGGTCCTGCGCTGTCCCACGATGGTGTCGGGCAGCGAATACCCCGAAGATGTTTAACAATGGACTTTGCGTCCACACCGGCCCGCAGAGTGAGCGAGATCAGCCTCCCCGCCACCTCCAATTGCGACGCGCCGCAGCCTCCGGACTTGCCCATCTGCGTAAACACCTCGCAGAGACCGTGCTCGTCTTCGTTTATCGTCACATAGAGGTTCCCGCAGCCCGTCGTTATCCGTTCGGTGGAACCGAAAGTCCGCGTCGGCCTTGCACGCGGGGCGCGCGAAACGTGCCCACCGTCCTTGCCCTGGGATTTGCCGGAATCGCCGAAGCTGAGCACCTGCTCTTCCCTGCTGCCGTCGCGGTAGATCGTGACCCCCTTGCAACCCTCCTTGTAGGCGAGTTGGTAAACCTCGCGAACATCCTCGGCCGACGCCGTGTTCGGGAAGTTCACTGTCTTGGAAACCGCGTTATCGGTAAACCTCTGAAACGCCGCCTGCATCCTGACGTGCCAGGTCGGGGAGATGTCCATAGCGGTCACGAATATCCGCTGTAGGTCGGGCGAAACGCCCTCCACTCCGCGCAGGCTCCCCTTCGCGGCAAGCTCCTTCATCAGCTTCTCGTTGTAGAAATCGCGCTCGCGCGCCACCTTCTCGAAGTGCGGATTGACCTCCACCATCTCCGTGCCGTCGAGCACGCGGCGGACGTAGGACACCGCGAACAGCGGCTCCACGCCGCTCGAGCAGTTGGCGATTATACTCAGCGTGCCGGTCGGCGCTATCGTGGTGACCGTCGCGTTGCGAACACGCATCCCGTCGGGACGGTCGTACATACTCCCGGTGAAATTCGGAAAAACGCCCCGCTCCTCCGCAAGCTCCACGGAAACCTTCTTGGCCTCCTGAGAGATAAAGCTCATGACCTGCTCGGCAGTGTGGATACCCTGCTCCGAGTTATACGGGGTCCCCAACTGGATGAGCATGTCCGCAAATCCCATCACCCCCAGGCCGATCTTCCTATTGCCCCGCGTCATCTCCGCAATCACCGGCAGCGGATATTCGTTGACGTCTATGACGTCGTCCAAGAACCTCACCGCCAGCCTGACCGTCTTCCGAAGCTTCTCGAAGTCGACCTCGGGCCGGCCATCCTCGATCATAATCGTGTTCGACAGGTTGATCGAACCGAGATTGCACGATTCGTAAGGCAGGAGTGGCTGTTCGCCGCAGGGGTTCGTGCTCTCGATCTGGCCGAGATTGGGGGTCGGATTGTCCCGGTTGATGCGGTCTATGAAGATGACCCCCGGTTCCCCGTTCTTCCACGCCATGTTCACGACCAGGTCGAACACTTTGCGCGCGTCGAGTTTCTTGACGGCCTTTCCAGTGCGCGGACTGATCAGGTCGTAGTCGTCGGCTTTGTCCAGCGCCCTCATGAACTCATCGGTCATAAGCACGGAGATGTTGAAATTGGTGAGCCTGGTGTTCTCCTTCTTGCACGTGATGAAATCCAGGATGTTCGGGTGATCGACCCGCAGGCAGCCCATGTTCGCGCCCCGGCGGGTGCCTCCCTGCTTGATCGCCTCCGTGGCGGAGTTGAACACCTCCATGAAGGAGATGGGGCCGCTGGAGACGCCATTTGTGGAGCGCACTACATCATCGGCCGGCCTGAGGCGCGAAAAGGCAAACCCGGTGCCCCCGCCGCTCTTGTGGATCAGCGCGGTGTGCTTGATCGCCTCGAAGATGCTCTCCATCGAGTCCTCGATCGGCAGGACGAAACAGGCGGAAAGCTGGCCGAGCGGACGCCCCGCGTTCATGAGTGTGGGGCTGTTCGGCAGAAAGTCGAGATCGGACATCATACCGTAGAACTCATCCGCGATTCCCGCCGTCTCGGTTTCCGTCTTGCCGTAGGTTTTCTCCGCGGCAGCCACGGCATCGGCGACGCGCCGGAACATCTGGTCCGGCGTCTCCATCACCTGGCCAGTCTCATCCTTCCTGAGGTACCTTTTCTCCAGCACCGTGACCGCGTTCTTGCTCAACATCCCGTTACCCTCCGCAATATTCAACCACACCACGAAGACAGAGTCGGAAGAGTCGAAGGAGTCGAGGGAGTCGAATGAACCGACGTAATCCCCTCTCCCTTGAGGGGAGAGGGCTAGGGTGAGGGTGAAACCTTCCGCGCACCATCCCCCGTCGGCTCCCCAAACCTTGCAACTCTCAACCCTGCAAACCTACAACCCTCCAACCCTCAAAACCCTTAGAACCCTAAAACCCTATGACCCTAAGAACCTTTCCTTCTCCTCGGCCTATCCAGCACGTCGATTATCTCCTTGAACTGCGTCACGTCCTCGAACTCCCGGTAAACGGACGCGAATCTGACAAAAGCCACCCGGTCCAGCCGCCGCAGACGGTCCATAACCATCTCGCCGATCTCCGCGGAGCTGACCTCCCTCTGCCCGCTGTTATAGATGGAACGCTCGATCTCGTCCGCGACCTCATCGAGAGTCTCAGCGCCAACCGGCCTTTTCTCGCACGCCGCGAGCATCCCCCTCAGCAGTTTAGCCCGTTCAAAAGGCTCGCGCCGCTGGTCTTTCTTGACGACCAGTATGCGCATTTCCTCGATCTCTTCGTACGTGGTAAAGCGCCTGCCGCAGTTGAGGCATTCCCGCCGTCGCTTGATCGCCTCACCTTCGCGCACCGAGCGCGAATCGAGGACGCGATCTTCTTGAAACCCGCAAAAATGGCATTTCATACGGCCCGCCGCCAGACGCTACATGTAGTAGGCACACGAACTATAACATACTACATATACTGGCTGTCAATAGGTTTTACGGGTTGGGAAGAAAAAAGTTTGCGAGAGGTTGGTTGGGAAGCTATCTGCGTTCATCGGCGTTAATCCGCGGTTGCTCTTCCCCTAATTCAGAAACAGGTAGAACCCCTTCGTTCCAGTCACCGCGTTGATGGCCATCCAGAATACCGCGATTCCGAATTCGCCGAGGACGAGACCGAGGAAGATTGGGCGGGCGCGGACAAAGCCTTTCATGCCGCCGTAGCGAAGGATGAGGGTCTTGACAAGCCACCCCACCATTATGGAGAACCACAGATTGGTCATCGGCGACGACGCCCCCATGATGTAACCGATCGGATGGAATGGCCACCACGCGTATGTGCCGCGCATGTAGACCAGAAACAGAGCGACCGCCGCGCCTACTACCGCAAAAGGCGCGTTCGACAGGTCTGTTGGCTTGGGCGAGAGAATCGCTTGCTTCAGGGCGTCGCACTGCCAGGTCGGGGGCCCGGCAGCCAGCCAATAGTTCAGATTGACGCATCCGCCTTTGCGGTATCCCATCCAGATCAGTGTCACGTAAGAAACGACCGCGGCGACCAGAATCGAAAGAGCCATGGCAATGACAAGCTTGCGG
This sequence comes from Armatimonadota bacterium, assembly GCA_030649165.1. GTDB lineage: Bacteria > Armatimonadota > UBA5829 > UBA5829 > JAUSEB01 > JAUSGG01. The sequence continues at coordinate 13,281 of JAUSGG010000007.1, forward strand.
CGGTTCAGCCTCGCGCTGTCGGACAGCTTCATGCTGTCCAGAAGGGAAGGCATCAGGAGGCCCCTTTGCTGCGTCATGAAAATCCTCTCCACAAAGGAAAGGACCGTAATGCTGCCGGCGCCGATTGCCCCGATCCCTGACACGCCGGCTATCACGTCCGTCGGCGCGAACGGCGCCTGGACAAAGAGTATCCCGCCTTCGGCGATGAAGCGAGTGAGGCACACGGCAATCAGGTAGAAGAACAGCAGCGACGCAAAAGCAAGCAGGAAAGACATGCCGGCCAGCCAACACCAGCCGGATAGGAAGATCGTGCCCAGAATCAGGCCGAAGAACGCGGTACGGTAGGAGAGGCTTTCGTTGCGGTCATCCACGTCTTTCGTTCCGGTGAATGCCTTACGCACCACGTCCGCCAACTGTCCGCGGCTGAGGTAGACCATGTAGCCGAAGAAGACCAGAAAGGCGCCGAACATCTGATAGGCCTCGACCTCCAGCACGGCGTAGTTTTGTGTGAACTTGTGCTCCATCCCGAAGGATATCGTTATCGCCTCGAACACCTTGAACAGCAGGTAGAAGGCCCAGAGGCTGAAGCTCACCTCGGATGAGATCAGGAAGCTGAACCCTATAACGGTGAAATACACGAAAATGATAAAGAGGCCGCCGCCGCCCCACGGAGATGGTAAGTAGCGGTGCAGATACACGGTTAGATTGATCTCCGGAACGCTGGGGACGTACATGTGGATTGCGCTGAGGCTGTGTAGGATGGCGGGTATTGCGAAGCCCAGCCACATCATTTTGTCGCGGAAGAACGGGTTGCCGCCCCAGCAGGAGTTGTCGCCCTGGCGGGCCATCTCAACCGGAAGCTGCACCAGCGGAAAGGTCAACTTCTCATTGTCCACCCACTGCTTTCTCAGGATCGTGGAGAGACACATCCACACAAAGAAGAGCGTGAACCCGAAGGCGCTCCACGCCGTGAGCGGCCTGACCCAAATTCCCCACGGGATCGGCCTGCTCGATGGAATGCCCTCGTAGAACTGCTTCATGGCGGCCTGGGCGGATTGTGACTTCGACTGCGGGTCGAACGGGACCATCCACGGCCTGATGTGCTGGTAGAAGGTCTTGGCCCAACCGTTCTCGGAGGTGGCGAAGTAGTTGCTGCCGCTGATGCTTGGGATCAGGTAAATGGTCAACCCGAAGGAAGGCAGAAGCGCCCCAACCAGCATCATTATGTAAACGACGTACAACTCCCCCTGGCTGAAACGCCACCGCGGCGCGAGCTTGACCAGAGCTGAGTTGACGATGACAATCAGGAAGGCAAACGTCAGAAGGGGAAGCATCGGCAGGTGCGAGGAGGCTATGAGCGTTCCACGAAGCAGGAAGTCAGCGCACGGAGTCAAAGCCGCCTCACCGGCAACGCAGATAAGGCCAACCAGGACCGCGCGCAGGGTCAGAGCTCCGGCGGTCGATTCAGCGGGCAATTGCTCGCTCGATTTCTGAGGGAACACGCCCAAATCCAAGATCCTCCTCAGCGATTACGCGTGAACCGACACCGACATAGGGGAGGAGATGAGCACGGTGATGGCTCCCGACCTCAGCCATTATATCAGGATTTCCAGGGGATGATTCAAGTAACGCAACGGCTCGTGTGAGTTAAGTCTTACGGGAACAGGCAGAGTCAGCGAAAATGGGGACTGACGCTTTTTCGCAGAGCAACCTGTCAATGCTGCACAAGCCCCGCTGCGAAAATGCCGTCTGTCCCATTTTTTCGCGGTCGAATTTCGCACAACGTCCCGGGGAACCAAACTCTCTCCAGCCAACGCAACAGAAGTGAGTTCAGTCTCGCGGCAACACCATTGAGTCAACGTAGCTGGTGCGCCAAATCCCCCTCTCCCCCTTGGGCGGGAGAGCCTTGTCCTGAGCCTGACGAAGGGGGTTGGGGTGAGGGGGGCAGGCTTATTTTCGATCCTTCGGTAGCAGAGCGCAGCGCCGCTGCCGAAGTGCACGACCGCCGCAGGTACGTCATTCTGAACGCAGTGAGGAATCTGCTTTTAAGCCCGACTGCTGACCGAGGAAAAAGCCTCCGATCCTTTGGTAACAAAGAGCAGCGCCGCTGCCGCGCCATCAGTCGTACATCGACTCCCGGCGCAGCGCCTCGTCAGGCAGGATGGGCGCCACAGGGCGCGGGCTGTTTGCCCAGTCGAGAAAAGACGCTACCCACTCCTGCCGACTGGCATTGGCCCAAAACTCTTCGCCCTCAACAGGACGCAGGGTGATCGACTTGCCGTGAAACTCCACAACATAACGAGTGTGCGGATCCACCGAACCTATTGTTTTCTGAGGAAGGACGAGATTGCCCTCGTCGTTCACTTCAACCATTTCGCCCATGTGCTTCTCCAAACGCATTCTAGCACGTTTGCCTTTGCGAGTCCAGAATACGGAGCCATCCGGAGAGCTTGGTCTACACGCCACCGAGCTGTTTCCCCAACTCCTCGACCTCCGGTTTCCGGCGGCCATAACCCATGTCCGATCCTTCGGTAGCAGAGCGCAGCGGCGCTGCCGAAGCTACCACCGCCGGCGGGCCGTCATTCTGAACGCAGTGAAGAATCTGCTTGCCATCCAGCTCGACGTAGGCAGAGTCAGCGTTCCATTCAAGAGCCTCCCCGCAAACCTCGTCGGCCTCCGCCTGGAAGACCCCTTCATAATCACGCACGACGGACAGACGGAGCGGATTATGGATTTGCCGATGGGTGGGCTGGTGAGCCCGGCGGAAGGATTCATTTTGACCATTGGCGAATACACATTCGACAATGCGTCCATCTGTTAGCAACAGAGATCAACTGGAGGAGCCACGAGCGCCATCAGACACTGGACGCGGGCAAGAAGAGCGTTAGGCGCATTGACGGCAGGTTCGACAGCACATTCCAGTGCTTCCTCAATGGCTCGCGCCCCTAGGAGCTCTATGGGAGAATCTTTTAGACACGCGGTCGGTAAGTCCACGCTCAGAGAGGGGTTCGCTGTTCCCAAGAACGCGGAGACATGGATCGGCGCACCCGCCGCCAGCTCTAAGCGGCAAATCCGACTTGTCTTTGACGGTCAGGAGGCGCAGGTTACACTTAGAAGACTTGGAAATGAGCGAGGGCATGTCCAGGTAAAGTACGAGAATAGCGCGGGTGAGCCATTTAGGAATTGGCTGGTTTCCAGGTTTGGCACAGCTCCAGGCCAAGCGACCGGAGACTACTTTGAATTGACGAACGTAGGAGACGACCGGTTCGAAGTCAAGGCGTTCCCGTATCAAGCTACTCTCTTTCCCAATCTGTTTGTGGACGAGTGGTTGTTCCACGCGGGGGCCGATCAGCTGTTCGACGAGGAGAACGCCCTGAACGAGATACCTGCGGTTGTACGAACTGTGCCGTTCGACAAAGACGAAGGCCAGAACTATTACAACCGCGCCTTCTCTAACAGTTTTCGGGAATGGGACTGGCAGTTCGAGGGTCGCGTCGTCCCTCAGTTAGGGCTAAAGTTCGACTTTGCGAAGAACGGCGTTCAGGTCGAGGTGGAGTTCGGAAACGCGCGCACCTACTACCAGGACTACATTAAGTTTCTGCTGGCAAATCGCCAACACTCGGCACGGGTCGGTGTTCTCATGGTTCCCAGCGAGTCCTTTGCCAAGCACCTGTGCGAGGTTGGCCGACGACGAGCACTCGAGAAAGGCCGGAACTGCTACAGTGGCATGATACACTTCGAGAAAGTGCGGCGCGAGTTCCAACACCTTGAGTTTCTTCTCTCGATGCCTATCGCTATCGCTGGCGTAAGCCCAACGTGATTTTGAAAGCGATTGCAGGTTTCCCGAAACAATATATGGTGTCGCATTGGTGACTTCGAAGCGGAATGGCGGATAGTTTCGGTAAGAGGGAGGAGTATTCTTGATAAGTGTAAGGGAGAGAATCCTTGATTACGTTCGGCTGCACCCAGAAGGTATGACCGATAGCCAGATCACAAAGGGTTTGGCTATTCGCTACGTGCCGCAGACCAACAGTCGGTGTCGCGAACTCGAAACAGCGGGACTGATTGAGCGGCGCGTGGTGAACGGCAAAATCCATAACTTTCCCATGGACGGGGAACCCATTGAGCCGGATGCGCCTGACCAAGACGCACAGACGGAGCCAGCGGGCAGGGAGTGGTTCTGGGAAGGAAACGTACAGGAACGCGTTGCTGCCTATCTGAAGGCGCAGGGCTATACCATCGACCGGTGCGCCGATTGCGCGTCAAGGGAACGGGGCCGGGACATAGAGGCGAGGGATGGGGCGGGGCCGCTTTGGGTAACCGTGAAAGGATACGCGCGTAAGACCGAAAGCACACATCCTTCTACTCAGGCTGGGCATTACTTCAAGGACGCCCTGTTCGATATGATAGCCTGGCGCGGCGAAAATGCGGACGTTCGCTTGGCTTTCGCGCTGCCGGATTTTCAGCGATATCGAGCACTGGCGCAGAAGGTCGCATGGCTTCTCCCGTCCGCGCGATTCTCATTCATTTGGGTGCAGCACGACGGGACTTGCGGGACGCGGTGACAACATGACGTTCGTCGTTTCGCGAAGCCCTCTTCCCGAACCTCCGGACTGCATCTACGCAGCCAGTTCCTCCCGCACATCCTCACGTCTGCTCCACGGTACAGGTCTGACTTCATAGCTTCGCAGAGCGTTGATAATCGCAGGGGAAACCTCGTGCTCCGTGTCGTTCAGCAGAGCGTAGAACCGGGAGTCAGGGGGCCGGACGTCTCTTGTATCGAGCCAGGAGAGGATCGTGGACTGCGCTGCGTCGCGATTTGGATGCGTGATCGTCTTTAGCAGTCGTTCCGGCTGTGTTCGGGATTTGGGAATGCCAAAGTCAAAGACGTAGTCGTAGCCGCTCTTGCCCGTGAACTTCACCTTGGGCATATACCTGACTTCGTTAAGATCCAGCCAGCTTACCACGTCTTCGTAAAATAGGCTCGCCACTATCGGCTGAGCCAGATAGAACATGTCGTTGACCGACAGCATGGCCTGCACGAGATTGTGCTTACGAAAGGCGAAGCCATCGGGCGCCGAATGCACCTGCAGAGCGCCATCGACCATCTGCACGCCATAGCCGTTGAGTACCGTCTTCAGCAACTCCTGCCGTTTAGGGGAGTCCAATGGGCACCCGGAAGTCTCCAGATCATCCAGGATGTAACCGTCGTCGGTCAGAATGTAGCCCCCATTTTCCCTTCGCGCGTAAATCTGGAGACAATCGTTGTGCCGGTCCAGGTACGGCGTGGTGATCTCCACCCAATCCCCATCAACCTGCCGCAGCTTAGTCTTGTCCCTGAGCCATCTCACATAGCTATCGAGTAGCTCCTGAATGTCGTTGATCATATGAACAGCACCTTGTTAATGACCGGAGGTTCCGTTATGTTGCAGAATCGCATAAAGTCCGTCAACACCTGCCAGTCGTCAGAGGTATTAGCGAACGCCTCTGACGGCGCAGGATACGCCCATTTATCCCCGTACCCTTCTCTGTACAAATGCAAATGTGGACAGTCCACTTCAGTTCCGTCAGGGTTGCGGTGAGGCCCTCCGCCGAAGTCATAACGAGCCAATATGAGCGTGTGTCGTGCCCTGTTCTGGTACTTGCCCTTTAGCACGATCTTCCCGCTCCGACTCACATCCAAGAGGAAGCTCTCCCGCCTGTCTCGTGAAACCAGTGGCACGCAAATCCGGCCCCAAGGCGCCGGGTAGTCCCACGCCTGATCATCGATCTTAGACTTCTCCATCGCAAGTAAAGCATCAGCTTCGGCCTGCGTAACGTCTACATTGGCCACAACGTCATCCTTTTCTCAGCCTGACCGAGAATGGAAAATACGCCGACCTATTCCCGGGCAGGGGCTATCACAGCCGTGTTCGGCACAGGACCTCCCAAGTCCTTTTTTCGGTGTCACCCTTCTTGTCTTGACGTGAGAAAAGAATCACACGTGTCAAGTGCATGGATCGCCCGCCGAACAGGGATCATCCGTCGTTCGGCAAACCCTTTCCCAAACCGTCGCGCCACGCTATCCGGCTTCTCTACTCCCGCTATCCCCATCCCCATCTGCGTTTATCCGCGCGCACCGGCGTTCATCCGCGTTCTTCCCTGAACCCCACCTCCCGCCTAGCCCGTGCCCCCCGAAAAAAACTCTCCCCAACCTGGAACAAAACTCCCGCCCCCGTCGTCTCTTCACTATTAGTGGTCACTCAGGGTCAGTCTGGCCGCCCGTGATTCAGCGGCGTCAGACCATTCCGCGACTCAGCGGTTCAACAGGCGTACGGTCGGGATCTAACGATCAACCTACAACCGTCCAATAAAAAAGTTACCGAACGAAATGGTCTCCACGCTCAACCTGAGCACGAAACTGTTCGTACAAGAACGGCAAATTCCTTCGTGCCCGAATGGTACGAACAGATTGATCTTTGATAACTGAATACTGCAACTACCGCGAGTCGGCCCTGGTGTCCGGGTGGCCAACGAGGCTGTCCGGCGACTAGCAACTAACCACTACATGGGATGCGAACGGACGTGGGGGGACGGCAGATCGATCGCCTCGTCCTGGGGATCCGTCTCCTCCCGCCGGTTGCGTGGAGCGATGATGTAGAACCGGATCAGTTCCCGGAGGATTGCCGCCACGGGCGCGGCGACGAACATGCCGATGATGCCGAAGAACTCCGAGCCGATCAGCAGGACGATTATGATCACCGCGGGGTGCAGTCTCATCCGGTCGCCTATCAACTTGGGCAGGATGAACTTGCTCTCCACGAACTGAAGCAGGCTGAAGACTCCGAGCAGGAACATGCCCAGTTGAGAACTCCTGAACAGGCCGAGGACGACGATGGCGATGCCGCTGATTATCGGCCCGATGATCGGTATGGCGCGCGTGACGCCGGCGAAGACCGCGAGGGCGAGAACGTAGTCCATCTCCAGTCCCCACAGGACCAGACCGATGACGGCGCCCGCGATCAGGCACAGAATGAGCTGACCGATGATGTAGTTCTGAAGGATGCCGCCGACGTGCCGGAGGAGGTACAGGGCCTCTTTGCGCCGCCGCTTGGGCAGCGCGCCGACGAACTCGCGTCGCAGCGATCTATAGTCGAGTGCAAAGTAGAACGCCAGCACGGGAATCAGGATGATGTCCAGGATGTTCTTGCCCCAGGCTACAGTGCTGCCCACCACTCTGAGGAGCCATTTCTTCAGGGCGTCCCATGCCTGGTCCTTCTCTTTCTCGCCGAACAGGTCCCTGATGTCATCGGGAAGCCGGTTGAACCACCCGGAGAACTGCTTGGAAAGGCTCTCGAAGCTCTCCGCTTTGCGAACCGTCTGAATCAGGTCGCTGGCCTCGTGGACGAAAGGAGCAACGATATACTGCACGGCGACACCGGTGAGCGCAAGGAGCACGACGAATACGAGAACGCAGGCCCAGAAACGCCGCGATTTGTAGCTCCACCCACGCACTCGAACGGCGCTGAGGCTGTTGACAAGAGGCAGGACAACATAGGTGAGCATAACGGCCAGCAGGACGGCAACGAGAATCGAGCGAGCCTGGTACAGAGCGTAGACCAGGCCGGCGAGAAGGGCGAGCCGGACGAAGAAGCCCCAGATGACACCAATTATCGTTTCGACTTTGCTCGTCATGTCATACTAAGCAGATATCGGGACGGTCCACCCGTTCCATGTAACAGTTCGGGGTCGCGGAAAAATCCATCGCTTCGTCTCATCTGATAGGTTCAACCCTCACCCCAGTCCTCTCCCTTCCAGGGAGAGGGAGCTTGCCTCGCGCTCTCGCGATAGTGAGCCTCGAAAAGGACCGTACTCACCATTCCTGAACTCTTTCCGCTGCGCTTGGGACAGTCCCCGATTCGCACTGCGTCATTCTATTTTGAAATACGCGAAGATTGCCTGTCGTATCCGCCGAGCCGCGGTCCCGTCGCCGTACGGGTTCTTGACCTCCGCCATCCGGTCGTATTGCGTTCGGCTGGCGAGGAGCGATTCGACCTCGGCGATAATGTCTTCCTTCTTCGTCCCGATCAACTTTGCGCTGCCGGCCTCCACGGCTTCCGGACGCTCGGTGGTCTGCCGAAGGACCAAGACCGGCTTGCCCAGCGAAGGGGCCTCCTCCTGGACTCCGCCGGAATCCGTAAGGATCAGGTATGACTGCTTCATCAGGTGCACGAACGGGATATATTCCGGCGGCTCCATCAGCCGGACCCGGTCTATGGACTCCAGCTCCGGAAACACGATTTCCCGCACGATCGGGTTCTTGTGCACCGGAAAGACTACCTTGACATCCGGATGCCGTCGAACTATCTCCGCTATTGCCCGGCAGACCGAACGAAGCGGGTCTCCCCAGCTCTCCCGCCTGTGGGCGGTGACCAGGATGAGCCGGCTGCCGTCGCGGGTCGCGACCTCGATCCACTCGTCTTCGAAGACGAACGGCCTGCCGGTCACGGCAAGGAGAGCGTCGATAACCGTGTTGCCCGTAACGACGACGCGCTCATCCGGCACGCCGGAGGCCAGCAGGTTCCTCCGGGCTCTCTCGGTCGGAGCGAAATGGATATCGGTCAGCTCGCTCGTCAGCCGGCGGTTGATCTCCTCCGGAAACGGGTTGTACTTATTATCGGTTCGCAGACCGGCTTCCACATGGCCAAATGGGATCTTATGGTAGAAGGCCGCGAGACTCGCAACGAAAGTGGTCGTCGTGTCGCCCTGGGCCACGACGAGGTCCGGGCATACCTGCGAGAGCACGTCCTCCAGACCTTCAAGACACCGGGAGGTGATGGAGGAGAGGCTCTGCTTCGCCTGCATGATCTGGAGGTCGAAGTCCGGCTTGATCTCAAAGACCTCCAGAACCTGGTCGAGCATTTCGCGGTGCTGACCGCTGACGGCGACGGAGAGATCAACCTTGTCGGGGAATTTGCGTAGTTCTTGTACAACCGGAGCCATTTTGACCGCGTCCGGCCTGGTGCCGAAGACGGCCAGAACCTTGAGCTTCTTGTCCATATTCACCTCGAACACGCGTACAGGGTGAGAGCAGTTGCCGAAAGGGCTATTGTGAGACCGTATATGATGAGAACCACCTGGCCGTGGCTCAGCCCGCGTTCCAGAAGGCGGTGGTGCACGTGGCTCTTGTCGGCCACGTGAACGGGTCTGCGCTCAAGGAATCGACGGACGACGACGAACGCGGCGTCAATTATGGGCACACCGAGCGCGAACACGGGGACCGCCACGGCGACCAGAGTGGCCACCTTGAAGGCCCCGACGATGGATATCGATGCCAATATGAAACCCATGAACTGAGAGCCGATGGTTCCCATGAATATCTTGGCGGGCGGGTAGTTGTGTCGCAGGAATCCCAGGCTTGCGCCGATGAGCGCGGCGGCCATTATGGAAACACTGTGAAAGGAGCCGGCGAGCTTGATGTTCTCAGCGCTCTTGGCCTGAATCGCCATCAGAAGGAGGGTCGTCGCCGCTATAGCGCAAATGCCTGACGCGAGGCCGTCGAGGCCGTCTATCAGGTCGACTGTCTTGGTAACGCCGAAGACCCAGATGATGGTTATGGGGATCGACAGCGCGCCCAGGGCGACAAGCCGCGGCGCATCGAACGGTTTGGTGATGTGGGATATCTTAATGCCGAAGTGGATCAGAACGAGAGTCGCGATGACAATGCCAAGCGCCTGTATAACCGCCGGCAGGTCGTACTTATCGTCAAACGCGCCGAAGATCGCTACGAGCGTGCCGGCCGCCAGAATGGCGATCACTTGTCCGTCGAAGCGGAGGGATTTGTCCACGGCCACAATGAGCAGAACGGCCGCCGTGAAGCCGATGTAGATAGCCAGGCCGCCGAAGCCGGGCGTTGCGGTGGTGTGGACTCTGCGCTCGCCGGGCTGATGAACAGCGCCAATCTTCCAGGCAACCTTGCCGGCGAGGGGCGTCAGGAAATATGATGCAACCAGCGAAACCGCAATTGCCAAAACCGCGGACATCATTCTTTCACGACCTCCGCCGCTTCCTTGCGGCGCGCGAACCGGACGATCTGAATCTCCACCGCCTCCAGCATTTCGAGGGAAAAGCCATCCGGATACTCGCCCTCGAACACTACACGGCTGATTCCCGCGTTGATCAGCATCTTGGCGCAGAGGCTGCACGGCTGATGAGTGCAATAAAGGGTCGATCCCCGGGTTGACACGCCGTATAACGCCGCCTGCACGATTGCGTTCTGTTCGGAGTGCAGAGCGCGGCATATCTCGTGCCTTGTCCCGGAAGCGATGCCCAACTCGTCGCGCAGGCAGCCAAGCTCCAGGCAATGCGGAAGGCCGGCCGGGGCGCCGTTATATCCAGTTGCCAAAATGCGTTTGTCCTTGACGATCACCGCGCCGATCTGACGCCGGAGGCAGGTGGACCGTTTCGCCACGACCTCGGCAATCTCCATAAAGTACTCGTCCCAGTCGGGGCGGCGCTTCATCAGTTCGTCTCCAACGCCGGGACCGGAAATCGACCGCACAGTTCTTTCACGCGGCGCCTCACATCTTCTTTAGCCGGCTCGCTGTCAATGTTACGCAGGGTGACGTCGATCAGTTCCCCGATAGTCTGCATCTCCGGCTCGCGCATACCTCTGGTCGTCACGGCCGGAGTCCCGATGCGAATGCCGCTGGTGACAAAAGGCTTTTGGGTGTCGAACGGGATCATGTTCTTGTTCAGCGTTATTCCCACGTCGTCGAGCGAAAGTTGGGCCTGCTTTCCGGTCAGTCCCATCGGCGTGAGATCCACGAGCATCAGGTGGTTGTCCGTTCCGCCGGAGACGAGTCGGAAGCCTCTTGCCGAGAGAGTCGCCGCGAGAGCCTTCGCGTTTGCCCGAATCTGCTTCTGGTAGTCCTTAAACTCGGGGGCCATCGCTTCCTTGAAGCAGACGGCTTTTGCGGCAACGACGTGCATAAGCGGGCCGCCCTGCAGGCCAGGGAACACGGCCTTGTCTATCGCCTCGGCGAGTTCAGCGCAGCAGAGGATCATGCCCGACCTGGGGCCGCGGAGCGTTTTGTGCGTCGTGCTGGTCACTATCTGGGCGTGCGGAATGGGGGACGGATGCTCTCCCGCGGCGATAAGGCCGGCGATGTGGGCGATATCCACCATAAGGAGCGCGCCGACATCGTCGGCAATCGACCGCAGGCGGGGAAAGTCGATAATCCGGGGATATACCGTCGCGCCGGCGACTATCAGCTTGGGCGAAGTCTCTTTGGCGAGCCGGTGGATTTCATCGTAATCAAGAAGCTCATCCTCCCGGCTCACGCCGTAAGGGATCACGTTGTAGAGCTTGCCGGAGAAGTTCACGGGGCTGCCGTGGGTCAGATGCCCCCCGTGGGAGAGGTTCATAGCCATATAGGTGTCGCCAAGGCTCAAAACGGCGAAGTAGGCCGCCATATTGGCCTGCGAGCCCGAGTGGGGCTGGACGTTGGCGTGCTCAGCGCCGAAGAGCTCCTTTGCCCTTTCCACCGCAAGCCGCTCCACAACGTCCACGTATTCGCATCCGCCGTAGTAGCGTTTGCCGGGATAGCCTTCGGCGTACTTATTCGTCAGCACGGATCCCTGGGCCTGTCGAACGGCGCGGCTGGCGTAGTTCTCTGATGCGATCAGGACGACCTTATCGCGCTGCCTCCGTTCCTCGGCCTTGATGGCGTCAAATACCTCGGGGTCGGCCTTGGCCAAGTCGGCGGTCATGCAGTCCGACAGCGCCTCAGCGCCGGCTATGCCCACGGGAACTGTTCCTCCTCCGTTGCGACGTTCTATCTCGTTAATCTTGTTGACCCTGCGCAGATGCCGTTCGTCGCCGGAAAAGGGCGTATCGAGCCACTTCTCCACAATCCCGACCGCTTCGTCTCGGGCCGTTTTCCAACCGGAGAGGACCAGGACGTTCGAGTCGTTGTGCTGCCGCGACAGTTCGGCGCATTCCGCATCGCGGCACAGCGCGGCGCGAACGCCGCGCACCTTGTTGGCGGTCATGGACATGCCGATCCCCGTGCCGCAGATGAGCACCCCTGCGTCGAACCTGCCGCGCGCGACTTCTTGCGCGACCTGGACGCCTACGTCCGGATAGTCCACTCGACCTTCGGAAAAGGTCCCGAAATCGGTAAGCTCGACACCCCGCTCGCGCAGAAACTGAGCGACCTGTTCTTTGAGGGAGTATCCGGCGTGATCTGATCCAAGAGCAACTTTCACGAGTGTTTATCCGATATGACAATCCGGCCGGCGGCGATCCATGCCCCGGCCGGTTCAATTATAGTCTATGGCCTTCGGGCTTGTAAAGATTCGAGGGTTCCAAGGTTTATGAGGCTTATGGGGATTGTGAGGGTGACGGGGTGCGACTGTTTGCCGTTCACTGTCAGAGGGAATCGTTTGCGCCCGTGAGAGTTCAGTTCTACGGGAAGTTTATGAGACTCACCACGATAACAGATCCGATCCCCCCTCACCCCAGCCCTCTCCCGCCCAGGGGGAGAGGGGGCAGGTGGCACATGCTCCAGTATCCGGATAGCGTTCCCGCAACACTGAACCGTCGTAAGAGTACAGAAATGGAGAGAACTTTCACCCTCACCCCGTTCGCTACGCTCAGGGTAGGCTCTAACCCTCTCCCTCAAGGGAGAGGGGATTACGCTCGTGTTTTCCCAAAGGGTGAGCAGAGAGGAGAGTCGTACCGACCATTCCTGAACTGTTGCCCGGGAATGGTTCGCGCCCACCGGACGTATACTTTGTGGTAGAATGGCTGGGTTGTTGTCAGACTTCGAGAGGAGAGTTTCAGACGCATGGAATGGTTTGCAAACATGCCCCTGCCGTGGGTGATTGTGATAGTGATCTTTCTTTTCCTGATAAGGTTTATCTTGAAACCCACGCCGCGTGAGGAACGTATTTTGCCTGCCGGCATACTGTCGGCGGTCGGCGGGGTCAGAGTCGCCCTGGGCCGGATGATGAAGGAAAAGTGGTCAACGACTATCGCGGAGACAGCGGAGAGCCTCGGCCTTGCGTTTGCGCTCGTTTTCCTCATAATAAGGCCGTTCATCGTGCAGGCTTACTTTATCCCTTCCGAATCGATGGAGCCGACGCTGCTTGCCGCCACGCCCTCCAGGTCGGGCGACCACCTTTTGGCCAATAAGGCGATATGCAGGCTGCGCGCGCCAAGACATCGCGAAATAGTCGTCTTTAAGGCGCCCCCGGCGCTCGAAGCCGAGGAAGGAAAAAAAGACTTCATCAAGAGAGTGATCGGAACGCCGGGCGACACCATCGAGGTCAGACAGGGATTGGTATCGATCAATGGAACGGAGTACAATCATGATCAGATGCGGAGTGAGCTTGGGGACTACGACCATCGAATAAAGTTCTTTCCGAATTGTTTATTGGTAGGCGACAAGAAGCTTTCCAAGAAGGACTTGGCCGAACGCTTTTACGACTCGGATGCCCATATCGTGATTCGACCAGGGGTCGTTATTCGCAACGGTAAGCCGCTGAACGAACCCTACACCAATGAAGACCCCGATTACGACTATCCGCTTGTCAAAGTCCCGCGGGACAACTTCTTTGTTATGGGCGACAACCGCAACAACAGCAAGGACAGCCACTGGTGGGGCTTTCTGCCGCGGAAGTATGTCCAAGGCAAGGCGATGTTCGTGTTCTGGCCGGTCACGAGGATAGGGCTGATTCGGTGAGGGGGAAGAGTCGGAGGAGTCGAGGGAATCGGACGGGGCGGACGGGTCAGACGAGTCAGGCAGGCGAGAGACTCATACCTCATGCCTTCCTTCCTCACCATGTCTCCTTCAACAACTGAATCATGTGCTTGAAGTTCTCGAACGGGGCGTTGGCCGGAACGGCGTGATCTACGGCCGGTATCCAGCCGAGTCTCTTGTACAGCTTCCTGGCCTTCGGGATGACTTCTTCCTCGACTTCCTTCTTGCCCTTCAGCAGTTTGCGTTTGTCTATGCCGCCGATGAACAGGAACTGGGGAAACCGCTCGGCGTAGTCAACAATGTCCTGTTCGGACGCGATCTCGACGGGGCTTGCGCCGTCCACCCCGGCTTCGATCCACAACGGTATCAGCTCTGAAATATGCCCGTCGCAGTCAACGAAGACCTTATCGGCGCAAATGCTCTTTGCTTCCTGCACGAGTTCACGGTAACGCGGCAGGAACTTCTCTCTGAAAAGAGTCGGTGAGACCATGCAGGCTGTCTTGTACGCCATGTCCTCGCTTATCATCAGGTTGTCTATTTTTGCGCCGGAGAAGTGCGCGCGCATGAGCCTGACGTTGTAGTCGAGGATGAAATCCATCATCTCGTCTATCAGCTCGGGCATATCGTAGAACGCCACCGACAGGCCTTCAAATCCCATCCACTGCCGCATCGTCCAATAGAAACCGTAGATGATAGCCATCGCGGGGTGGTCGAAAGTGTGCGTGTTCTGTATGGCCGAATCGAAGGTCTCGTGCCGGCGGCCCAACTCCTCGGGATTGTACCGCTCTTTCATGCGGATGAAGTCTTCCCTGGACTCGACAGGGAACTTGAGCCATTTGCGGGTGACAAAGCCGCTGCCCTGCGCCTCGATGCCATCTATCCTAAGGGCGCCTTCCTCGTCGTAGTAAGTCACGTGGCCGTCCTTTTCCTCGACTGTGCGCTTCTCGAACTGCGGATAGTGGGCCGGCGCGATCGGTATGCCGTTGAACCAGTCGTAACCAAGGAGTTCCTCCGTGCTGACGCCCACCGGGTGGCCTTGCTTGACCCACTGGTCCATCGTCGCCTTCCGTATTCCGAAGGTCCAGATGAACGGCCTGTCAGGGCGGCGGAAGTCAAGCATTGCGTTGTAGCGTTCTCTGGGTGTCATTGTGCGTATCTCCTTGTGCACCGCGGGAACTAGTAGAGTGATTCGTAATTAACATATCATGCAGCTTGTTCGACAACCACAATAGACTCAAGGCCGTATTTCCAGTGGAATACAACCGGTGTCCGGTTGAGTTCAGTCAGGTATTGCTCAATTCGTCTGACAAGTTCAGCCTTTGAGTGGACTCTGATTCCACGCAGAAACGTATTGGTCATCTTGGCAAAGAATGATTCGATCAGGTTCAGCCAAGAGCCGTGTGTTGGCGTATGGATGAACTCGAATCGTCAGTTGCCGCAGCATACCTCAACTCTTGAGCGGCTTCCTTTGGTTTCAGCGTCTCAGCGGTTCAAAAGCCTTCCAAACAACTGCGCCGGACTCCTCGTCAACGATCTCCCCCACGGCAATCGCTCCCCGCACGGAGTTGCCGATCACGACCTCTTCACTCGTCGCGAGATCACCCAGGCTGATGGCCCGTTCCGCCACCCCATTCTCTCGCAGGAAGACGTCCCGCCAAATCCCCGGCAGCATCCCTTCGGAAATGGGCGAAGTAACCCATTCGCCGTTGATGTAAGCAAAAAGATTCGTGAAGGAACCTTCTGTTACATTGCCCCGCTGGTTCAGGAACATGACCTCAAAGAAACCCTCTCGCTGCGCTTCTTCAAGCGCCTGGTCGTAAAGCTGCCTCCGCGTGGTCTTGTGGAACAGAAAACGGTCCCGGGAGTCCGTGCGCCGGGACGACAGCAGGACACGGACCGGCGTCGCCGGCGCGCCCGGCAGCGGTATTGCCGAAATCGTCACCCGCCCTTCCTGGTCAAGCTCCGCGTGGACCCGCAGCGGCAACTCCTCCGCGGTCTCGGCGAATTCCCGAATTCGCGCCCGGAAAAGGTTTTCGTCAAACGCAAAATCCCAATACTTCGCAGACTCAGCGATCCGCGCGATATGCTCGGATTCGTGCGCGTACTTGCGGTCTTCCGTCAAGAGCAGGGTCTCAAACAGCCTCAAATCAGGAGTGAGGTCGAACGCGAAGCTCGATTTGAGCAACGTCTCCTCATATTCGCTTTGCGCATCGGAATCCCAGACGATGCCGGAACCGATGCCAAGATCGAACTCCCCGTCCTTATGGACCAGCGTCCGGATGGCCACGCTGCAGGTGAAGTCGCCGCCCGGCTCGAACAGGCATATCACCCCGGTATACACGCCTCGCGGCTCGGACTCCAGTTCGCGAATGATCTCCATCGTGCGCCGCTTCGGCGCGCCGGTGATGGATGACGGCGGAAACGTCGCCGCCATGACCTCTCCTACGGACGCGTCGGGCGCAAAGCCGGTCGCCGTGCTCGTCATCTGCCAGACGCTGCGATACTTCTCGACCGTGAACATAGCCGGAACGGTCACGCTGCCTGTCCGGCAGAACCTGCCCAGGTCGTTGCGCATCATGTCGAGAATCATCACGTTTTCCGCGCGGTCCTTCTCGCTGGTCTGAAGCTGCCGGGCCAATTGCTCGTCTTCCTCCAGGGTCCGCCCGCGAGGCCGCGTGCCCTTCATCGGCCGTGTCTCGATAAGCTCCCCCCGCCTCTTCAGAAACAGCTCGGGCGAAAGGCTCAGGATTTGCGCATCCCCTACGTTGATGTACGCCGCGTACGGCACCGGATGGGAACGAACGAGCGCGAGGAAATAGTCAAGCGGGTCAACTTCCAAGCCAAAACGCGCGTGGCAAGTGTAGTTCACCTGATAGGTATCACCGGCCGCGATGAGGTCCCTTATCCGTGCGATTGCCGTTTCATACTCCGCCGCGGTGACGTTGAGGCGGAAGTCCATACTGGCCCCAATGCCAATGGCCCCGGACATCCATGTCCGGGACCGACTTCCCTGGACATCCGTGTCCAACAACTCTCTGACCCTAACAACATGCTCTGGAGGATATACGCCAAACCACGCAAGCGGAGCCGAACTCCCCGGTTGATGAGTCGCCAGATCGAATGCAGCCCCGGCCTCGTAGGACATGTAGCCGGCAACGTAGCGCCCACCGCGAACCTCGGCCTCAATCTGATCTAGATGGTCGGTCAGTGCGGAAACATCGGAGGTGGAGATTACGCGGATCGGGTCAGAGAGCAACAACGCTTCCGGATAATCCGACCAACGCCTATTGCCGCATAACAGAACGCTGTTGGGTTCCAGGACAGACTTCGATGATACGGGTGTCAAGCGAATGGTCGGCCCTATCCTGCCGCTTTGCGCAACCTGCGTCGGTAGAGAATAACACCGCGCGGGCGTTGATCGCGAGCTTCTCGTGCCGGTGCGAAATCCACATCCACACGTTCACCGTCATCGAAATAGTCGGTGGCGTCGTGGGTCTCCCAGAACTCGACCTCTTCCTCTTCCGTCTTAAACTTTGGCAGTTTCTTCTTCATCTTTGCAGCCCCTTTCGCCGACGGAATCTGTATCTTTCTCGATCTGTCGCGGGCCTCGCCGTGATGACGCGCACGGTCTCGGGTTCGGACGTGGCAAAGACTACAAAAACGTATTCGCCGCTATCTTCCACCCGCGCAATTCCAGCGTATCGATCTGTCCCCGCCTTCCAGATATAGGGCTCAGTATCGCGGTTGAGGAGGGCGCTTTCGACCTCCTCCGGTTCTATTCCGTGCTTCGATTGTATCTTCTCCACAATGTGGTCCTGCCAGATGATGTGCCTGACTCGAATCGCGGGCATTTCACCTATCCTCAGTATATCCTTAAAGCACGGTGATCACAACTTGGTCCGATGCGCTGATCCCTCGGGATTCAGCAGCGCGATTCGCAGCACATCGTCCGCGTGCTCCACCATCTCGAACTTGATCTGCGCGCGGACGTCGTCGGGGATTTCTTCGAGGTCTTTCTCGTTCTCTTTGGGGATGATGACGGTCCGTATGCCTGCCCGGTGGGCCGCCAAGACCTTCTCCTTCACGCCGCCAACGGGCAAGACGCGGCCCCGCAGGGTAATCTCACCCGTCATAGCGACGTCTTTTCGCACGGGGCGTTTTGTGAGCGCGGAGGCAAGGGCTGTCGCGATAGTGATTCCCGCTGACGGGCCATCCTTCGGCACGGCGCCCGCCGGAACGTGAATATGGATATCGGTCCTCTCGTAAAACTCTTCGTCCAAATCCAGGGCGCGGGCCTTTGACCGTACGTATGTCAGGGCCGCCTGGGCCGATTCCTTCATTACGTCGCCGAGCTGGCCGGTGAGCGTCAACTTGCCGTCATTCGAGCGCAAAAGCCCTACTTCGATAGAGACTATGTCACCGCCGAACTCCGTGTAAACCAGTCCCGTCGCGGTAGCGATCTCGTCCTTCTCCTCGGCCATACCATAGTGGTACTTGCGCTGGCCAAGGTAGGTCTTTATATCTTCTTCCCGAACCGCGACGAGTTTGCCGTTGCCCTTGGCGACTTCCTTGGCGACCTTGCGGCAAATACTGGCTATCTCCCGTTCGAGGCTCCTGACGCCGGCCTCACGGGTGTACTCCCGGATGATCCTCCTCAGCGCCCCGGTCTCGAAGGTTATATTCTTCGTCGTCAAGCCGTTCTCTCTGATCTGCTTCGGAACGAGGAATTGCTCGGCAATACGCAGCTTCTCGTCCTCGATATAGCCGGCGAACGGGATGACCTCCATCCTGTCGCGCAGCGCCGGAGGTATCGTGTCCAAAACGTTGGCTGTGGTTATGAACATCACATCGCGTAGATCGAACGGAACCTCCAGGTAATGATCGCTGAACGCTTCGTTCTGTTCCGGGTCGAGGGCTTCCAGGAGAGCGGATGAGGGGTCGCCGCGGAAGTCGATGCCGATCTTGTCGATCTCGTCGAGCATGAAGACCGGGTTTCGATAGCCTGACTGCTTGATTCCCTGGATGATCCTGCCGGGCAGCGCGCCGACGTACGTTCGGCGGTGGCCCCTGATCTCGGCCTCGTCCCGCACTCCTCCGAGCGAAACACGAATGAACTTGCGGCCAAGCGCGCGGGCGATGGATTTGCCTATTGACGTTTTTCCGACCCCGGGAGGTCCGACGAAACAGAGAATGGGGCCCTTGTTCGTACCGGTGAGCTTCCTCACGGCCAGAAACTCCAGAACTCTTTCTTTGACTTTGGTGAGACCGTAATGGTCCTCGTCGAGCACTTTGGAAGCTCCATCCAAGTCGAGCGACTCGTCGGTCCGCTTGTTCCACGGCAGACTTATGACCGAATCCAGATACGTGCGAACCACAACCCCTTCCGGGGCCGCATAGGGCATTTTCTCGAGCCGGTCCACCTCTTTCAGGACGCGCTCGGAAACCTCCTGCGGCATCGCCGCCTGGGTGATCTTCTCCTTGTAGTCCTCGATCTCGCCGGTGCGCTCGTCATGCTCGCCAAGCTCCTGCTGGATCGCTTTCATTTGCTCCCGCAGAATGAACTCGCGCTGGGTGTTGCCCATTTCCTTCTCAACGCGCGACCTGATGTTGCGTTGGATTTCGAGTATCTCGCACTCTTTCTGCAGGATCACGTTCAACTCTTCGAGCCTGCGGCGGATCGGCACGATCTCCAGAATCTCCTGCTTGACCTCCACCCGCACCGGCAGCAGCGGGGCTATCGTGTCGGCCAATCTGCCGGGATCGTCCATATTGACGACGCTGACCATCACTTCCGGAGGAATCGACCGCCCGTTCTGGACCACCTGCTCAAACTGGGTGACCACGCTGCGCATCAGCGCTTCTATCTCGACGCTCCACTCCTCTGCCGCTCGGAGAACCTTGTATCGCGCCTTGAAATAGGGTTCCGTGTGGGTGTACTCGATGACCCTGATGCGGTCCACGCCCTCCAGCATCACGCGCACCGTGCCGTCGGGCACCTTCAGGACCTGCACGATCTCCGCCAGCAACCCCACTTCATAGATGCCGTCCACATCGGGGTCTTCCGCCGCCACCACGCGCTGCGCGGCCAGCAGGATGAACTTGTGCTTGGACATTGCCTGGTCCAGCGCACGAATGGACTTGTCACGCCCGACAAACAGGGGGAACAACTGACCGGGGAAATAGACGGCCTCGCGCAGTGGCACGAGCGGGAGCGCCCGCGGGAGTTTGCGCTCCTGCGGCGCCTGGATATCCGGCGCGACGCTCTCTAACAGCAACTCGGTAGGAGTCGCGTCTTCTTCGGGGGTAAAATTGCGAGCCATGTTTTAGGAGGCCGCCTTCAGTTCACTTACGGTCACCAGGGTCGGCTCTTTACCATCGATTATAGTCTCCGCCGACACAATGCACTTCTTGACATCTTTCGTGGATGGTATCTCATACATTATGTTCAGCATGACTTCCTCGATAATGGTTCGGAGGGCCCTGGCCCCCATTCCTCGCTTGTAGGCCTGCGCCGCGATAGCATCGAGGGCATCTTCGGTGAAGATGAGATCGACGCCATCGTAATCGAAGAACTTCTGATACTGTTTGACCAGAGCGTTTTTCGGCTCCACCAGGATTTTGACCAGCGACTCTTCGTCCAACGCTTCCAGAGTCGCAATCACGGGCAGCCGGCCCACGAACTCCGGTATGAAACCGTACCTCAGAAGGTCTTGGGGTAGGATTTTCTCCAAGATTTTGCTTTCTTTCAGCAAATCCTTTCCGGAGGACGCCGAGCGGAAACCGACGCTCGCATGATCGCTCACGCGCCGGTCGATTATCTGGTCCAGCCCTTCAAAGGCCCCACCACAGACGAACAGTATATTGGACGTGTCGATCTGAACGTATTCCTGCTGCGGGTGCTTTCTGCCCCCCTGCGGCGGCACGTTGGCAACCGTCCCCTCCAGAATCTTGAGCAGGGCCTGCTGCACTCCCTCGCCGGACACATCGCGGGTTATAGATGGATTGTCCGACTTCCGCGCGATCTTGTCAATCTCGTCGATGTAAACTATTCCCCGCTGT
Organism: Armatimonadota bacterium; assembly: GCA_030649165.1. Classification (GTDB taxonomy): domain Bacteria; phylum Armatimonadota; class UBA5829; order UBA5829; family JAUSEB01; genus JAUSGG01. Next base: position 34,085 of record JAUSGG010000007.1, read on the forward strand.
GCGTTGCGGATGGTCGTCTGGACGCTTTCGCCCGTGTCGGCCGCCTGTATGAGCTTGAGAAGGATGTTCTCCACATCCTCGCCGACGTAGCCAGCTTCCGTAAGCGATGTCGCGTCCGCAATCGCAAACGGAACGTTGAGTATCTTCGCAAGCGTCTGGGCCAAAAGGGTCTTGCCGGATCCGGTGGGGCCGATGAGCAGGATGTTGCTCTTCTGCAGCTCCACCTCGGCATTAGTTGCGTTTACGCGCTTGAAGTGGTTGTACACAGCCACCGAAAGCGATCTCTTCGCCCTCTCCTGGCCGACCACGTACTGACTCAGAATTCGATATATTTCCTTCGGCTTCGGGACTGCCCCGATGTAAGCATAGTCTTCCGCGTGAACGACATCGCCCCGGATGATGTCGTTGCAGAGCTCCACGCAGTCCAGGCAAACTCCGCCGTAAACGCCAAGAATCAGTTTCCTGACCTGGTCCTTGCTCTTGCCGCAGAGCGCGCAGCGCCCGTCGATGCGATCCATTCCGGTTCTCGCCACGACTTCCTTCTCCTTAGTGCTGCGCTTCGGCCTGTTCTACGAAGCCGAAGCCGTGGTATAGGCGGTGGGCACGGCTGCCCGATCAGCTACTCCGTCTTTCGGTATTTCGGGTATCCTGTTCGATAACCCAGAACCTCTCTCCAGCCCTCTCCCGGAAGGAGGGTGAGCCTTCCCCCTCCTCTTAGGAGGGGGTTAGGGGGAGGTTCGATGTTTCAGGAATCTTGTTCCCGAAACAAACCCCCGCTAGGGAGTCTTATCTTCAGTCTTGGCCAGTACTGTGTCTACTATTCCATATTCGCGCGCTTCTTCCGCCGACATGTAGTAGTCGCGGTCTATGTCTTTTTCCACCTTCTCCACTGGCTGACCCGTATGCTTCGCCAGTATCTCCGTCAGAAGGCTCCTGTAGCGAAGGACCTCCCGCGCCTGTATGTCGATATCCGACGGAGTTCCGTGGAAGCCTGCTTCGCCCTGGTGGATCATTATCCGAGCGTTGGGCAGCGCGTGCCGCTTGCCCTTGGCCCCTCCGGAAAGGATCACAGCGGCCATGCTCATGGCCTCACCGATGCACCATGTGGAAACATCCGGCTTGATGAACTGCATCGTGTCGTAGATCGCCAGCCCGGCCCGCACGTACCCACCGGGACAGTTAATGTAGAGATCGAGGTCCTTGTCGGGATCTTCCTTCGCCAGAAAGAGCATCTGGGCCACGATAAGGTTTGAGATGTCGGTGTCGATGGGCGTCCCGATGAAGATGATCCTGTCCTTCAACAACCGGGAGTATATATCGTAAGCGCGTTCACCCCGCGCTGTTTGTTCAACCACCATGGGTATTAAAGCCACTATTCAGAGTCTCCTTTCATTGCCACATTCTTAATATTGGACGAATTCACCAAAAAGTCCAGTACCTTCTTACGCTGCAATCTGGACTTCAGTCTCGGCGCGCCGTCAGTCCGGTCGATATAGGCTTGCATGGAGGCTTTGGCGACCTTCCGTTCTTCGGCGAGTCGGCCGATCTCGGCATCCACATCCTCGTCCGACACGCTGATCTTCTCGCGTCTTGCTATTTCGAGGAGCGCCAGGTTTGTCCTGATATCACGTTCCGCATTCGAGGCCATTTCCTCCTGCAATTCCTCGAAGGATTTCTTCTCCGCCCGAAGATAGTCCACCAGCTCGACCTTCGCCTCGTCCAGACGCTCCGTGATGTCCTTCATCCGATGTTCGACCTCGTGGACTACCATTTCATAGGGAAAATGTATTTCCGAGTTCTCCACAATCTGCCAGATGAGACTCGATTCCACTTGACGCTGAGCAACGTCTGAAGCCATAGTCTCCATTCGACTTTTTAGCGTCTTCCTGAGATCATCAACACTGTCGGCCCCGACCGATTTGGCAAACTCGTCGTCCAATTCCGGAACGCGCCGCTCCTTGATCTCAATCGCTCTAGCTTTGAGCTGCAGGGTCTTGCCCGCCAGTTCTTTATCGTGATAGTCCTCGGGATACTGGACCTCCACGACCTGCTCATCACCTGGCTGCATGCCGATCAGCTTTTCATCGAAAGCGTCGAGATTGGACCCGGCCTGGACCATCTGCAAGTTCGGCTTCGCTTCCGGATCGTCCATCTTCCGCAGCTCGACGTAGACAATGTCGTCTTTCTTGATCGGCCGGTCCACTATCGATTCCAGCTTCGCCGCGCGCTGGCGGATATCGTCGATCTGCCGCTCCACATCTTCGTCAGACACCATAGGAGTGATGCGCTCCACCGTGAGGTTGACGTACTCGCCAAGCTCGATTTTCGGGGCCAACGGCACTGTCGCCTTGAAGATCAGCGGCTGCTCTTGATCGAACTGAACGATTTCCACATCCGGCAGGTCGTACGGCGTTATCTCAGCTTCTTTGACGGCATCCTCGTAAGCCTCCGGCAGAAGCGCGCGCACAGCGCGGTCCTTCAACGACTCCTCATCTATATAGCGTTCTATCAATGCGCGCGGGGCTTTGCCTTTTCTGAAGCCCGGGACCGACACGCGCTTCGACAGATGCTGGAAGGCGTGCTCCAGGGCCTCCGCCACTCGCTCGGCCTCGACTTCGATATTCAGCTCGACCTTGCACGGGTCCAGTTGCTCTTTCGTCTTGAGCATCAACGGTCTCCTATCGGTTGACGGTTGTCACTTGTCGGTTGTCGATTGAGCCGACCGACCCCCTCTCCCTTCCAGGGAGAGGGCCGGGGTGAGGGTCGAACGTCTTGCCAACTTTCTATGCTGAGGGAACGGCCTTGATACGCCAAACGCGCCAGAATCAAGTATAACGTAGTTCCCGCAGCGCCAACCCTCGACTCCTTCGACTCCCGTTCAAAAAAACACAGGGTATGATTATCAGGATACTCCAGCGGCTACTCACGTCAAATCCACTGTCTATCCCTGATGCATACCCTGGTAGATGTAAACTGGAGCGGGAGACGGGATTCGAACCCGCGACATCCACCTTGGCAAGGTGGCGTTCTACCACTGAACCACTCCCGCATTTTAGATGTTAGAGGTTAGATGTTAGACCACCAAATTCCCGGACGATTCGTCTAACCTTTTACCCCCAACTCGGCGCTAGATCCCAGGTCCACGCGCATCTTAGATGTTGGAAGTTACGCATAATATCAAACGCCCGCCTTGAGGCGCCATCTCTAACCTCCAACCCTAAAGTGGTGGGCGAGAGGAGAGTTGAACTCCTACGCCTTGCGGCACTAGATCCTAAGTCTAGCGTGTCTGCCATTCCACCACTCGCCCGGTTCAGAAGCTGGAAGTTAGACGTTAGAAGTTAGAACCTAATCCGCGCGCTCTAAACTCTAACCTCCAACCTCTACCTCTAAACCTGGTGGGTCGTACAGGACTCGAACCTGTGGCCCGCTGATTAAGAGTCAGCTGCTCTACCAACTGAGCTAACGACCCACGATCGCAATCGGAGCTGATCTCGGATGACCTTTACAGCCTCGTGGCTCCGCTCCGGATCCGCCCTTGGGTCGCTAGTCATTATACCCTTCAAATCAGCCGGGCGTCAAGCGTCCTCAGCCCACTCCCGCGCGCAAACCAAGAGCAAACTTATTATGGCAGAGGGGTTGGGATTTGTCAACAGTCGGTTCTCGGTTGAGTGAGTTCAGTTTCGCGGGAATGTCATTCCGACCGAAGTGAAGGAATCTGCTTTTTCCGGTTGCGTCACGCTCAAAAGCAGATTTCCCGACTCCGCTGGCGCTCCGCTCCTAAGGAAGCGCCCCGTTTCGGGATTTCCGGGTTGGGACCCGAAGCTGTCCGCTATAGCATGCGTATGACGCCCAACCCTCAAATCCCGAAACACCGGGGTGGTTCCTTTCCGAAATAACCCCGCCCGCGGGGTCGGTTGCTCGAAATGACGATGCCCGGAAGACTGAACTGTTACTGACGGTTGTCAGTTGACGGTCATTGGGGCGACCCTCTGCGGTCGCCCCGATGACGCGGACTAGTTCGGCGCGGGCTCCAGCGACGGCGCGGCGCAAAGGATTTCGCTGCGATTGCGCCCGTTTGCCTTAGCTTGATACATAGCCGAGTCGGCCATTCGCAGGAGCTCATCGACATTGTCCGGACCGCTCATGCCATCATACGCTGTCACGCCACAGCTTACGGTGATGGAGAGCGTCTCGTCTGCCGCGGTAAAGGCGTGAGACTGCACGGCGATCCGAATACGTTCGGCGACGCACAACATGCTGCGCAAATCGCCCTGGCCCACTACTACAAACTCTTCTCCGCCGTACCTGGCTACGATGTCTTCCGCGCGCACTGCGTCGTGGAGAAGAATCCCCAGCGCTCGCAGCACGTGATCGCCGACATCGTGACCGTAACGGTCGTTGACATCCTTGAAGTGGTCGATATCAATCATCGCGCAGCCGAGACTAACCCCGTAGCGGCTGGCCCTCGACATCTCATCCTCAAACCGCTGGAAAAGAAGGCGCCGGTTAAAGAGGCCCGTCAACGGGTCGGTGATGGAAAGCTGTTCCAGCTCCGCATTTTTGCTGTGAAGCTCTTCCGTGCGTTCCTGCACCATCTTCTCCAGTTTGTGAGAGTAGCGCTCCAGCGCGTGCATGCTGCCATTGAGGATATCCGTCTGCGTCACCAGGCCGACCAGCCTGCCATCGCTTCCCGTAACCGGAAAGCGGCGGCAATGCCTGGTTTTCATCATGCTGCCCGCCTCCGACAACGTCGTAGACTCAGGGATACTATAAACGGGACGACTCATAAAGTCGCCCACGCGGAGTCGAGTGCTTTTCCCGGCGTTTTCGGCATAGAACCTGACTACATCACGTTCGGTGACAATCCCTACGGGGCAATCTCGTTCGACCACGATCTGACAGCTAATAGAGGATCGCGCCATGCGCTCGACGACAGTGAGCAGTGGCTCGTCAGGAGAGGCGGTTTCAACCAACCTCGTCATAACGGCGCCGATCTTTACTTCGGCCAATCTGTGGTTTCCCTTCTAGCGAACGCAAGAGCGGTCGCCTGTTACAGCCCTGGGGTATCGGTGGGGATACGGCGCTTTGCCGCGGCACGAGGGACTTGGGGCCGTGGCCAGCCGGACCCCCGCAGGACCTACTACTTAATACATCGGCTGAAAACCTCCGATTCCTTATGCCGAATTTCTGCTCGTGAGAGCAGGCGTCGAATAAAGTGTAGTGGTCGGACAGAACCCCACCCCAGCCCTCCCCTGACTGGGGAGGGGGTAGGTTACCTATCCTGCGGAACGGCCTCATAAGACCAGCTCATCGAATATCGTCGAAGTCAGTTCCCGCAGCACGCTCCACGCCGTTTTCATTCCCTTGGCTGGCTCGAAGCGCCGTGGGTGACTGTTCACTGTTTACTACCACTTCGCGCTTGGCAGCAGCTTCTTCAGCCTGATGATCTCATCGCGGACCTGGGCGGCGTGCTCGAAGTCGAGCGCTCGGGCGGCCTGCTTCATCTCTCGCTCCAAATCAGCCAACGTCAACATAAGCTGGTCAAGGGGAAGGGATTCGACAGCCTGTCTGCTGACGCCGTAATACGCCCTGGTTTCGGCGACGCGTTTTGCCTCGATGACGTCCCTGACAGCCTTGGTGATCGTGGCCGGTGTGATGCCGTACTTTTCGTTATATTCGAGCTGCACGGCGCGGCGTCTGTTGGTCTCATCTATCGCGCGGCGCATCGAATCGGTTACGTTGTCGGCGTACATCAGCACCTTGCCGCTGACGTTTCTCGCGGCGCGTCCGATCGTCTGGATCAGGGAGGTCTCGGAGCGCAGGAAGCCCTCCTTGTCCGCGTCCAGTATCGCCACAAGCGAGACTTCCGGAAGGTCCAGACCCTCGCGGAGCAGGTTAATGCCGACCACGACATCGTAGACCCCTATTCGCAGGTCGCGCAGTATCTCCTGTCGTTCCAGGGTGTGGATCTCGGAGTGCAGGTAGTGGACCTTGACCTCCAAATCGAGAAGGTACTCCGACAGGTCCTCGGCCATCTTCTTCGTCAGGGTGGTGACCAGGATACGACGCCCCTGACCGACGCACTTGCGGATTTCGCCGATCAGGTCGTCGATTTGGCCTTTGGTCGTCCGGACCTCCACCTCGGGGTCCAGCAGCCCCGTGGGACGTATGAGCTGTTCGGCGATCCGCTGGCTGTGCCTCATCTCATACTGTCCCGGCGTTGCGGAGACGAATATGGCCTGGCCAATCCGCGCCTGAAACTCCTCAAACCGAAGCGGCCTGTTATCCAGAGCCGAGGGCAGACGAAAACCGAACTCGACCAGGGTTCCCTTGCGCGACCGGTCGCCGTTGTACATGCCGTGGAGTTGCGGGATCGTCTGGTGCGACTCGTCAATGAACAGCAGGAAATCCTCCGGGAAATAATCGAGCAGCGTGTGCGGAGCGCTGCCTTCGGGCCTGCCGTCGAGGATTCGGGAGTAGTTCTCGATGCCCGAGCAGTAGCCGACCTCGCGCATCATCTCAAGATCGTATCTGGTCCTCTGTTCGATCCGCTGAGCTTCCAGCAGTTGCCCGCTCCGGGTGAAATAGTCTACGCGGTCGAGCATCTCCTGCTCGATCTCTTTCATCGCGCGCTCCATCTTGTCCCACGGGGTGACGAAATGGGTTGCGGGGAACACCGTGGCCTTGTCCAGAACGCTGATGACCTCGCCGGTCGTCGGATTGACATCCACGATCTTCTCGACATCGTCCCCGAAGAACTCCACCCGCGTGATGATCTCCTCGTCGGCCGGCTGGATTTCGAGAATATCCCCTCGAACCCGAAACGTGCCCCGGCCCAGGGCGACGTCGTTGCGAGTAAACTGCATGTCGATCAGCCTGCGCAGCGTGGCGTTACGGTCGTAGGTCTTGCCGAGCTCCAAGGTCAGAATCGTCTCCTGGTAATCCTCCGGCGAACCGAGACCATAGATGCAGGAGACGCTCGCCACGATGATCACGTCACGCCTTTCGAGGACCGACTGCGTGGCCGAGTGACGCAGCCGGTCGATCTCGTCATTGATCGAAGAGTCCTTTTCGATGTAGGTATCGGTCTGGGGGATGTACGCCTCAGGTTGATAATAGTCGTAGTATGAGACGAAGTACTCCACTGCGTTGTCGGGAAAGAAAGTGCGGAACTCGCCGCAGAGCTGAGCGGCAAGCGTCTTGTTGTGCGCGATCACGAGGGCCGGGCGCCGCACGGCCTCGATGACGTTCGCCATCGTGAACGTTTTGCCGGAACCCGTAACGCCAAGAAGGGTCTGGTAGCGATGGCCCTGTTCCAGACCCTCTACCAGCTTCTTTATCGCCTCCGGCTGATCGCCGGTCGGCTTGAACTCAGCTTTGATCTCGAATTCAGACATTTTACTATAATTATGATACCAGAAACGCATGGTGAACCGAAGCAAAAAGACCGGGAAGCCTGTTGTTGGTTGATAGTTGTTGGCTGTCGGTTGCGTCGGACGTGTCCCACCTGTCGGACACGTCCGACTCGTTCGACTCCTCCGACTCACGCTTCCTTGAAACGAACACCTCACTCTGCTATAATTGACCGCGAATCTAGGAACAGGGAGTGGATGCATAATGAAGGCTAGAAGCTTGATTGCGGTAGTGTTGTTGGCAGTCCTATGTCTGTGGATAGCGACCGCGGGCCATTCGGCCCCCAGCGCGGTGGATAAAGCCGCGGACCTGTTCAAAAAGGGCAATACAGCCGAAGCAATTGCCACACTCAAAGCGGCGAACGAAGCTAAGCCGAACGATCCGAACGTGCTCAGTTGGCTTGGGTATCTGTATGTAAAATCGGGCCAGTACAACGAGGCCGTTGGCGTTCTGGAACGGGCCGTTCAGCTCAAACCGAAGAACCCCGACGTCCGCATCAACCTCGGCAGCGCTTATACAAATCTTGGTGACGATGCCAAGGCCCTCCCGCACAACCTGGAGGCTGTAAAGCTCAGGCCGAAATCGGCGGACGCCCACTATAACCTCGCCAACTCCTACGCGAATACGGGCAGGCTCGACGAAGCTATCGCCGAGTACAAGGCCGCCCAGACGCTCAGCCCGAACGCGGCAAATGTCAAGAACGGCCTGGGACTTGCCCTGCAGCAGAAGTCGTCCGGTTCCCCGGAGTCGATTGCCGCGTTTGAACAGGCCGTCAGGTGCGATCCGCAGAACGTTCGCTATCTCACCGATCTCGGAATGGCGTATAAATCGGGCGGGAAGCTGGCGTCGGCAAGGTCGGCTTTGAGACAGGCGGCGGCGGTCGGACCCAACGACTACATGGCGCGCGTCGCGTACGGCGAAATCCTCTCCGAAAACAACCAGAACGAAGAGGCCGTGAAGGAATATGAGGCCGCGAGCAAGGTGCGACCCGATGAGTTCGTGCCGCACTACAACCTTGGCGTGCTTTACGGCAGGCAGGGCAACTTCGCGGACGCCGCCCGGGAGTACTCCAGGGCGCTTCAGCTTCAGCCGACAAGCGCCCAGGCGCTCGCGGGCCACGGTTGGGCCTTGTACAAGACCGGAAAGGCGCCGGAAGCCATTGCTCAGTTCAAGGCGGCCACAGAGAAAGATCAGAACTCGGGAGACATCTATAACAACCTCGCGATCATATACACGAATGAGAAGATGAAAGACGAGGCGGAAGCGGCGTGGACCCAGACGCTCAGACTTCAGCCCAGAAACACCGCCGCTATGATGGCTCTCGGCAATCTGCTCCTTCAGAAGGGGCAGACCGCCAAGGCACAGGAGCATTACGAGAAGGCTGTGACCCTCGACCCGAAGTTCGCGGAAGCGCACGTGGGTCTGGGCCTGTGCTACGACCGGGCGGGAAACGTCGATAAGGCCATCGAGGAATACAGGACGGCGATCAAGCTCAACCCGAATCTGCCGTCGGCCTACAACAACCTCGGAACCGCTCTTGAGAAGAAAGGGCAGCCTCAAGAGGCTATAGCTCAGTACAAGAAAGCGCTCGAACTCAACAAGAACCACACTGACGCCAAGTTCAACCTCGAAAGGCTGACAAAGGAATAGTCCTGGACCGGCCATGAAGAGAATCGGGATCGTCGCAAACTCGGGCAAGCCGGACGCGCTCCAACTCGCCTCTGAGCTGGCCGACTGGCTTGCCGCCAGGAAAGTCGAGGTTCTCATCGAGCGCGAGTCGGCGGAACTGGTCAACAGGCCGGATGTAGCCGCTGACGCCGAGATGATCGCCTCTTCGGACTTCGTCGTTGTTCTTGGCGGCGACGGCACGATACTCCGCGCGGCCCGGATGGTCGGTCCCAAACGGACGCCGATACTGGGGGTCCACTTCGGCCAGTACGGCTTCATCACCGAGATTCATCCGCCAAATCTGGAATCCGCGATGGAACGCGCGCTCGCAGGCGACTTCCTGATAAGCGACCGGCTGATGCTGAACGCGTCGTTGATCCGCGGCGGCAAGGAGTTGGCCCAATACAGCGCGCTGAACGATGTGGTGGTCGCGAAAGGCCCTCTCGCCCGGCTGCTCAGTCTGTCGATCTACGTTCACGATAAGTACATCGCCACCTACGCTTCCGACGGCATCATCGTCTCCACCCCGACCGGGTCCACGGCCTACTCGCTTTCGGCCGGCGGCCCCGTGGTAAACCCGAATGTCGATGTAATGCTGATCACGCCGATCTGCCCGCACACTCTGAACGCCCGGTCACTCGTCATTCCGGGCTCGGAATCGGTTCAGATAGTCGCCGAGTGCGATAGGGACGAAAGCTCGATGATGCTCACGACCGACGGTCAGACGGGGGTCCCGCTGCAGTGTTCCGACAAGGTAAACGTCGCCCGCGCGGAATACCCGGCCAGGATTATCATCTGGGACCCGCTGAGTTTCTACGATAAGCTGCAGAGCCGGCTGCGTTGGGGCGAAAGGTTCAGCGAGTAAGGCCATGCTGTCAGAGATCCACATCCGCGATTTTGCCCTGATCGACCGGTTGGACCTCAGTTTCAGAGGTGGGTTCAGCGCGGTGACGGGCGAGACCGGCGCGGGCAAATCGATCATCATCGACGCCATAAGCGCGATTCTCGGCGAGCGGCTGCCGGCGGACGTTGTGCGGACCGGGGCTGAGCGCGCGGTCATCGAAGCTGTATTCGACGTTGCCGACGCTCCGAGGGTCAAAGAGAAGGCCGGGGAGATGGACATAGAGATCGAAGATAACGCCCTCTTCCTCTCTCGCGAGATCGGCGCGGGCAAATCGCAGTGCCGGATAAACGGGCGGCTCAGTCCGCTCTCGACAATGAGAGACCTGACGGAGGGGCTATTGGACCTCCACGGCCAGCACGAGCACCAGTCGCTGCTGGCCGCGGACGCGCACCTGGAGGCGCTGGACAACTGGCTCGGCTCTGAGGCCGCGGCTCTGCGCGCGCGGATGGCGGAGTTGTACGCCCGCCTCCGGGAGGTCCGGGGGGAGATCGAGGAACTGCGCAAAAACGAACGTGAGCGCGCGCATTTGCTGGACCTTTACAAGTTTCAACTTGCGGAGATAGAGTCCGCCGCGCTGACGCCGGGTGAGGAAGAACAGCTCGCGGCTGACCGGGCCAGGCTGGCGAACGCTGAGAAGCTGCACGCGATGGCGTCCGGCGTCTACGAGGCGCTGAGCGGCGGCGGGCAGGCAAACGGGGCCGTGGACGTTCTCGGCCAGGCGGCTCGGCAAATGGAACAAATGGCGGCGGTCGATCCCTCCGTGGCTGACACGGCGGAGATGCTGCAGAGCGCGCTGTTCTCGGCGCAGGAGGTCCAGGCCTTCGCACGGACCTACAGTGAGGGGCTGGAGTTCAACCCGCGGCGCCTCGAAACGATCGAGGAGCGGCTGGACCTGATCCGCGCCCTCAAGCGCAAGTACGGCGATTCGACCGAGCAGATTCTGGCTTACGCCGAGGAGACCGCGGGCAAAATCAGAGACATGGAAAACAGCGAGGAGCGCGGCCAGGAGCTTCAGGCGCAGATCGATCGCGCCCAGGCTGATGCGCAGGACGTCGCGGACAGGCTTTCCCGCCTGCGCCGGGGCAGGGCGAAGGAATTCGAGTCGGCGGTGATGGGCGAGCTGTCGGAGTTGGCGATGGAGCGGACGGAGTTCCGGATCTCGATTGAAGATGCCCAATTGTCCGCCGCCGGAATCGACGCAGTCGAGTTCCTTATATCGCCCAACCCGGGCGAGCCGCTCAAACCGCTTGTGAAGATCGCGTCGGGGGGCGAGATGTCGCGCATAATGCTCGCGCTGAAGTCGGTAATGGCCGTGGCGGACAGAGTCCCAACGTTGATATTCGATGAGATAGACACGGGCATTGGCGGCAGGACGGCGAACGTTATCGGCGACAAGCTGGCGGCCCTCGGCGCGACGGCCCAGGTGATGTGCGTTACGCACCTGCCGCAGATAGCAAGCCGCGCGAGTTCTCACCTCAATGTGGCGAAGCAGGTTATCGACGAGCGGACCGTCGTGCGGGTGAGCGCTCTCGGCGAGGAAGACCGGGTGGAAGAGCTTGCGCGAATGCTCGGCTCCACCGAGAGCAGCGCGGAAGCGGCGATTCAGCACGCAAAGGAAATGCTTCGGTTGGGTGTTGGGTGATAAGCGCCAGGCGTTGGGTCGGACCGGTCGGACATGTCTGACGGGCTTTATCAGGAGGACCTTTCTTGCGAATCAGGGGAACGGTAAGGCTGGACAAAAGAACAAAGAATCTCGCCAAGCGCGTGCGGCGGGGCGAGATAGCCGTCATCGACCACGAGGATCTGGACGGGACTTCGGCGGAGATGCTCGTCGAGAAGCAGGTCGGGGCGGTCGTCAACACAGCGCCGTCGATATCCGGCCGTTACCCGAACCTGGGGCCGCAAATCCTGCTCAAGGCCGGCATTCCGCTGGTAGACGCGGTAGATTCCGATCTCTTCAAGGACCTGAAGGAGGGCGAGTCGGTTGAGCTCGACGGCGAGGTCCTGCGGCGAAACGGAACGAACCTTGTTCGAGGCGAACTCTTGACATTGAAGACGGTCAAGGATAGGATGGAGGCCGCCAAGCTGAACCTTGGTAACGAGCTGGAGGCGTTCGCGCGGAACACGCTCACGTACGTTTCGCAGGAGAAGGGCCTCCTTCTGGATTCGACCGGCTTCCCGCGCATCGACACCAACATCGCCGGCAGGCACGCGCTTATAGTCGTTCGCGGTGAAGGTTATAAGGAAGACCTGGCGATCATACGGACATATCTGCGCGACGTTAAGCCGGCGCTGATCGGCGTGGACGGCGGGGCGGACGCTCTGCTGGATTTGGGCTTCCGGCCCGACATTATCGTCGGTGATATGGACAGCGTGTCCGATCGCGCGTTAGAATGCGGAGCAGAGATCATCGTTCACACGTACGCGGATTCGTCCCGTGTTTCGCCGGGGCTGGACAGGGTGCGCAAACTAGGCTTGGAGCACAAAGCCATCGCGGCTCCCGGCACGAGCGAGGACCTGGCCATGCTTCTCGCCTACGATAAGGGCGCGGAGTTGATAGTAGCGGTGGGGACGCACTCGCACCTGATCGACTTTCTTGACAAAGGGCGCAAGGGCATGTCGAGCACGTTCCTGGTGAGATTGAGAGTCGGTTCGCGACTCGTTGACGCAAAGGGAGTGAGCAAGCTTTACGGGCGAAAGCCGCTTGCGCTGCGAGACGTGTGTCTGATATCGCTGGCCGCGGCGTTTGTCTTTGTGAGCCTCGTGGCGTTCTGCCCGTCCGCGGGAGAACGGCTGCAGGCAATCGGAGCGGAGCTGGTCAGCAACATCAGGATAGCCCTACTGCGTCTCAGACTGAGATGAACGCTAACCGACAACCAACAACCAACAACTAAAAACCAAAATGATCGACCTTCGATATCACATATACAGTCTGGTTGCGGTGTTTCTGGCGCTTGCGCTGGGCATTCTGATTGGCGCGGCTTTTATTGCGCCGGGAACCTCCGATGGTAAGGAGATAATACGCCGTCGGACCCTGATTACTGAACTGGAGAAACGTTTCGACGTCCTGCGCGAGGAGATCGACGAGAAGCAGGAGCTTGCCGCCTCGACCCAATCGCTCCTGGACCAGACCGAGCAGGTTTGCAAGGCCCTCATTCCCGCGGCGGTCGCCGGACGCTTGTCCTACCGGAACGTCGCCATTATCCAGACGGGGGGAAGCGACGAGGCCGTGTCCGCCGTTCGCAGCGCGCTCGCGCAGGCCGGCGCCAGGGTCACCGTTTTCGCCCGGGTAGAGGATGAGATGAGCCCGGACAGCGCGCGCGTCACCGAGGTCGCACAGTCGCTGGGGCTGGACGCCGATTGCGCGGCGCCCGAGGCATACAACGCCGCGCTCGCCGCAACAGCCAATTGCCTGGTCTGGGCGAAGGAGGCCGAAAAGCTTGCCGCGATGGAGAGGTCTAACCTCATCACCATCTCTGGCAGCGTGAATCATTGGAACCGGCTGGTGGTGTTAGTCGGAGGGGCCGAATCGGCCAAGCGCGACCGCGCCCAGGCGCTGGACGTGCCGCTGATCGATCTTCTGCAGAAGAAAGGGGCGCAGGTCGTCGGCTGCGAGGATTTCAACGCGCCTGTCTCGTACGTGGGCGCGTATGCGGGGAAAGGCATCTCCACAGTTGACAACATCGACCAGGCCGCGGGGCAGATAGGCCTCGTCTATGCGCTCACGGGGGAGCGCGGCAACTTCGGGGTCAAGAAAACCGCCGACCGGCTCATTCCCCGGACACTGGAGAACTACGGAAATTGAGCAACGTTTCCGCGATCATCCCGGCTTTCAACGAGGCCGACACTATAGCCGCGACGGTGGCAGCCGTTCGTCGCATCTCCGCGGTGACCGAGATCGTAGTCGTTGATGACGGCTCACCGGACAACACCGCTGAAGAGGCCCGAAAAGCCGGCGCGGACAAGGTGATCCGGCTCCAGCGCAATCTGGGAAAGGGTGGAGCGTTGATGGCCGGAGTGGCCGCGGCTCGTGCAGGCGTTCTTGTGTTCCTTGACGGCGACCTCGGCGATTCCGCATCACACAGCCTACCTCTGATCCAAGCCGTAGTTTCGGACGAAACGGACATGTCGATTGCCCTTCTCCCGGCGCCCGCTAAGGCGGGAGGCAAATCCGGCGGATTTGGCCTGGTCCTGCGGCTCGCGCGGTGGGGCATCCGCCGCCTCACCGGAAGGACGATGAAGGCCCCGCTGTCCGGGCAGCGAGCTATGAAGCGGGAAGTCATCGAGCGCGTGAAGAAGCTCGACCGGGGGTTCGGCATAGAGGTCGGCCTCACCGTCGACGCACTGCGGGCCGGGTGGAGGATCGAGGAAATCGCCGTCCCGCTGACTCACCGGGCCACGGGCCGCGACGTTAGCGGATTTCTGCACCGGGGACGCCAGTTCCTGGACGTGCTTCTGGCCCTGGCGCGACGAATATGAACGGATTGACTGTCGCGGCGGTCGCCGCGCTGGCTGTGGCGGCGTTTCCGCTCATTTCGCGCCTCCTGCGTTCGCCCCGGCTGCGCAAACCTAACTTCAGAGAAGAGATAATCCCCGCGGCGTACGGACTGTACATCGCGTTCTATTCCGTGCTTGGGTGCGTGCTGGTGTTACTGCTTGGCGCAGCCCCGACTCGCGTGGCGCTGACTTATGCGGCGGCGATCGGCGGAATGGCGGCCCTGGGTCTCCTCGACGACGCTTTCGGGAGCAGAGAAGCAGGAGGTTTCCGCGGCCACTTTAAGAAGTTGTTAGTAGAGCGCAGGATTACGACCGGAGCGGTCAAAGCGATCGGCGGCGGAGTTCTCGCGCTGGCGATCGGCGCAAGCGTGTCGCGGACCTGGAGCGGGTGGATCGCCAATTCGCTTCTGGTCGCACTGAGTGCGAACGCGCTGAACCTGCTCGATTTGCGGCCAGGCCGGGCATTGGGAGGGTTTGCCTTCGGGATGGTCGCCGTCGCGGCGGTCTGCGGGTTCGACTGGGCCGCGCTTTGGCCGCTGACCCTGTTACTTGTTCTGGCAATTCCATTGGTTCCGTCGGATACGGAGGGCCGCGCCATGATGGGAGATACCGGCTCCAACGCGCTGGGCGCGGCGCTTGGCCTTACGCTTGCCATGAGCGCGTCTCCGGCGGCCAGGGGCGCGGCGATCGCGCTCTTGATCGGACTGCACATCTTCTGCGAAAGATATTCGCTCTCGCAGATAATCGAGCGTAGCGCTATACTAAAGAAGATAGATTCGCTGCTCGGGGTGAGGTAGATATGGGGAAGATCGCCATCAACAACGAAAGGTGCAAGGGATGCGATCTCTGCGTGCACTTCTGCCCGAAACAAGTCATCTTGCACGGCTCCTCGTTCAACTCCAAAGGCCATCGTCCTCCGAAATTCCAGGATGACGGCGTCTGCACGGGCTGCGCGATCTGCGCCAGAATCTGCCCCGACGTGGCAATCGAGGTCTGGAGGTAAGCCAATGGCCGAGCGCGTTCTGATGAAAGGCAACGAAGCGATCGTGCGAGGGGCAATCGCCGGGGGCTGCCGCGCGTTCTTCGGATATCCGATCACACCTCAGAACGAGATTCCCGAGTGTATGTCCAGGCTTATGCCTAAGGCCGGCGGGGTCTTCCTTCAGGCGGAGAGCGAGTTGGCCGCGATCAGTATGGTCTACGGCGCGGCCGCGGCGGGAGTGCGGACGATGACCTCCTCGTCGAGCCCCGGGATAAGCCTGAAACAGGAAGGTATTTCTTATATTGCCGGCGCGGAGCTACCGTGTGTCATCGCAAACGTGCAGCGCGGCGGGCCGGGACTTGGCAACATCGCGGCGGCGCAATCGGACTATTTCCAATCGACCAGAGGCGGCGGGCACGGCGATTACAGGACACTCGTCCTCGCGCCCTGGTCGGTAATGGAGTGCTACACGCTGACGGCGGAAGCCTTCGATATCGCCGACGAATACCGCAATCCCTGCCTCGTCCTGCTCGACGCCGTGATCGGGCAGATGATAGAAGCAATCGAGATTCCCGACTGGAAGCCGAAGGTTCCACCCAAGCCCTGGACAACCACCGGAGCGAAGGGGCGGCCGGCAAACGTGGTCAACTCGCTTTACATCATCCCGTCCGACCTGGAGGAAGTGAACAACCGGATCCAGGCACGGTACAAGCACGCTGCCGAGCATTTGACGAGGGCGCAGAGCATCAGGACCGAGGACGCCGACGTTGTGCTCGTTGCCTACGGCTGCAGCGCGCGGGTCTGCCGCAGTGTCGTCGATATGGCTCGGGGAGAAGGGATTCGGGCCGGGCTTCTGAGGCCGATCACGCTCTACCCCTTCCCCACTCGGGAGATCGACGCGCTGGCTGAACGCGGCAAGAGGTTTCTGGTCGTCGAGATGAGCAGCGGTCAGATGGTAGAAGACGTCCGGTTGGCGGTCGAGGGCAAATCCGAGGTCCGCTTCTACGGTCGCACCGGCGGAGTCGTGCCCGCGCCGGCGGAGATAGTCGAACAAGTGAAGGCGATGGCGAAAGCGTCGAGCGGCTCAACAACAGTCAACCGACAACCGACAACCGTCAACTGAAGGATCGAAAGATGCAAAAAGTATACGAGCGGCCCGAGTCGATGGCCGACGTGCAAATGTCATACTGCCCCGGGTGCTTGCACGGAACCGTGCACCGGATGATCGCCGAGGTGATCGACGAACTCGGTGTGCGGGAGCAGGTAGTCGGCGTTTGCCCGGTCGGCTGCGCGGTTTTCATGTACGAATATATGTCCTGTGATATGATCGAGGCCGCGCACGGCAGAGCACCGGCCGTAGCGACCGGCGTCAAGCGCGTTTTGCCCGATTCGGTGGTCTTTACGTACCAGGGCGATGGCGATTTGGCCGCAATAGGCACCGCGGAGATCATCCACGCCGCCGCCCGCGGCGAGAGGATCACCACGATTTTCATCAACAACACGACCTACGGCATGACCGGCGGGCAAAT
The DNA here is from genome assembly GCA_030649165.1 of Armatimonadota bacterium. Taxonomy (GTDB): domain Bacteria; phylum Armatimonadota; class UBA5829; order UBA5829; family JAUSEB01; genus JAUSGG01. The sequence goes on from JAUSGG010000007.1 coordinate 51,078, forward strand.
GGCGCCTACTACCCTCCTCGGCCAGAAGAGCACTACATGTCCGACGGGCAGAGAGGCTATGCGTGAAGGCTTTCCGATCCGCGTTTGCGAGCTTCTCGCCACGCTGGACGGCCCGATCTACCTCGCGCGTGTCGCGCCGGTGAACGCCGCGGGGCTGGTCAAGACCAAGAACGCGATCAAGAAAGCGTTTCAGAAGCAGTTGGAGGGCCGCGGATTCTCCCTCGTGGAGGTCCTCTGCAATTGCCCGACACAGCTTAAGGTCAGCCCGATCGACTCGCTCAAATGGGTGGAAGAGAACATGGTTCCCTACTATCCCCTCGGCGAGTTTGTGGATAGATAGAACTGAGTGCTGAGTGACCTCCCCCTAACCCCCTCCTAAGAGGAGGGGGGATTACGTGCTCCCTCCCCCTTTGGGGGAGGGCTGGGGTGGGGTCATTCAGCAGCAGCGCCCGGATAGGAGAGCCACATGCACCAGGAAGTCGTAATGGCCGGCGCGGGCGGCGACGGCATAATGATGATAGGCCAGCTTCTGGCGCACGCCGCCGTGCTGGAGGGCAAGAACATCGTCTGGTTCCCATCGTACGGCCCTGAGTCGCGCGGCGGACCCGCGGATTGCACGGTGATCCTGTCCACTGATGAGATCGGCTCCCCTATCGCCTCGACACCCGACGTGCTGATCGCCCTCAACCAGATGCAGCTCGACAAGCACGCGCCCACAGTGAGGCGCGAAGGTCTGATACTCCTGAACTGCTCGCTCGCCGTCCCGCCAAAGGACCGCGACGACTGCCGGGTCATCTCAATCCCCGCGAGTGAGATCGCCGAAAAAGCCGGGGCCGTGAAGGCGACCAACATGGTCATGCTCGGCTGCTACGCCGCCGTCGCCAAACCGGTGACGCTGGAGTCGATCATCAAAGCCCTGCCGGAGGTCCTGCCGGCGCACAGGCACAACCTGCTGCCGGTGAATGAGCTGGCGCTGCAGAGGGGGGCGGAGATGGGAGTGGGTTAGAGCGCTGTTGGTGGGCTTCTTTGGACCCCGACCACCACAGATGAAGGTTGCCGTGTCACGACAGAGCCATCTGAGGAATCCCAGCAATCTGTGAAATCTGTGGTTCGAGAAGCTTCCGGCGTTCCAACTGAGTGGGTCCGAAACCCGCCGCATCCTTGCTCCTGTGTCTACTCTTACAACGCCCTAACAACACCCTCCCGCTCGCGCCAACACGTCACAGTCTTCCGCACAAGCTCGTCAAGCGTCTTCGGGTCGGGCATGCCGTACATCGAGCGGTATGGGTCGCCGCCGGGGCCGAGGGGCTCCGGGGTGCAGTAGCACCACTCGTTGTTATAGCCGATGAGGTAGAGAGCCATTATCAGCGTGTCGAGATCGAGCAGTCCGTCGCCGAGCGCGCGGCGGTTGGTGTCCGCGAGGTGCAGGTTGGTAAGCCGATTGCCGTACTGGATGACCGTTTCCGAAATGTGGCCTTCGCCCGGAAGCATGTGATATACGTCGCCGTTGATGTGCTGAACGCCGGGCTTGTTCAGTTGGACGATATACCGCTCCGCGTCGGCAAATGAATGGACGATGCTGACCTCTTCCGAGCGGATCGGCTCGACGGCCCCGCGTATGCCTGCCTGCTCGAACACGTCCGCCACCAGAGCGAGGGCCTCCACCGACCGCGCGAACTCCATGTCGTCTATCACAGCGGGACGCCCGACCGCCGCCGGCACGATCAGGAAGTACTTGGCCCGGAAGTCATGACCGAGGTCGACGTTCCGCCGGATGTAGTCGATAGCCCGCTGGCGCACGACGCCCCGGTTGCTGGCGAGGTCGTTGTCCGTGCTGAACATCCCGCAAATGCCGGCGACTTTGATGCCATAGCTGTCAAGGAGCTTTTGCGTCTCCTTGCTCTTATAGCCCAAATCCTCGCCATATCGGTTGCCATGAAGCTCGATGAAGCGAATGCCGTTACTGGCAAGCCGCTTCAAGGAGACTTCCAGCGGCTCCATCCCGAATCCCCAATTGCTCCATGAGAGGTTCAGCTCTTTCTCGAACTTCTTCGGGTCGGCCTTCTTCGCCGCAATATAGTCCGCTTTGATCTTCTCGTTTTTCCTCTGCCAGTTCTGAAGATTCATCTTCGTGCCCTTTCTACTACTCCACCATAACCTTGATCGGCTTCCAAATGCCGCCGCACGACGTGCGGTTGTAAACACGGATGGCCAGGCTATTCGCTCCCGGCTTCAGTTTCCCGGTCACGTCCAGCACGAAAGCCGTGTTCCACATGTTTATTGCCAAGTCGCGCTGTCCGGCCGGCTTGCCGTTCAGCCAGAACCACGCCGCGTCACTTATCGCTCCGGCAACCAGATACACCCGCTTGCCGGCTTCGATCTCAGGCGCGGTGAACTTAGTCCGGTACCAGGCGTATCCGTCGTAATCTTCTCCGCACTCTTCCCAGTACTTCGCAATAGGCATCGCTCGCCAGGCCGAGTCGTCAAAACCCGGACGATACCAGCCCAGCTTCCTGCCTTTGTCCGGCTCGTCACGGGCGAAACGCCAGCTCTCCGCCATCAGGTCCATAACCTCGGTCTTGCCTTTGCGAAGGGTGTCAAATAACCTGTTGTTACCATTATTCGCTCTGAAATCCGCCGCCTCCTCAGGCGTGATCTTGGGTTTCAGCGGGTGTTTCTCCCCCGGCCCCGGCCCGACCTTTGCCAGGCGAAGAGCGTCGATGTACTCCTTCGGGGCGCTGACCGGCGGCCACCAGCGGAAATGCTCCGACCAGATCCATACGTAGCGGTCCGATTCTCTCAGAGCATAGTTCAGCGATGCCCTCAGTCCATCAGGGGTGAAGTAGTTCTTGGAGAAATCGTCGGTATGCCACCCTTCCCCGTTGCCATTGTAGTCTATCCAGACGCCGAACCCCACTCGGGCGTGCTGATCGAACTCCTTGGGGCACGCCGAAACGCTCCTGCCGCCGGACAACTGGAGCTTGCGGGCCGCCGAGAACGACTCAAAGTTGCGGTAGCCGTAGGAGTACTCGAAGCCGTCCGTGAACCTGGTCCCGGGAGTCGCGGCCTCATACATCCCATCGAGGAACGGTCCGAACAACGAGAGGCCGCCATCGCCGTTCCACGCATAGAACGTTTCCGCATAGGTCAGGCTCGACCCGTAGAGCATCAGAAACGTGATGTCCGGATACTCCTTGTTGACCGCTCTTATAAACTCTCTGCCTCGCTCACGGACCTTGGCGGCGTAATCGGTGAAGCTCGGCGCGTCCTTCTTGTCCTTGACCCGCCCCGCGTACCACCACAGCGGCCAGTTGTTCGGGTCACACATCTCGGGATCCAGCATCAGCCCCTTGCAGCCGCCTTCCTTTGCCACTTTCGCCAGGCAGGCCGCGTTATGGGCCACCACGGACCAGTTGGGATCGTACCAGTCGATGGTACCGAAATAGGGTGGATAAAGCTGGATGAAATTGTCGGTCAGGGTGGTGAAGCGAGTCGCCTTAAGATCTTCTATCGCGTGCGCATAATCGGACGGCTCGAATTTCCTCCCCTTGAAAACTTCAAGGCCCAGAGTATGAGACTCGAACGGAGCCTCCGGGTTGTCGGTCACGCGAATGACGACCCCATCGAACGGGATCTTCTCCATTTCGGCAATGTGCTCTCGCACGAAAGCCGTGTCCGGGTTGTCACAGCCGTACTCGATCAGCTTCTTGCCGGTAGTCTTGCCGGCGTGCGCCGGCCCAACGACCAGGCACGTTGCGACAACTATCGCGGATATGAGTCTGATATGCATTCCTGTCCCTCCGACACTCCGGATCTAGCCACGAAAACACGAAACTTGGGAAAGCACGGAACGGACCCCTATGCACCGGGGTTATCTCGGAAAGGAAGCAACCGATACTTCGGTAGCAGAGCGGCAGCGACGCTGCCGAAGTACGCGCATATGCGAGATCACCAGCGCCCAATTCCAGGTTACGTCAATCGCCCAAATATTTCGTGTTTTCGTCCTTTCGCGCTTTCGTGATTAACTCCCCTTGCGCTTGGGATGCGCCCTCCGGGCTACATCTCCTCCTGCGGCGCGGTCACGTCGAATTCGAGGTAATACTCCAGCGCCTCGCGAACCGGCGCGGCGACGTAAGCCGGCGTCACGCTGACGTGATGGCGATGTCCCTCACGCCCAACGTGCAGTAACACGTCCTGCAGCCCCTCGATTTCGGCGACTCCCGCGCAGCCGAAGAAATCCTGCGGTATCGGGTCCGCCGTGAATTTGCCTTCGCCAACGTAGAACTTCAGGTCGCCCGAATCAGTCATCATGCTTGAGAAAGTGAACGGCGACGGCTTGATCCGGCCCACGTTGCAGCCGAACGAGGACGTAATCTCGGGCACGTTGTCCAATATCGCGTGCCCCACTACCCTGCCCTTTGCGGTCATCATCGACTGCGGCACGGGACCGCAGTGGAAGAGGATGCACTTGTCGTCCTCATCGCCGTAGTTGTTGTTCCAATCGAGGCAGGAAGCGACCTCGCCGGATGCCTGACTGAGGGCGTACATTGCCACGGCGTTGCCTACGTCCACCTCACAAGCCGCGGTCACGTAGCGCTCGTTCATCTCACTCAACAGCACACAGGCCGAAATGCCCAGTTGCTGCTGCATTTCCAGCCAGCACCGGATAGCCACGGCGTCGAGCTTGTTTTCTTCGATTATCTTGTCCAGCGCAACACCCATCTTCACCAACTTGACGAACGAGTCTTGCGGGACCGGCGAAAAGTCCGAATAGCCCTTGAGGAACGCGGCCTTGTCTTTGTAAGCGGCGTCGTTTTCGGAAACCGCGTTCATCATCGCGAATACCTGAGAGAGGTCGAAAGTCTCCATCGTAATCCCGTTCTGCTGCAGGGCCAGCTCGTCGATGCGGACCGTCTTGAACGCGGAGGTCCTCGCCCCGATCGCACCGACGATCATGCTGTCCATCGCCTTCACCACGCGGCAGACACGGTCGAAGTAATCCACCTGCGCCGCAAAAGTCTTGGACGAAGGCGCTACCGTGTGCGGCTTGAGCGCAGTGAACGGAATGAGGTTCTGGTAGAACACGTCCATTATGGAAAACTTGCCGCAGAACGAGTCGCGCCGCAGTTCCGGGGCCATCTTGTCCATTTCGTCGGGATACGCTTGAATGAGAATGGGCACGCCTGCGTCCTTGAGGGCCGCGACCGCGCCAGTCTCGTCGCCAAAATTTGGAAGCGACAGGATCACGCCTCCGAATTTGCCCTGGTTTTCCTTCAAGAACTTCGCGTAGACCGCGCCCTCGGCGGGGGTTTCAACCGCTCCGTGTCGGGTCGCGCCGGCGTCCAGCATGAGGACCTCATGACCCAGGCCTTTGAGGACTCTCGACAGTTCCTCTCTCGCCGAGGACATCAGCGAGGCCGGGAAGAACCCCCGATTCCCGAAATACAGCGCGAGCGTGGTTTTGTCTGCTTTTCCAGCCATTTCTACCTTCCTTTCAGTTCGTGGAGTTTGTGCCTCGCCGCGCCCAGGGAGTTGTAAAGCTCCTTGTATATGGCGAAGCGGTCTTCGTAAAGAGACGATTTGCCCGAATCGGGCTCAAATGTGCGAATCGGCGCGGCCCACTTTTGGCTGGCCTGCTTCGCGTCGAACAGTCCCAGCCCCGAACCCGCCAGGACCGCGGCCCCCATACAAGTGGCTTCCGCCACCTGCATCGTGGTCAGCGGCATTTGTAGAATATCCGCCTTGATCTGCATCCAAGTCTCGCTCCTGGCTCCGCCGCCGACGGCGCGCAAGTCGGAGAGAATGAAGCCGGACTCGGCGAGAATGTTCAGGTTCAACCTCATCTCGAAGGTAATCCCTTCGAGCACGGCCCGCAGGACCTCCGCCCGCGTCGTCGAAAGCGTCAGGCCGAACAGGACACCAGCGCCTTCGGAGTCGAAATGCGGCGTGCCTGTCGGACCGAAGTGCGGCAGCAGGATGACTTTCGCCGGCTCAGACGAGGCGGCGGCGATTATCACTTCATACGGGCTCACTCCCCGACGTTCAGCTTCCGCCGCCTCCTCGGTAGCGAAGCTGTCGCGCACCCATTTCAGCACGCTGCCACCCGTGATGTTGAACGCCACGGTCGTATAGGCGTCCGGGAGAACGTGCGGGTAAGAGGCCAGGTTCGCCGCCATAAGCTCCCTGCTCAGTATCAGGCGGTCCGCCGACGGGCATATACACTTGACCGTACCGATGGAATAGGCCGCGCAGCCGGGGGCCGCCGCGCCGCAGCCGAGCGCCCCCACAGGCTGATCGTGGCCGCAGACCGCCACGCCGACGTCCGAACCAAGGTTCAGCTTTGACGCCAAGTCAGACTTGACTTGGCCAAAAACCGTTCCCGAAGACACGACCTCAGGCAAGCGCTCCACCCCGAGTCCGAGCCGGTCGAGGATCTCGACGGACCACTGCTTCTTGTCTACGTCGAAAAGCATGGAACGGGCGGCCATGCTGTACTCGGTCGCGGTTTCACCGGTCAGGACAAACGCTATCAGGTCCTGGAAGAAAAGGAACTTCCAGGCCCCGCTCCAAATTTGCGGCTGATGCTCTTTCAGCCACATCAGCTTGAACAGCGAGTACATCGGGTAGCGCGTATGGCCGGTGATCTCATACAGCCTCCGCGCCCAATCCTGTTCACACGCCCGGACGTACGGCTCAGCGCGGCCGTCGGAAGAGGTCATCGCGTTGCCAAGCGCGGCGCCGTCGCGGGCGATTGGCGTAAAGGCTTCTCCCTGTGACGCAATGCCTATCCCCGCGACCGGATCGCTGCTCCTGACGTCTCCCGCCGATTTGCCTATCACGCGACAGGCGGCTTCGATGACGTGCCGCGAATTGAGTTCGCTCGCTCCCGGAAACGGAAACAACAGCGGATATTCCTCGTAGGCCGTACAGAGCAAACGCCCCGACTCGTCAAAAACTGCCGCCTTTACCCCCGTCGTGCCTACGTCAACACCCATTAAGCTCATTTGTCAGTTACCTGGTTGAGAGTTGAGACAAATGGAAGGCGGTCCGACTGGTCCGACATGTCCGCCGCGTCTGACGTATCCGGCCCCGCCGACTCCCTCGACCCCATCCGCGTTCATCTGCGTTCTTCCCTGAACCTAACCTCTCTCTACATGAGAGCACGCAATCTCGTCGCCGAACCCTCGATCCGATGCACATCACGGATCAGCCTCCGCATTGCTTCGCTCACCGCCGCCTGCGCGTCCGAGACGCTGCCGCCGGCGGCAAGAGCCCGCTCGTACGGCTGGCGGATGTCAGTCGCGATATTGATCTTCACGATACCGTTCCGCACCGACTCATCAATGTATTGCTGTTGAATGCCCGATCCGCCGTGCAGCACGAGCGGAACGCCCGTAGCGTCTCGCAATTCCCTCAACCGCTCGATATCGAGTTTCGCCTGAACTTTCTCCTGGTTCTTGGTCGCCGGCGCTATTGCGCCGTGGACCGAGCCCACCGACACCGAAAGCCAATCGACCTGCGTCTCGTCCACAAACCGTTTGGCTTCTTCGGGAATAGTGAAGCCCGCCTTGGTCGCGAAAAGCTCGTCGTAAGGCGGCAGCGGACCCGACTCGTGCCCCAGCACGGAGCCCAGTTCGGCTTCCACCAGGACTCCCTCGGGATGCGCCATCCGCACAACCTCGCCGGTTACCACGATGTTCTCATCGAGCGGCAGCCTGGAGCCGTCGATCATGACCGAATCATATCCGGCCTCAATCGCTTCGGCAATATAGCGCCGCCAATCGACAATATCCCCGAACTCGTCTATCACCGGCGTATGGTCCAGGTGCAGCCCGGCAACCCTGGGGTTTGCGACGCGGCGGTACTCCTCCGCGATTGCCGTGACGCTCTTCGACTCGAACCTTCGGACCTCCAGCTCGGCGACCTGTATCAGGCCGTAAGCGTCATATTGCTCCAAAGAGTCCGCCACGGCGGATGTCATCGGAATGTATGGGATATTGAAAGCGAGGACCACAATTCCTTCCCTCGCGGCAGCGTCGAACAACCTTGCGTATTCATCTGTGCGTTTCGCGGACATCAACACCTCCGGCAAGCTCTGGCTCAGCGCCCTTCGTTGCTTCGTTAGATGTGAGAGTGAGGAATCCCTGCTTATCGTTTGGGCATTGGGCCGGCGCACCTACGGGGACGGCGTGGGAAGCAGAGTAGTGAACGCGGTAGCGGATATCGGCCGCAGAAGGCGCACGATGACATCCCCGTCTTGCGGCACAGTCACGATCCGGCAACTGCTGATCGCGGCGATTTCGACGTAACTCCTGTCCGCGGGCATGGCGTCGGCGAACGGCCAGTCCACCCGAACACCCCTCATGCTCGGATTCCCTTCGTCGAAGACACAGCCGTCATTGAGATAGAAGCATCCCTGCCCGATGTTCGAGACCAGTCCCGTCACTTTCACCAACAGCCCGACATTGTTGGCGCCGCCTTGGTGGAAAAGCCGCCTCTCCCAGACTTTGCTTTGCTTGTTCCAAACCAGCCGCCAGTCACCGACGCCTTCCTGGAGACCGCACGGGCCACCGCCCAGGCTGTTCAGGCTGAGTCGCCGGGATTTCGGCACGGGCGCACTGGCAAGGAACGAGACATTGGTCGCGGAGATCATACGTTCGCCATCAATCGTCGTCATTGTCCCAGTAACCTTGACCACCCTGCCCGTCAGCGGCAGATGAGAGGTCATGCCGATCCCGCGCCTGGCATCCGCTGTCTCCACATACGAGCGATCGGGCAAGACCGCGGATATGATTACCGATGATATCTCCACCCCCCAGCCATCGGGCAGCGCCAGGGCCTGGCTTACGCTGACCGGCTGAGCCGTCACCGTGACACTGACATCTCGTGTTGCGACCAAAGTCCGATCCACTACGGTCAAGGTGAAGACGTAAGAGCCCATCAGACTAAGCCCGGTTACGCTTGTAGACTTGGACCCAGGGTTGGCAATCATCGGCTTCGTGCCCGCCGGCGCGCTCTTTACCGACCACCAGTGACTGATCACGTCGCCCTGCGGATCGCTCGTCACTGCGGAGAGTTGTGTACTCGTCTGTGGGAGCGCGAACGACGCGGGCGAGGCAGTCGCCTGGGAGATGACCGGGGCCGTATTCGCGGGATAGATTTTGACCCTCATGTCTCTTGAAACCATGTGCGTCGGATCGCGGATCTCAAACCGGAAAACGTAGTCGCCCGCTTGGGTAAGACCCGACGCGGCGCAACTGGTGGTCGTGGAGTTCGCCAGAACCGCGCTTGCTCCTGGCGGCTGGCTGACAACGCTCCATTGGTAGGTGAGAGGATCGCCCTCCAGGTCTCTCGCGCTGCCGCGCAGAGTCGTGGCCGAGGCAGGCAGAGTCACGGTTACCGGCAGCCGGTTGTGAACCGCCTCTATGATCGGCGACTGGTTGCTCGCCAAAACGGGCAGTGTCACGCGGTGGATGACCGCATGGGTCGGGTCGCTGATGTTGACCGCAAACACATATTCTCCCGAAGCCGTAAGGCCGGAGACGGCGCAAACCGCGGCGTCAGGCGTCGCAAGAGCCACGGCTGCGCCCGGCGGGGCGCTTTCGATTGACCAGAGGTACGAAACCGCATCGTTCTCCGGATCGGTTGCCGAGGCCGAAAGAGTCGCCGCGCTTGCGGGAAGAGTGAGGTAGTTCGGCGCGGCCTTCCAGTCGGTCACTGAAGGCGGAAGGTTTCCTCCCGGATGCGGATAAATGGTGAAAACGGAGTTCGCGGGCGTGTCCACTGTAATGGATACCGTCCCGTCGATGGTCCGCGGGCCGAGCTCCTGGTAGACCCCGGCGGCGACGCTCCGGCAGACGCCGTAGGTCCCGGCGGGCAGACCTGTTATCGTAGCGCTCCGGGCCTGCTGCGGGTCAGTGTTGTTGAGAAGGACCACCGTGACCTTGCCGTTTTTCTCAAACGCGAGCGGGCGTAGACCTGAATCGTTGGACCCGGCCCCTACCCTGATCGCGCCCGGCCGGACGTAGTGCATTATCTGTCTGAAATTCCAGTACTGGCTGTAGCGACTAAATGACGCCATGTTGTAATTGGCGCCGAAGTAGTCCCCGGTCGAGGTCACGTTGCCGTAGAAGGCCAAGACATAGTGTTCCCAATACGACACGCCGCCGAGGGTGAGATCATCGTAGAGATCGTTGATCGTCGTGCCCATGAACTCCGTTTGTCCCGTCGGCAAACCCTTCTGCGCGGCGAAATCCCGGATAGACGTACGCGAGCCGTTTGGTCCGTACAGGTGGTACGTTAAAACGCCGATGTGCGGCCACACATCCGCGTCGCCCTGCAGGCTTTGGATATACGACCAGCTCTGATCGGCGTGCATGCACTCGGGGAATTCGATCTTCGTCGGCAGGCCGAGAGCCGGGAGCTTCGGCCCGAGAGTCTTAATCATCTTGCCTACGACCGCGGCTGTGAACGCGTTGCCGTTGCCGGCTTCGTTGCAGATCGAGTAGTAGTTGGCGCTGATATTGTATGTGTTCTTGAGGTACAACAGGCAGGCCGTCGCCCATTCGGCATACTCTCCGGGACTGTTCAACATCCACGCGGGCACCGAGCCGCTGCTGCCTCCGTCAAAGAACGAGGGGCTGACGTACAGGTTGAAAGGGTCCCCGTTGGCCTCCACGCGCTGCTTGAACGGCTGGACCCAGTTCAGAACCCTTGCATCGATCATCGACGTCTTAAAAGCGCTCCACACGATGTTGTCCGGGTCGCCGTCGTCATTTATCGCGTCCTCCCACTCTCTGCGTGGTATCTCGAAACGCAGGCGGGTCAGGCCGAGGTCGTTGACGGCCTCGTCGAGTATCTGCTCTCTGATCGCTTGAGGGACGTCTATGCCGCTTGATGTTGCGCCCCAGCCGAGGATGGTCTGGTATTGCGTCGCGGGATTTACCGTCACATTGGCGGCGCGCGCCGCCAAAGCCGACGCGGCGAGCCCGATTAGCAACGCCGGTATGATTCTGATGTGACGCATGCGGCCCATTGGGTGTCTCCGTAGACAAGAAGGGAGAAGTGAAATCAGCCGGCTATCTCATTGTGCCACGCTTGGCTGATTCCGACGCGGATATTATAGCACAACGGGAGCTGTTGATTATTCTCCGAAGAAGAGTTCCAGGACGAGGAAGGGAAAAGACCCACGCGAAGCCAAAAGGTTAAAGGATGTATTAACCTGATTCGCATCGCGATCTAATTGACGGAGGACTCTTTTGATGAGTAAGAAGAACGGCAAGGTTCTTCACGTAGTGTCGAGCACGCATTGGGACAGGGAGTGGTACTACACTTTTCAGCAGTTTCGCGTGCAACTCGTGGATCTCATGGACTCGCTCCTGGACCGGCTGGATGACAACCCGAATTTCTGGCGCTTTATGCTGGATGGTCAGACCTCGCCGTTGGAAGACTACCTGGAGATCCATCCGGAGAAGGCCGCGGCCATAGAGAAGTACACCCGCGGCGGACAGATAGAGCTTGGCCCCTGGTACGTTCTAGCCGATGAGTGGTTGGCCAGCCCGGAGTCTCACATCCGCAATATGCAGGTGGGATCGTCTATTGCCCGCAAGTTCGGCGGCGAGATGAGAGTCGGATACCTGCCGGACGAGTTCGGTCACATCGCCCAGATGCCGCAAATACTGAACGGCTTCGGGTTCGACGTTGCCTTCTTCTCCCGAGGCACGAAGCTATCCGGGGATACGTCGCAGCTCTGGTGGACGTCTCCCGACGGATCGAAGGTCTTGGGCCAGACGCAAAGCTACGGCAACGTCGGCGGCGTCTTCCGCTGCGATCGTGACTATGTTCCGGTCGGATTGGACAAGGAGGTCGAGAGACTCAGCGCTCGCACCAAGACGGATTACCTTCTCCTGATAAACGGCGGCGACCACCGGCAGCCCCTGCCCCACCTGCCCGAGATGATCGCCGATTACGGCAAGACCCGTCCTCACAAGATCTTCCACTCGACTCTTGGCGCGTTCATCGAGGACATCAAGAAGTCCGACCTCACAGGCATACCCACGGTTAGCGGTGAACTCAGAGACGGCATGGGCGACGTGGGCGGCGCGGTAAGCCTGTACAACTGCGCTTCCTCCCGAATGTTCAACAAGCAGGCCAATCAGAGGTGCAATGACGGATTGGAGAAATGGGCGGAGCCGTTTTGGGGGGTTGCCGCGGCGCTCGGCTTCAGCCATCCCAGCGGGCTCCTTTGGCAGGCTTGGAAGTACCTGCTACAGAACTACCCGCACGACTCCATCTGCGGTTGCAGTATCGACCGAGTCCACGACCAGATGATGACGCGATTCGAGTCCACCGAAGAGATCGCCGAGAAGCTGACAAAGCGAGCAATGGACTCCATAACCCTCAAGGTCGACGGCGGCAAGATTCCAGCCGAGAGCCGCATGACGACAGTGTGGAACCCTTCGACCTTCAGGAGATCGGGGACGGTGGAGTTCGTCCTGGACACGCCGAAGGAATGGAAGCAGGGCTCGCCGATGTGCCTGATCGACGCAAAAGGCCGCAGGATACCGGCCCAGCAGGTTCCCAAGCAAGTGGACGACGATTTGGGCGTTACCCACTTCACCCTATGGAGCGATGGCAAAGTCAATCCGCGCGCGTTTGCTTTCACCGTGGAAGACATGCCGGCGCTTGGATACCGGGTGTACGGAGTCCTAGACGAGGAAGCTGAGGTAGACTCTCCGCTCAAATGGGGCGCAAACTGGGCCGAGAACGACTACGTCAAGCTCAAGATTGCAGGCAACGGGTCCGTAACCATAGAGGACAAGACGTCCGGCGCCAAGTTCGCGGGCGTCGGCATCTTCGAAGATGGCGGCGACAGAGGCGGCGGATACCACTTCTGGGCGCCGGAGAAAGACAAGATCATCACGAGCAAGGACGTCAAAGCGAAGGTCGATCTGGTGGATTCGGGTCCCGTGGTGGTCCGGTTCCGCGTGGAGTTGACCATGCGCGTGCCCGAGCGGCTGACCGCAAGGCGCAGTGGCCGAATCAGCAAGCTGGTTCCGCTGAAAATCGTATCTTACGTCACTCTGGGCGCTAAGTCGAAATCGGTCAAGTTCAGGACTATGGTCTGGAACACCGCGGTCGATCACCGGCTGCGCGTGATGTTCCCGACGGGACTGAAGACCGACGTGGCGCACATCGACGGCCATTTCGACGTGATCGAGCGTCCGGTCGCCGAGGACAAGAAGGCATGGAAGACCGAGCCGCATCGCCGGTGGGTCGACGTCTCCGACGGCTCCAAGAGCCTCACCGTTATGAACTTCGGCCTGCCGGAGTACGAGGTCACGGACGAGAAAACCCAGACGATCTACCAGACCCTTTTTCGGTCCAACACCTACGTCACCAAGGAGTGGTGGGCAACGCTCAGGTCGCCTCAGGCGGAGATGCTCGGCAGGAGCGAGTATGAATACGCGATCTACGCTCATGCCGGCGATTGGAAGAAGGGCGGCGTGATGGCCGAGGCCGAAGACGCCATGCTGCCGATGAAAGCCCTCGAGGCGCTCCTCGAAGTCCGGGGCGAAATGAACGGCGATATGGCTCCCGAACAGTCCTTGGTTGCGGTAGACAGCCCCATGGCGGTCACGAGCATAGTAAAGAAAGCCGACAACCGCAACTCGCTCGTCCTGCGCCTATACAACCCGGACAAAGCGGAGACCCCGGCGACAGTGAAACTCTGGACGCCGATCAAAGAAGCGCACATGCTGGACCTCTGGGAAGAGCGCAGGGAGAAACTCGAAACCTCCAACGGAACGCTAAAGCTGAAGATCCCGGCGAAGAAGATAGTGACGGTGGAGATGGTGACGGGGTAGGCGTACCGGAGAACGGACGTAAAACAACACTGTTGCATCGTCTGGGGACCTTGAGGTGATCCGTGATTCACATAATGCGCTCAAATCTGGGAGAGCAATGAAAGACTGGACGGCAGTTCGTGAACGATACATGCAAGACGACCTCGCGGTTCGCTTAGGTGGATTGGCCGCCAATTTGCGGCGCATGAGATCATTTTGCGAGCACGAGGCAAATCAGAGCATTGTTGCGAACCTAATGGACGAGAGCAAGTTCTTTATCGAGTGGACGGCATCCGAAGCTAAGATCGAGGTGGCAGCCGAATTGGTCGAGCTACAGGTGCAATTGGCATGTTGGCAGCGCCAATGGGCGGACATCTGGCCTAACTACGAGCGACGCCGGGCGATGGCAGAGCAGTCAAGTGAATGGTCAATGCGGGTGCTGGACCTGTCAGGATTGTTGAGCGCGTAAGCCCACGGCGCTCGCTTTTTGCCCAAATGGGAAGGACGCGGGGGGAGCCTACCGCAGACGGCGCACTGAAGCTGAAGATTGCGGCGAAGAAGATAGTGATAGTGGAAGTGGTGGCGGGGTGTGAGATTGGCAGGCCGGGCGCGTTTTGCTGCACCCGTCCTGCTATCGGCGATCACATCAGTTCTTCGGCCTACTCGGCCTACGTCGTCTCTGACGCCCGCCTTTGCCCCGAGACTGACGAATGTATGACCGCGCAGCTCGCGCCCCGGCACCGGTCGCCCCCATAAGAATCGGGATCCATTCCACCATCATTCTCGTGGATCTGACGATACCGCAGAAAGCTCTTCGCGCACCCTCAATAGCAGCAATGATCACGGCAGTTTTCTGGATAACGTCCCATGCGGAGTTGTCAACCGAAAAATTGCCAGAGGAAGGAGGCGACGCAGAAACTGCACAAGATGCGAACGCGGGCATTAGAATAGAGATTGCACAGAGCACTAGACAAACGGGGAGTGGAAGGAATCCGCCCCTACCATTTGTCACGCCGATACTCGTCCTATTGGCAATTCTATTCCCTGTGTTCATCGCCTGCCACCAGTCTTCCGGGTCCTGCTTCGCCCACGGCAGACACGGGGTATAGAGGGCACAGTCTCGGGTCCACGAGGAGAAAGCAGCTTCATCGGCCGAAATCACCAGTGCCTTCTTGCGGCTCGTGCCGACGTCAATACCCAGTAAATGACTCATCATACCTCCAAATACCTCCAACAGTTTAGCAGTTGCGATTCTCGTCGCCTCGCCTCCGTTGCTCTTGTATACTGATATTCTATGCTGTATACTGTGCTTGTTCAATACATTATGCCGCCCACTTAACGGACATCGCCACGGCATCGCCGCCCAATAGATGCCCAGTGATATTGCAGCTTAACGGACATTAAAGGACACTTTCTAGGAGTTGTTGGGGCATATGCAACCGCACGAGACTCGGTCTGTAGCAGGGACACTTAGGCTCGGTTCCTGGGCCGGTAATTACAGAGAGCGCTATTGGTACAATCCGCTGGGCCGGGTAGTACGTCTCGACGAAATAACCCCATCCACTGAACTGGATGCCTATCTGAGTAAGCACGGACCCCAACCCGGTGAGTTTCGGAGCATTGCTGTTTTTCCCGCTTTTGAGAATGGTGAAGTCGTCGAGCGCCTGAGCCATCGCACTGGTTACTCAGAGCAAATGATGATTGATGCGCTGAGTGTCGACTTTAGAAGGGAAGCATCGCTCGTGGACTTCGTGAGACGTTACGGCCACTTTACGGCACCTACGGCTTGGTACGCACTTAAGGGCGGGGCATATAACCGCGACGGAACTGTGGCGTTCGACAACCCGAACGACCGACTAGTCGAGGTCGAGCCGATATGGCTATTAGCGCGTAGACTGGCGGTGTTCAGAATTACATATCAGATATTGAACGCGCTGAAGCGGCGTAGCGCCCCCTTGATAAAGTCCATCGTCATGGTTTCGGGGCCTGAGACTCGGCTCTCCTTTCTCCGTGACGAGGAGGAATACACCGCGTGGCCCGTGCGGTTTGCTCCGGCCTGGCTGCCTGTCGAAATGCGTCAGGGCCTGGGTTCCCAGATTGAGGTCGACATGGATTTCGAGCCGCTGACCGCGGAGGCGTTTCTATTGGCCGGGTGGAGATTTGTCGCACAAGAGATTGGAGGCGTGTTGGCAGTACGCGGTAAGCACCTCTTTCATGTCGCGGCCCAAGTGCCGAATTCTATACTGAAGGCGGACCCTCACAAGGAGTGGCACGCGTCGTGGGGCAGCGTGGATGCTGCGGGCTATGCCGACAATCGGGAAGTCTCGCCACCGATGTTTCGAGTAGATTACAGCGTGGGAAGCAGGGAGGAATTACTCTACGTCCGGATGCTGGACATGGCTAATTCGGGTGCTCCCCAACGAGTCTGCGCCATATGTGGAGAGAGCTTCGTGCCGGAAAGTGGCCGGTTCAAGTACTGTCCTCGGCACAACGAAACAGACAAGAAACGCTGGCGGCGACAGCAGGTGAGAAGTCGCGCCTGATGCCTGGACCATTGCTGTCCGAGAAGGTTGAGCCGGAAATGTGATTCATGCTCCCTATCCTTCCTCGCCCCAGTGCCGCCTGAACTTCTCTTCCTCTCGCTCGATATCTTCGTGCTTTTCCTTCATGAACTGCTCGGAGCTGAGATTGCCAGGAAACTGCTTGAGGAATCCCCTCGCCGATATGTGACGCTTCGCTCGACGCCTGAGGGTCCGGTGGAGAAGTGCTTGAGCATCCGCTTCACCTACGCGCCATTCGCGTCCCGATTTCTCTCCGTTTAACAGTCCGCGTCTCAGATACCGTCGAACCGTCTCCGGCTTTCTCTGCAATATCTTCGCGGCCTGGTCAGTTGACAACAATCGTTCCATTCTCGTCCGTCCTCGAACATCCTTAGCCGTCAGATATGATACCACTGCCGTCACAGTCACGTATACCGCAGGAAGGGAAAACAGGCACTCGCAGACGAACAATAGGAATAATGGGACAATCGCAGGTCGCCAAGGAGGATTTCCGGCCCGTCCGACTCCTTCGACTCCGCCGACTCGTCCGACTCTTCTTTGGTGCTTTCGTGATAACAAGAAACTATGAGCAAAACGGATAGCCTGGTTCTCCACGTCGTATCAAGCACCCACTGGGACAGGGAGTGGTACTATACCTTCCAGCAGTTCCGCGTACAGCTTGTGGACCTCATGGACTCCGTCCTGAAACTCATGGACGAGGACCCCGGCTTCTGGCGCTTTATGCTGGATGGGCAGACAGCCCCGCTGGAGGACTACCTGGAGATACGTCCGGAGAAAGCGCCGGAGATAGAGAAGTACGTGCGCGGCGGGCAATTGCAGCTTGGCCCGTGGTACGTGCTCGCTGACGAATGGCTCTGCAGCCCCGAGACGTACATCCGCAACGCGCAGATCGGCCGCGCTATCGCCCGCAGGTTCGGCGGCAAGATGAAGGTCCCCTACCTCCCCGACCTCTTTGGCCACATCTCGCAAATGCCGCAGATTCTCAACGGCTTCGGTTTCGACGCGGCGTGCATCTCCCGAGGAACGCTCATCTCCCGCACGAACTCTCAGTTGTGGTGGAGGTCGCCGGATGGATCGAAGATACTATGCCACGCGCAAGGCTACGGCAACGCGGCGAAAGCCTTCAGGAGCGCCGACGGAGCCGAACTACTGGATGAGCTGGTCGAGGACCTTGCGTCCAAGACAACGACGTGCCATGTGCTCCTGATGAACAGCGGCGACCACATGGAGCCCGTCAAGAACCTCCGTCAAATAGTCGAGGAATACGGCAAGACCCGCCCGCACAAGATTATCCACTCCACGCTCAGCGCGTTCATCAATGAAGTGAAGAAATCGGACCTCACCGGCATACCCGAAGTCACCGGCGAGCTGAGGGAGGGCCTGAAAGCCAGCGCGGCGTACCTGTACGATTGCGCGTCGGCCCGCATCTACAACAAACAAGCGGCTCAAACGTGCAGCGATCTGTTGGAAAAATGGGCCGAGCCGCTCTGGGGCTTCGCCTCGGCGCTCGGCTTCGACCACCCTGGTGGCCTGTTATGCCAAGCTTGGAAGTACCTTCTCCAAAACTGCGCCCACGACTCCATTTGCGGCTGCAGCATCGACCGCGTCCACGACCAGATGATGACCCGATTTGAGTGGACCGAGGAGATCGCCGAGAAACTGACCAGGCGCGCGATGGACTCGATAGCTCTCAAGATCGACGGGAGCGGCATACCCGCCGGCGCCACAAAGACCACTGTCTGGAACCCTTCGACCTTCAAGCGGTCCGGCATGGTTGAGATGGTCCTCGACGCTCCGCGGGAATGGCCAAAACAAGGCCCTCTCTGCCTCGTCGATTCGAACGGACGCCGCATCCCCGCGCAGCCGGTCCCGCGCCGGGTTGACGAAGACCTGGGCGTCACCAACTTCACGATGTGGAGCGACGGCAAGGTCAACCCGCGCGCGTTCGCCTTCACCGCGGAGGACATGCCGGCCCTGGGCTATCGCGTTTACGGGATCATGCCGGGTGAGGCCCCCTGTGAAACGCTGCTGCGTTGGGGCGCGAATTGGGCCGAAAACGAACACGTGAAGTTCGAGATAGCGCCAAACGGGTCGGTAACCGTCGAGAGCAAGACCTCGGGCGCGAGATTCGCGGGCCTTGGTGTCTTCGAAGACGGTGGCGACAGGGGCGGCGGATACCAGTTCCGGCCCCCCGAGAACGACACGATCGTCACCAGCAGCGACGCCAAAGCAAAGATCGAACTCGTGGATTCCGGCCCGGCGGTCGTCCGGTTCCGCGTGGAGTTGACTATGCGTGTCCCGGAGCGGCTGACCGCGCGCAGGACACGCCGCGTCAGCAAAACAGTCCCGCTCAGGATCGTCTCCTATCTGACCCTGGGCGCGACATCCAAATCACTCCATATCAGGACGATGGTCTGGAATGAGGCGGTCGATCATCGTCTGCGCGTCGTATTCCCTACTCGCCTCAAAACCGAAATCGCCCACGTGGACGGCCACTTCGATGTCCTCGAACGCCCCGTTGCGGCGGACAAAAAGCCCTGGCCCACGGAGCACCATCGCAGGTGGTTGGACCTCTCCGACGGCGCAACCGGCCTCGCGGTCATGAACCATGGCTTGCCGGAATACGAAGTCACTGACGGGGAGACGCAGACCATCAAGCTCACCCTCTTCCGCTCCAACACCTACGTCACCAAAGAGTGGTGGGCGAACCTGAAATCGCCCCAGGCGGAAATCAGAGGCAAGAGCGAATACGATTACGCCGTCTACCCCCACGCGGGCGATTGGAAGACGGGAAAGGTCATCGCGGAGGCCGAATCCGCAATGCTGCCGATTAAGGCCCTCGAAGCGCTGCTGGAGATTCGCGGTGAGATGAACGGCGATTTGCCCCCCGAACTCTCCCTCCTCAGCATTGAAAACCCCGCTGTCGTGACAAGCATCGTCAAGAAAGCCGACAGCCGCAACTCGCTCGTCCTGCGCCTCTACAACCCGGACAAAGCCGAGACCCAAGCCACGGTTAAGATGTGGAGGCCGATTGTGGAAGCGCACACCCTCGATCTCTGGGAAGAACGCAAACGGAAACTGGAAACCACTAATGGGATTCTCAGACTGAAGATACCGGCCAAGAAGATATTGACAGTAGAGTTGACGGTAGGGTAACGATCAACGCTGTTCTCAGTCCCTGAACGGCCAAGAGGGATCCCGTGGTTCGACCACGCAAGTCCGTGCGTCTGTCAGATTCGTCCCCGTTGGCGCAGAGTCAAAGGCGGATTCCTTCACGTCGAATGTTCTCAAACAAGGGACTCATCCGCTCTTGAAGCCAGACGTCCGACACGGGGTACGTGGTGATCAACACGTCGTGGCGCAGGCAAATGTCACTGACTGCGACACTGATGTGACCAATCTCTCTGTGAGGATTCACGGGACCGCGAAGCGCTATGAGGATGTCCACATCGGAGGCTTCGGTGAAGTCGCCGCGGGCGTAAGAACCATATAAGTAGACCTCTCCCAGCCGCTCGCCGTAAGCCGCCGCCAAGGCCACTTGAAGCTCGTCTAACGCAGACTCTACCGATTTCGGGAGCCGACGCTTCCCGCGAACTGGTTCATCTCCTTTTGTGTGAGCCTCTCGCTTTGACATCCCGGCAACCAGGCGGCGCATCCGATCTCTAATCTCCGGCTTCTAACTTCTAGTCATGGTGGGCCCACTCGGATTCGAACCAAGAACCAACCAGTTATGAGCCGGTTGCTCTACCGTTGAGCTATGGGCCCACGCTTGCGCGGAGCATCGTTATATTACCATAGGGGAATCTCCCTTGCAACCAGCCTCTCAGGACATCGAAACCGCCGATGGACGCCGATAAACGCAGATAGATCCGGGCCGGAGCTTGCTTCAGCTTGCGTTCCATGTCAGCCTGGTCGTTTACGGCCAGGTCTTCAGATCACGTATCATATCCTCGACCTTCCGCCGGACCTCATCCCGAATCCCCCTAACAACCTCAACCGGCTTCCCTTTGGGGTCCTCAAGCGCCCAGTCCTCCGATGCCACGTACCCGGCCGGACAGACGCCGGCGTCCACATCACAGCCCATTGTGATCACACGGTCCGCGCGTGCGACCATATCGGCGTCCATCACCTTCGGGTATTGCCCGCTCATGTCGAACCCCGCCTCGTTCATCACCTGAACCACCGTCGGGTTCAACTGCTCCGCCGGCTCGGTCCCCGCGGATTCGGCCGTTGCCACCTCGGGGCCAAGCGCGTTCAAGAACGCCTCCGCCATCTGGCTCCGGCCTGAATTACGCACACAGACAAACAGGATGTGCTTCATACAACACTCCGGTATGAGGTTGAGCCGAAACTCAGCGTTCAGAACTCAGCGCTCAGAACTACCCCAACTTCCGCCCGGTCACCTTGATACTCGTGACAACACCCTTGAGATATTCGCCACTGCCACAGCAGTCCCCAGCCAGCAATTCCGCGGCGTCGGACTCCGACTCCACCTTCACGTTATCCAGACCGGCCTCCCTCAGTCCCTTCAGATAAACAGCCCGGCTGATCGCGCCCGACACACACGCGCAATATGCGTCGGCGTCTTCGCTGAATTCCGTCGGAAGAGGCGCGTCAAGCACGATGTCGGCCACTGCCATCCTTCCTCCCGGCTTCAACACGCGATATATCTCCGCGAACGCCCTCCGCTTGTCAGGCACAAGATTCAGTACACAGTTGCTGATCACAAGGTCCACGGAACTGCTCTCCACAGGCAAATTCTCGATATCGCCCTGCCGGAACTCCACATTCCTATACCCGGCGGCCTCCGCGTTCTTTCTCGCCGCCGCAATCATCTCGCCGGTCATATCGACCCCGGTGACAC
This sequence comes from Armatimonadota bacterium, assembly GCA_030649165.1. Taxonomy (GTDB): domain Bacteria; phylum Armatimonadota; class UBA5829; order UBA5829; family JAUSEB01; genus JAUSGG01. Next base: position 72,347 of record JAUSGG010000007.1, read on the forward strand.
GGCCCGTCTCCCCCACCCTCTCGGCGGCGAGGAAGACGTCCAACCCCGCTCCCGATCCCAGGTCGAGCACGACCTCACCTTCGCGAATACCCGCAATCGCCACGGGGTTTCCGCACCCAAGACCCAGATTTGCGCCCTTGGGCACGGCAGTCAGCTCGTCATCGTGGTAGCCAATCTCTTTGGCAACCGCCGTAGCGGCGCCGGGATCGCCAGACTCCTTCGCGCAACAACCACCCTGCGAGCCGGACGCGATCGCCCCGTATCTCTCACGGACCCAGTTCTTCTTATCGGATGTCATATTGCCTCCTCAGGTTTGAACCAACGTTTCTGTAAGTAGAACGCGACGTTGACCAGGCTGATCAACACCGGAACTTCGACCAGCGGTCCGATCACGGCCGCGAAAGCGGCCCCCGATCCGATCCCGAACACGGCCACCGCAACGGCTATCGCCAGCTCGAAATTGTTGCTCGCCGCCGTGAACGAAAGCGTCGCCGTCTTGGAATACCCCGCTCCCAGCTTGCGTCCCATGTAGAACGATGCCAGAAACATCACAACAAAATAGATCAGCAGCGGGACCGCTATTCGCGCGACATCCAGCGGTGCCCGCACGATATAGCTCCCTTTTAGAGAGAACATCACGATGATCGTAAACAGCAGCGCAACGAGCGTGATCGGGCTTATCCGCGGGACAAACTCCGTCTCGTACCACTTTCGCCCGCGAGCCCTGATTAACCCAAATCGGGTCAGCATCCCCGCAATGAACGGTATCCCCAGATAGATGAACACGCTCTGCGCGATGGCCCCAATTGTGATCTTCGAGAGGTCCACGTCGCCGAAACGCACGCCGAGGATCGGCGGCAGGACCTTGATGAACAGATACGCATAGACCGAGTAGAAAAAGACCTGAAAAACTGAATTGAACGCCACCAGGCCAGCCGCATATTCCGTGTCTCCCTTTGCCAGCTCGTTCCACACGATCACCATAGCGATGCAGCGCGAGAGACCGATCATAATCAGTCCAACGGCATAGTCCGGCTTGTCCGGCAGAAGCAGAATCGCCAGGGCGAACATCAGTATCGGACCGATGATCCAGTTCTGCACGAGCGAGAGCAGGAGGACTCGCGTATCGCGAAACACCTCGCCCAATTCCTCGTACTTCACCTTGGCGAGGGGAGGGTACATCATCAGAATGAGCCCAAGAGCTATGGGAAGAGAGGTTGTCCCGATCGACAGACTCGTTATGCCGCCCGCGACCGACGGCATGTAGTAACCGAGTCCGACCCCTACAAACATAGCGGCGAATATCCACAGCGTCAGGTATCTGTCGAGAAACGATAGGCGTTTGGCGACTGAGTCCGTCATCTCAAGCTTACAAACCATTCCGCAAACCTCTGCATCATCTAAGTCGAGGTTATATCAATGGATTCTCATCTACTTATATAACCACGCTCAAAAAAGCAGCATCAGCAGCGACCGGCCACGCGCGCCGCGGCCCGGGTCGTTCGCTCCTCCGCTATATCCCGGATAAACGCCAGAGGACCGTTCCTCAGCGCGTCGCGGTTGAGCGAGTAGTGTATCCACTGGCCGTCCTTGCGGTGCAGGACCAGGCCCGCGTGGCGAAGGGCCGCCATGTGATGCGACACGGCGGGCTGCCCCATTTGCAGGGCGTCCACAATCCTGCATACACATAGCTCGCCGTTTTCCGCGAGCATAGTCAATATTCTGAGCCTGGTCGGATCGCCAAGCGCTTTGAAAACGTCTTCGAGGTTGCTCATGATATATGCGCGAATGTTGATATACTGATACGATACGCTCTCCGCGGAAACTTGCCAAGAGGTTTGTGCGTTCAAATAGAAGGGAACAGCGCCACTGTAGGCAAAGGGTAACACATGAGATATGCGTCAGGAGGGCTATTTTGAAAACAGTAACGATCATAGCGCTTTGCGTGGCGGCGTTGGCCGCGGCTTATGTTGTGATTGCTGATTCTCCCGGTCCTGATGCGTCTATCGGCGTTGTCAACGTGGATAAGATAATGGCCGAGTACGAGAAGGCCAAGACTGCCAGGACAGAGCTTCAGACGATGGCGAAGGGATACGGCGAGCAGATCGATTGGATGAAACGCCACGCGCTCCTGAACGATAAGGAGATCACGGAACTGGTAAAGCTCCGCTTGAAGGACAAACCAACCGCCGCGGAGCTGACCAGGGCAGCCGCGCTGGAGGAATTGGACAAGGAACGCGGCAATAAGCTGCGAGCGCTGCAGAACCAGCCCAATTTGACAGCGCAGCAAAAGCAAGAGCTTATGGAGTTACAGAGTTACGCCACGCAGTCCGGCAGAGCGATCGAACAGACGCGCAAAGACCTTCAGAAACAGCTTGATGAGCGCGAATTGCAGTTTACCAAGGAAGTTGGCGTCGAGATCAAGACGGCCGTCGGCGTCGTCTCGCAGGAAAAGAACACGCCGATGGTAATCAACAGGTCGGCTGTTATACAGGGAGGCACCGACCTTACCGACGCAGTGCTGAAGAAACTGAACGGGAAGTAAGAGCAATGGTTAGTGGCTCGTGGTTAGTGCAGGGCACTGGTACAACACTAACCATTCCCTTTGCTCCCTCAACTCTCAACACTCAACCTTCCGTTTAGCAGAGATTTGCACAGGGGTACACAATAACTGGGTGAAACAAAATGCCCAGAGACCGACTGAACGACGACAGCGACCGGGTTGTCAACCTGGACGATCTTATAGAGGCCCGAGAAGAGCGAACATCGGCCTTTGCGGATGACGTGGATGCCCTGGAGGACATCGAAAACGTCGATGTCGATGTGGATGACGCATTGACGTTCCCTCACCCTCACGTTCATCGCGAAAACGAGACTCCGGAAACCGAGACCCTGGAGACGCCCCCAGAAGAGGATATCGAGTTCGACTATCAGGACAGCGCGGCGGAAATGCTGCCATCGGATTACGCCGAGCCTTACTCGGACGCCTTGACCACTCAACTCGCGGATGATGAGGATGTTGTGGCCGGCGAAACCCTGCTGCGAATCTCCGAAATACCCCCGGATGACCTGATCTACGAAGGCACGATAATCGACACGCCGGAAGAAGGCGGCCCGCCAGAGATCGAGGAAGAGACGTAACCTTCTCGCCAAGTGTTTACCCTCCCCCAAGGGACAGGGAGTTCTACCTATGTGCCTGCCCTCGACTCCCTCAACTCTTCCGACTCGCAAAGGTATTTCCATCCCTAACGCCCGCTGTGCGCGGGTCTCCGACCCCGCACAACGCCCGACCATAGGTCTCCCACCCTCCACTCCCTCCACGCCCCGCGAAGGTATTTCCGCCCCCAACGCTGAACCTCGTATTCGTAGAGGTGATCCGCAATGACCTTGGCCAAATCGCTTTTCTTCTGCGTATTACTGTCGGCTGTCTTCGCAACCCGCGCGTAAGGAGAAGCAGATGACACACGAAACCACACGCTCGCGCTTTCGCAAGGTCCTCGCCGGAGAGGCGCCGTCCGACCGTCTCCCCATCATCGAATGGGCAGGGTGGTGGGACCTGACCATCCAGCGGTGGCGGGAAGAGGGCCTGCCTGCCGATCTGGATGTCATCGGCGTAAAGCGGTATTTCGATCTCGACATTAACCACCAGCTCTGGTTCCCAGACATTCTCCTCCCGCCAAAGCTGACGACCAAGCGGCATATTGAGAATGAAGCAGACTATGAGGCGCTGCTGCCGCACATCTATCCCGATCCCGTCCCGTACGACCGCGACGCGTGGCGGCTTTGCGCGGCGGAACAGAAAGCGGGGGACGCCATCATCTGGCTCACCTTGAGCGGATTCTTCTGGTGGCCTCGCGTCCTGCTGGGCATCGAAGCTCATCTGTTTGCATTCTACGACCAGCCGGACCTAATGCGGCGCATTAACCAGGATATGGTCCGTTACCACTTGCGCTGCATCGACGATTTCTGCTCGAACGTTTGCGTACCCGACTTCATGACTTTCGCGGAGGACATGTCGTACAACCACGGACCGATGATCTCCAAGGAACTGTTCGATGAGTTCATGGCCCCCTACTATCGCCAGGTCATCCCAAGGCTGAAGGAATATGGCATCGTGCCGCTGATCGACAGTGACGGGGACATCGCGCCGCTCATCCCGTGGTTCCAGGAAGTCGGACTGGAGGGAATCCTGCCGCTCGAACGAATGGCCGGAGTCGACATCAACCGCATCCGCGCAAATCATCCCAAATGGAAGATGATCGGCGGGTTCGACAAGACCGTGATGCATCTGGGCGAAAAGGCGATTCGTGCCGAGTTCGAACGTATCCTCCCCACAATGCGCAGCGGAGGCTATATTCCATCGGTGGACCACCAAACGCCGCCCGCGGTGTCGATAGACGACTACCGGTTGTACTTGCGTCTCCTGCGGGAATACGCGGCGAAGGCGATAGGTTTATGAGGTTCCTAAGTGCAGCATTTCCTGAATATCGTCGCATATTCCGGAACCTCCCCCTAACCCCCTCCTAAGAGGAGGGGGGAACACTCCCTCCCCTTCTAGGAGAGGGTTGGGGTGAGGTTATTACGTCATCGAACTTATGAAATGAGGTACTAAGGTTTATGGGGTTTATGAAGTTTATGGGCTATGAAACGCACCAAAGCTAACCGCTAGAACCGCCGCAACCCTGGAACCCTATAACCCCAAGACCCTATAACCCCTATAACCCTTATAACCCTAAGACCCTAAGACCCTATGTACTTCCTCAAGTTGCTCCATTATCGGCAGTGTGTTCGGGCACTTCGGTTCGCATTCGCCGCAGCGAATACACCGGTCGGCGCGCTTCTCGGGATCCATGTGAGCGTACTGTTCCCGCGCCCAGCCGACAAGCCCGTAGACTTTCGCATGATTGTACAGCCTGAAATTGCGCCGGATACTCACACCCTGAGGACAGTCCTTACAGTATCCGCAGTAGGTGCAGAACTTGGCGCCCAGGTTGGCAAACTCATCCAGGACCCTCTCCATACGAGCGTGGTCTTCCTGACTCGCGCCGTGGAAAGTGTTCGCCGTCTCCACGTTCTCACGAAGCATCTCGAGCGTATTCATACCGGAACACGCGCAGCTCACGTCGGAGTTCAAAAGAACAAACTGCAGAGCCACGGCTGCCGTGGTCTCCGCCCCGCCGGGGATCAGCTCCTGAAGCCGCGGCGCGGGGCTGGCGAGCATTCCGCCCGCCACCGGACACATAACGATCACGCCAACGCCGAGCTCGCCGGCCCGCTTGATAGTCGGCGCATACTGGCGATCGAGCAGATTATACGGTATGGTCAAGCTGTCGAAGATGCCGGTCTCCACGATCCCGGTGAAGTGCGCGGGTTTGTCGTGGCCTGTAAAGCCTATATGGCCGATCAAGCCCTCGGCTCGGGCCTTGTCAAGCGCATCGAGCGCCCCGCCCTTCTTCCTCAACATCTCCAGCTTATCGAGGCTGAACCATCCGACCTGGTAAAACTCCAGGTAGTCCACGCCGAGAATCTCCATCTGCAGGTCGATTTCCTTCCGGTAGCTCTCCTCAGTCGTATCAGGACCGATACCCGCCTTACCGGACACGATCAGGCCCCTGCTTCGACCTTTCAGACCCGGAGCGGTGAGATGCTGGCACTTGCCGTTGATGTAACCTCGGGTCGTTTCAAAGTAGTTGACGCCGGCGGCAATCGCCTGATCGACTACCTGCGCCGAGAGTTCACGGTCATCTTCCGGGAGGCGCATGCAGCCCATTGCAAGGGCCGACACTTGAAGCCCGGTTTTCCCGAGAGGACGATATTGCATAGTAACACCTTTCGTCGGTTGTAAACGCTTCTCTTCTTATAACGTAACAGTTCAGAAATGGAGAGAACTTTCACCCTCACCCCATTCGGCGCTCAGGGCAGGCTCTAACCCTCTCCTTCAAGGGAGAGGGGATTACGCTCGTCGTCTCCCGAAAGTGAGCAGCGAAGAGATACGTACTCGCCAAGCCTGAACTCCTACCTTATAACTTATCTGCGCAAACCTCCCTGCCCTGCTTCCGTACCACACAAAACGCCCCCCACAAACTCCCCACAACTCCCACACCCGCAGTACCCTGCGAATTTACAGACCTCATAAAACTCATAAACTTCATAAGCCTACAGAATGAACGGCCGCAATCCAATAATAGTTCTTGGTCGATTTTCCGCACAGCAGTACACTCAGCTTAGTGTTGGAGCTCGAATCGTGAAGTTTTCCGCGATACGGCTGCCACTGGCGCACAGGGTGTTTCTTCTGCTCGCTTGTGTGGGGCTGTTGACGTCCGTTCCAGGAAGTGTCGTTCTGTACCGCGGCGCCAGCTCGGCGCTTCGGGAGGAGGTCCGCGACCGTCTGCGCCACATTGCCAGAACCGCGGCGCTTCAAATCCCGACCGAGATGCACGGCAGACTCCTGACCCGCAAAGACGAGAACTCCACGTCCTACCGCACGATCAAGACCACTCTGGCCAATATCCGCGAAGCCAACCCCGACCTCCGCTATGTATACACGATGCGCAAGACCGACAAACCCTTGACGCTGCAGTTCGTCGTTGACGCGGAGGAAAGCGCCGATTTGATGTCCCACGTCGGCGATGAGTACGACGTCAAAGATTTGCCGGAGATGCGCCGCGCATTCACCGGTCCCGCCGTGGACTTCGAGCCCAGCGAGGACAAATGGGGGATATGGCTGTCGGGGTACGCGCCTATCAGAGACAAGAACGGCGGCACGCAGGCGATCATCGGGCTGGACATGTCGCTGGAACAACTGCACGAAGAAGAGGCCGATCTTCGCAGGGCCGCCTGGACCAACGCTGCTCTGGCTGTCATCATCACTATTCTGCTCAGCCTGTTGGTAACAAAGGCAGTAGTGGGTCGTCTGGGGGTCTTTATGCGCGCCGCGGAGAAAGTGCGCGGCGGCGACCTACAGTTCCAGTTGCCTAACGAAGGGCCGCCTGAGATGCGCGCGTTCTGCGAATCGTTCAACCAGATGATCGTCGGTCTGAAGGATAGCCGTGACCGTATGATAGAACAGTCGGACCGCGACTTCCTGACCGGGTTGTTCAACCACCGGTACTTCCACGAGCGCCTGGCATCCGAGATCGAACGCGCGGAGCGTTACGGGGGAAGCCTTTCGTTGATGATCCTCGATGTCGACCGTTTCAAGCACATTAACGACCACTATGGCCATCCCGCCGGCGACCGTATTCTGAAGCAGGTAGCGGAAACTCTTCAACAAGAGGTCCGCACGATGGACGTGGCAGCCAGGTACGGCGGGGACGATTTTGCGATCATAGCCCCGGAAGCCGACAAGGAGGCCATGGTCGCGATCGCCGACCGTATACGCGAGAAGATCACGTCTCTCAGCCTCAGCGCGCTCACAGACGACCCGGAAACGCTAGAACAGAAATCCCCCAGAGACAATGATCTCGGCAACCTCACAGTGACCATCGGCATCGCCAGTTACCCCGAACACCATCAGGCGCCGGAAGGCCTGGTGATGGCCGCCGATATGGCCCTCTACCGCGCCAAGTACATCGGACGGAACAGTATCTGCACTTACGACACTGCGGTAGGCGACGCCCCTGATATGGACCCTGAGCGTCTCTACCGGATACTGCGCGACCCCGACGCCGCGGCGGTCCAGTCGCTGGTCGCTGCCGTTGACGCCAGAGACCGTTACACGCGAGGTCACTCGGAACGAGTGACCGAATACGCGCTTAGGTTGGGAGAAATGCTTCAGGTCGACGAAGATATGCGAGACGCTCTAAAAATGGCCGGCCTGCTCCACGATTTGGGCAAGATCGGCGTTCCGGACGCTATCTTGAACAAGCCGGGAAGACTGACGGATGAAGAACACGAGACCATCAAACGGCATCCCTCCGTAGGAGGCAATATTTTGCAGAGGGCGCCTCAGCTCGATCGGATTATCCCGGGTGTGCTCTTCCATCACGAGAGATGGGATGGCTTGGGATACCCTGACGGATTATCGGGAGAAGGGATTCCGCTGATCGCCCGCATTCTGGCCCTTGCGGATTCGTTCGACGCTATGACCTCCGACCGACCTTACCGAAAAGCGCTGAGTGTCGAGCAAGCTCTTGCCGAAATAGAGGCAAACGCGGGAAAACAGTTCGATCCCGATCTTGCCGAGTCATTCTTGATCGCAATGGCCCCTGCGGCGGCCCGCAAGGCAGCATAACCTAACCGACCCCCTCCCTACTTAGCGGAGGGTTGGGGTGGGGTCAAAACCCCATAAACCTACAAACCTATAAACTTATCTTACAGGAGGCATTATGTCAAATCGAACCATACTGACGGTCGTCATAAGTCTAGCCGTGCTCGCCGTTGGGCAGGCCGCATTTAGCTACCCTACATCGGTCAACGTAATACCGACGGCGGACATTTTGGATCTCGGCTCGACACGTCTCGAGTACGAAAACGATGGATATCCGCGCATCGGCAAGGGCGATTCCATATCCTACGGGTTCGCCCAGTTCGGCCTGACGCCGCGGGTCGAGATCGGTGTTGACCAATGGGACATCTCAGGTGAACCGCAAAACGCGTTCAATGGCAAGTTGCTGTTGGCCGAAGAGTCGAAGTTCACGCCCGCGCTGGCTGCGGGGGTTATGGACATCGCGGAAGGTAGCAGGTCGAGCGGCTATGCGGTCGGCATGAAAAGCTTCGGAGCCTTCCGTCTGCACCTGGGCTACATCGATGCGGAATACTCCAAGGGGCTTATGGCAGGGTGTGATCAGGAGCTTTCGGAAGGAACTTACCTGCTCGCGGACTGGCTGCCGGGAGACGAGAACTTCCTCGCGTTCGGCCTGTACAAGGAGTTCGCAAAGCGGTGGGCGGCCACTCTGACTTACGGTTTCCCCAATCAGTCCGGCGGCGACAATCTAACTGCTGTCAACATCAGCTATACGCTTCCGCTGCTGGGGAAGTAGCGAACCCTCGATCGGGCGCGATATGCCATCGCGCCCGAAACAAAACCACACCTCCCCAAGCCAAACCCGGATTTCCGAATCCGCGGACAACGAAGCTATCCATACACCTTCCGACATAACCCCCGATACGCCTCGTATGCCGCATCATACTCCAGCCTGCTGCCCGGATCCGGAACGAATACCTTCTCCGCCTTGTATAGGTTCTGGCTACATTCTTTAACTGATCTAAACTCGCCCGCGCCGACAGCGGCCAGCATAGCGGCCCCGAGCGTCGCGGCCTCGGTCACCCTGGGCCTTTCCACCGACATACCGGTGACATCCGCCTTCATCTGCAGCCAGAGATCGCTTTTCGCCCCTCCGCCGATTGACCGTATCAAATCCGGATGAAGTCCACTGTCGCGCAGCAGTTCGATGTTCTCGCGCAAACTGAACGACAGAGCTTCCAGAATCGCTCGGTACACATCGAATACCGTATTGCCAAGCATCAGATTGCAGATAAAGCCGCGCGCGTTCGGGTTAGGCTCCGGCGAGACCATTCCGTCGAAGTGAGGCAGAACGGTCACCCCGCCGCTTCCGATTGGCGACGATGCGGCCATCTCGTCCAATTGCTTCAGCGTCTTGCCGGGACAGAATTCGCGGTTGAACCAATCCAGGACAAGCCCCGCCGTCTTCGCGTACGCCAGGACGAACCAGCAGCCGGGTATGGGAAAACTCCCGCCGAGCAGCCCCGCCTGCATCGGATCGGGCAGTTTGTCCGTGAGCGTTACCAATGCAAGGCACGTGCCCGTCGTCTCCGTGACAATCCCAGCCTCGCAGTTGCCGGCGCCGAGAGCCCCGGCGTACTGGTCGTTCGTTCCTATCACGACCCTGGTCTTATCCGACAGTCCCCATTCGCGTGCAACGTCTGCCCGGACGGTCGATACAGACGTTCCGGACGGGAGGATTCGCGCCAATTCCCCCTCACCAATCTCCGCCGCCGCAAGGGCGGGAAGGTAATACCCTTGCTCGCCGTCCGCGCAAAGTCCCGTGCTCGCCGCCGTGGTCGGATCTGTCACCGCCTCTCCCGTGAGCCGATACGTGAAGTAATCCGGAAGCAGTAGAAATCTGCGAGCGCGACGCATAAGCTCCGGATTTGCCTCTCGAAGCCACATCACCTTCGGGCCCGCGGCTATGGCCTCTATCAGCAGTGGCGGAGCCTCCGTCCCCACCGCCTCACGGAGCCTGTCGGCCTGCTCGGCGGCGCGGCTGTCATACCAGATGATCGCCCGATGGAGCGGATTGTCGTTCTCGTCGAGCGAGACGAACGTCTGGCCCTGGGACGATATCGCCATTGCGCCTATCTCCGCCCCGCTCGCGCTCACCGCCTCCCTTGTCGCCCCACGGGCGGCCGCATATATGTCCGCAATATCCACCTCGGCGCGCCCCCCTCCCCCTTTAGGGGAGGGCTGGGGTGGGGTCAAACATTCGCTGCAAACCGGACCGCAACTCCTCCCGGCGAAACCTAGCATTTCGCCTGATGTACCGAAGACGCCGGCCTTTACCGCCGTCCCGCCCAGATCGAGACCAAGATACGCATAGTCGCTCATATCACCGCTCCAATTCCCTCAAACGGCAACAGTTCAGAAATAGTCGGCGCGGCCCTCCTCGCTGCTGACCCTTGGCGGAACACGAGCGTAATCCCCTCTCCCTTGACGGGAGAGGGTTAGAGCCTGCCCTGAGCGCAGCGAATGGGGTGAGGGTGAATCTTCTCTCGGTTACCTATCCCGCGGGAACAGCCTCCTACGACCAGGGCATCGGGTATGACCGAAGTCATTTCCCGCGGCAGACCGCGCGACAACCCGCCCCATTTGCCCACCGTCCATCACGCGCCTCAACACACTCATACCGTTCTCGTGAAACACCGCCGATAGTTGCGCGCGAGACAACCCGGCCATATCCGCCGCCCTCTTGATCGCAAGGACGATCTCGTGAGCCATGAACGTCGCCCGGATTCCGTTCGAGGCAACGCGAAACGCGCTCTCCGGATAGCCGTTCAGAACAACGTCCACCCAGTGGTCCATCACGTACACGCGCCTGCCCCGCATATTCGCAATCGGGAAATCGGTGGCGAAAAGCACACGCCTCGAATCCACATTTGCGAAAACGATCTGGAGCACGGTCGGGTCCATCACCATCGCGGTGTCCAGGTAAACGTTTTCCAGGTCGCGGACCGCCTCTATCGACCTCGACATTTCGTCCGGCATATATGCCCGGCCGCAGTGCGCCAGGACAATCGCCGCCCCTGGATAGCCTTCTGAAAGCTCCCGAACGGCCCGCTGGACCTCCGGGTCGGCCAGCCGCCCGGCGCCCGGCACGTGAAGCAAAACGATCAGTTTCAGCTCATCGGCCAGGCTCATCTCCTCAGGGCCGATCATGTCCGAAACCGTGACATTTCCGTAATCATCGCCGTGCCAGTTCAGGAAGACCTTATAGCCAAAAAAGCCTTCCTCTCGGACCCGCTTCTCCAACTCAAGTCTTGGAATCATATCCCGACCAGTGATCAGCAGCGGAAACAGTCGATTCGAGCCGGCCTTTGCCGCGTAGCCATTCGCCTTGTCCGGATCGGCCAAAGGAGTCGGGGTGCCAAAGCAAACCGCGCTGTAGGAACTGCCTGGAAAAACCTGCTGGGCATCGGCGAGAAGGTTCTCAGCGGGATAGTGACTCTGCGCCACCATATACCGGGATCCCGCGGCGTCGCCAACGGACTCCCGCAGATGCTCATTCAGCCAAATGTGAGCGTGAAAATCAAGGATTTCCCCCGGTAGCCACGGAGCTATCTCACGCCGGTAGAATGTCAGTCCGATCCCGTCGTCCCGCGTCAGTTCATTCACCCAATAAGTCACCACCCTCAACCCCACCTATTCCCCCTCCTATCAGGAGGAGGTTAGGGCGAGGTTCCACTCTCAACTCTCAACCCTCGACTCTCAACCCTCAACCCGCGGAATCCCCCCTCCTCTTAGGAGGGGGTTAGGGGGAGGTTCCACACTCAACTCTCAACCCTCATATCCCATCTCCCGCCAAATACCCCGCGCGTACTCGATCGCTTCCCGGCTCGGCTTTACTTCACCCTCGATGCTCGACCACGGCTGACCCGGCTTCCGGTCCTCGGGGAAAGGTGACCAATCGTCATTCTCATATTTCGCGCGGACCGACTCCTGCCGGAAATCGGGTATCTCGTAAGGCGCCCCATTGTCGAGGCACGACCGCCACGCCTGAATGCCCACAAAGGTCATATCCAACCCGCGGTACACGTTCAGATACGGCTGCTCGTTCTTTCGGATCGCCTCCGCGAAATAGTAACTGGTGAAGAAATCGCCGCCGCCATGTCCCGCCGCATTGGCCAAATCCGCATGGACCGGGAAGTCCGGGCGGTAAACTCTCTCACGCTCTTCGCCCTCTTTGCAGTCCCAGGGCTCGTGAACCACCCGCAGGCTCTCAGTGTCGCCCGTGCGAAGGTTCTCCATCAGACCCCGCGTCCCGTGAATCCGATACCAGACCCCGTGTCCCGCCATTCCAAGACCGAAAAGCTTGACGACCGCGCCATTGTCCATTCGGCACAAAGCGACAAACCCCGGATCGCCCGTTCTCACCGTCAGCGGCCGCCCGCCCTCGGGATACGCAATTGCCAGCGAATTGACGCTAACCGGTCTTGTGTCGGTAACGTGCATGATCGGAGACATCGCGTGCGTCGGATAGTACGTCGAGGGAAGATGATTCCGCCAGTGCCCCAGCCCCGGCGAAAGCCGGCAATAACTTGCGACGTCCATCGGATGGTTGTATTCTCCCTCGGCATACCGCAACTCGCCGATCTCCCCGGCCTGGTACAACCGCCGCATCTCCTGAACGTACGCGAAATAGGCGTAGTTCTCGGCGAACATATAGATCTTCCCGCTGCGCTCCACCGCGCGCGCCAGGGCGGCTCCTTCTCCGAGCGTCTTACACGCGATGCACTCGCTCATAACGTGCCTGCCTGAGTCTAAAGCCCTGATCGCAAACGGCGCGTGCTCGTGACAGAAGTTCGCCACGAACACGGCGTCCATGTCGTGTTCGAGGAAGCGATCGTAGTCCGTGTAAGTCACGACGCCGTATTGCCTGGCCGCCTCCTCCAGCTTCGCCTCCCACGTATCGCAGACCGCGACCATTTTCATCCCAACGTGCTCCGCCACCTGGGGCAATACCATTCCCCTCCCCGCGCCAAGCACACCGACCCTGATCATCTCACCCATCATTCGACTCCTTTTCAACCACTGATCCTTCGGTAGCAGAGCGGCAGCGACGCTACCGAAGGACGCAGAATTACGACGTCACCGGGGGCCAGTTCCCCCCGCTGTGCGCGGGTCTCCTGACCCCGCACCTCAGCCGGACCGAAGGTCTCAAACCCCTCCGACTCCTCCGAAAACAACCGCCTCCGGCCTGTCCTTCGACCACCTCTCGCAATTCTTCAACAGCGCCCGCGCTTCCTCTTCCGATTGGCAATACACGCCCAAATGCAATCCCCTGGCCGAGAGATTCGCCAAAGCGGTTTCCACCTCGTCCGGCCCTATGCTGATTTGCAGGTTTTTGCCGCGAGCTTGCACTTTCTTTAGCACATCCATATAGTGAAGCGGGCTCGGCTGCCCAGCTCCCGGCAGGATTTGATACGCCTGCAGCCGCGGCAGTTCCAGCAGCGCGTCGATGTGCGCGAAGTTCCCGACGCCGTCAACGTGGTGGACCGTATGATCGAGATACTGCGTCTGCATCTCGATGCTCGGCAGGAATATCTCGCGAAACGCCTTCGGAGAGATCATATAGGCAAAATCGTTGTGCGACGAGTAGAACCTCCCCGGCGACCACACCGGGAAAAAGCACGTCGATCCCTCATCGGCCTCGCGGATAATCTTGTAGAACGTCTCATAGATCTCGATCCACGTCCTCATCAGGTGTTGGTCGAATTCCCGCGCGTAATCCGGGTGGTCCATTATATCGGTAAGGAGCTGTTCCGTGCCTCTGATGCCCGCGAGCGTGTCTCCGCACCCGCCGAACGCGCCGATTGTAACCAGGGCCTTGCCTCGCGCCTGTTCCACGCCCACGCGCAGCATCTCCTGGGCCAGCTTCCACCAATGGTTTTCGGGATCGATCTTCAGATTGCGGTAATCATAGTCGGTGATCTCCCCTTTGTCCATAAACGGATAGACCCAACCCGTGTTCGCGTCAAGTTCGATGCGGGCGCCGAGATAACACGGAACAAAACTCCAGCCTGGGTAACCTGCGTTCCAGATGGGCAGCGCTTCCCCGCCATAGAACATGTGGCGCATATAAAAGTCGTTTTTCGCTTCGATGTAATCAAAGTCGAACCAACGGTCCTCGACCTTTTCCGGCGGAGCAGGCGGATCCTCCCGCGGCGCGCCGGCTTTTGGCGAACAGACCCACATCGCGCACCTGTCCAGACACTCGTGCGCCCACCATGCCTTATATCGCTCCTTCGTCTCCTCCCAATCCGGCTTATACAAAAGCTCCAACCATCAACCCCCTACAACCCTACAAACCTCTTCCCTTCCCCAATTCCCTGCACGCCCTGTAGAACTCCACAACGTTCTCAAACGGCACGTCCTCGCCGATATAGCTTGAGGTGGCAAGACACAGCCCCGGATGCGGCCATTCGTCCAGAACTCGCCGCACCTCCCGCCGTACGTCGTCGAGCGATCCATGCCGCAGCACATCGACTACAGAGCACGACCCCCAGAGTATCAGTGGATCGCCATTCCGGTTCCGCAGTTTGGCCACGTCGGCGATCCGCGTGCCGCACTCCTCCTGAAACCCCTGGAATCCGGCGACTCCCATGTCGATCAAAGGCCGCAGCATATCGTTCATATTGCCGTCGCTGTGCCAGATGATCTTGAAACCCGCCTCGACCAGCGGCTGCAGCGCGTAATCGAGATGCGGGAAGTATATCTTGTCCATCGTCTCCGGCGAGAGCATATTGCCCCGCTGAGTGGTAACGTCCGTGCCGGTATATCCGATCTTGGGCCAGCCCAGCCGGTCGGCGGCCTCCACAACGCATTCGTTGTGGACTCGCGAGAGCTCCGCCTGCGCCCGAGTATACTCACTCACTATCTCCGGACACAACGCGACAGCCAGAAAGAAACCCTCATAGCCATACTTGTAGTAGCCGAAGTGACAGATACCCGGACCGTGCTCGACCATCCCGAAAAGCCACAGGATATCGTTACCGATCTCGGCCTGCGTCGCGACCTGATAACCCATTATGTCAGCGATGCGCTGCTCGCGGTTTCTCTCCAGATCAGACTTCTGTTCGTGCAGCGACACGGCGTCTTTTTCCATCTCCGCCGCAATCTCGTCCACATCGTCCCATTCCCCCGCCGCCTGAGACCAGACGCCGGTCTCGCGCGGAGGAAACCACATCTGGATGTGGAAGTCCTGGCCGAGCCTCCGCATCGTCTCGAAATGCGCCGTGCGCTGCGTCCCCCAATACTCCTCCTCGTCCAGTCCCAGCAGCCGTTGGACGAACGCGGGCGTGACGCCGTTCGCCATAATAGGCAGCCGGTCCATCGGCTCAAAATTCATAGCCTTGATCGATCTTTCGCGCCCCGTCATTTCCAACTCCACATTCGCGGTCTTCCTCTAATCTAAGCCTTCTGCCGCCCCACCCCGAATTCCTTGGGACTTTTGGAGTGCGGCGGCTCGCAGGCTGTTGCAGAACTATGCCGCCAGCGCCCTTGGTTGCCACCACAGTCTGCTGAATGACCGCATTCCATTACCGAAAACGGTCCGACTAAGACCCCAGCCGGTTATGCGCGCAAGAGTCGCATTGGCGCTCGCCATCT
>JAUSGG010000027.1 GCA_030649165.1 Armatimonadota bacterium
ATCTGCCGAGAAGGTTGATCACCAAGAACAATGTGAAAGGCTACTATCCGGCGCAGTGGTGACGGTTGTTCCCGGCAGCGCTGACGGGGCAGAATTTCGACAAAACTGCCCAAAACGAAATATGGCTGGCCAATCGATAACGCCATCGAAATGATAATTTGTTCGATTGGGCCGTTTGGTGTTATCGGAAGCCGTAGTTCACGTCTCTCAGCAAATAAAGGACCATCTCGGCTTCAGTGCTCTTCACTGATCAATCCAGCTTGCGGCAGTGGGCCGCCGAACTGGTGAGCTCTGCCGGTGGGACGCTATTGTTCAATGTCCCACGCGCCGTGGCGTAGTCTCCATTTGCCAGCGTATGACCGGGTGCGGTCACTCGGATCGGATAGCCCGACCCATCGTCCAGCGTGCAGCCGCTCGCGTCGGAATCGCTTACCCGACCCCACATCGAGAAGAGGAAGATCGACGAGGCATCCGTGATGATCTGGTGTGCCGCGCCCTTGTTCGCCATACCCACGACAGGATCAGTCCGATACGAAGCGCTCGTGTCGGTGGAGTTGAGGTTCGCTTCGTCTTTCGCAACCACAGTCACTGTGTGGGAACCCAGGCCCGAATCCGCCGTGATGTCGCCGTCCCATACATTACCGCCGGTGTTGGAGAGGGCTCCGCCGTTCGCCGTCACGCTCGCAACGCTGCCGTTGTCAGAGGCGTTGACCGTAACGTGGACCGTGTCTCCCGCCGCGACCCTTGCCGGTGATACGACCACCGAGCTGATGGTCGGCGAGATGAAGTGTGGGTCCCAGAGCGCCGCGTAGGGATCGGTGACGGTCATTGTCCGATTGTCGCTGACGAAGTTGAAGCTGAACTTGAGCTCCGTGCGAGCGATGTTCGGCAGGTTGGTCGTGTCTATTGAGTCCGAGTAGTCTATGACCTGCGTCGCGCCAAGCGTACCGGGAAGGTCGAGACTTCCCCCGGTCAGGACTGGCTTGTTCGGCGTCGTGCCGGGAAGCGGAGCTTCGTTGTTCTCGCCATAGTAGGCCTGCGTCGTGGTGACGTTCAGGTTGGCTATCTGCTCGCCGATGGGAGTCGGGACTGAGTTGGAGCGTATGTTGGTAATGGTGGTCGAGCAGTTGAGCGTCGAGCCGGTGATCGGCGAGTAAGCCACGGAACGGTTTATCGGCCAGCGGTTGACGATGAGATCGATCGCCAACTTGGCGTCGGCCTTGCCTTTGCCCTGCCAGAGCGGATCGAAGCCGAGGTCGTGGCAGGAGTGAGTGGCCGCCTCCCAATAGTAGCCGTTGTTGAGATGCATCTGGTTCTGCCTGCCGGAGTAGATGTTGCGGGCGTGCTGGATCATCAGGGCGAACATGCCGGAGATGTGCGGGGTCGCCGCTGAGGTTCCGCTGGCATCCCACGTGAAGTTGGGTACGCCCAGCTGCACAACCCAATCCCACGGTTGGTCAGTGCCCGCGCCGCCGGGGGCTATGAAGTCCACGCCGCCGTTGGAATAGGTCGCCACTTGCTGGGATTTTGTGAGGGCGCCCGCTGAGACTACACTCGCATATGCCGCCGGATATTTCGACGTTGGGAGTCCAACCGGCGGGTAACCTGAACCGTTTCCCGAACTGGCAACAAGGATCATGCCAGCGCCGTAGCAGTTATCGCAGGCGAGTCTGAAAGCCTCCGTGTCGCTGCCTGGATCGTACAAGCCGAAGCTCATATTCACGACGTCCGGCTTGTGGGCGGCATCGAGACACCACTCCAGAGCGCCTATGATCCACGACACGCGGCCGCTGCCGCCGTACACGCCATCAGGTTCACCTGGGCGATAGCTCTTGAGCACCTTCAAAGCGTAATAGCCGGAACCGTATGCTGCTCCCGCGACGGACAGGTATTGGCTAGGCACGCCGCCCTTCCCGCAGATATTCGACGTAACACAAGTCCCGTGCCCGGCTCCCCACAGAAACGAGGAGTAACTATGATCTCCCTCCGCCTCGGGCCAATCCATGACCCCATTGTCTATGGGATCATGGTCACTTGGGTCAGTCATGGGAACGAAGCTGTAGCCGCCGAGATAAGTCCCGACCTCCGGCAGGTTGTAGTTGACCCCGGTGTCGATGACCGCAATCTTAACACCCTCGCCGTCCACGCCGTAAGCATTCCATGCCGCCTGTGCGTTCAGACCTTCCGCCTTCACCTGCCAGAAAATCGTTTCCGGCTGCGGCCCGCCGCCAAGCGACAGTGGAAATACCGCGACGCCTCCCGTCAGCGGCGCAAGCCCGACGGCGGGCGACAACGCGTAGACGAGCCCGTCCTCCTCTACCTTGCGGACCCCCGGCACGGACTGCAAAGCCGCCAGTCGGCCTTCCGGAACCTCGCACACAAAACCCTTGAGATACTTGAACCTGTGAAGTACCTTGGCAAACCGGGCGGCGTTGGCGACGGCGGACTCGTCGTCGAAGAGGACAATCATCCGCTTGGTCTTTGATTCCGGTGCTGCAGGGGCCGCGAACGCAGGAGTAAGCCACAACACCAATATGATCACTGCCGCCGCCAGCAGCGCCGGCCACAGTCTCAGCCAAAGCCTTGTTCCGCTCATCGCAAGATCACCTCTTCCTCCCGCTAATCGCCCAGCCTGACGGCTCCACGCAGATAATCGGGGCCGTCGCCGTCCCAGAATATCTTGGAGAAGACCGTGCCGGGGGCGTCGTATCCAGCGCCAGGGTTGTTGTCGTGGTCAACGGAGAGCAAGTCCGCCGACAGAACGAGACCGGCTACCGGAGCAACGTGGAGGTCCTTCCACGGAATCCTCATCTCCACCCAATATCCGGCATCGGTGTCCGCATTATTACCGCACGTAGTTGCAGGCTTGAGCGACCACGCGGCGTCGACGCCGGGCATCGACGAGCCACCATCGCACGGCCCCTGACGATATTCCCTGCTGCATTCAGCCGGGTGGACGCAGCCGTCCATCGGCAGGCCGAAGGAGAGCCAGATGGAAACAGAATCGCTGTCCCAAGTGTCGTCCGCGCTGCTCGTTTCAACCTGCGTGTCGGACACGTCGAACGCGGCGTAGAGGTTATCAGCATCCCATAGGAGCTTGACTTGCGCGGTTGTGTTACCATTCTGCGCGGGGTGGGTGGCGAAGAGGGTCCAGGGGACCGCGTCCCAGACAGGCTCCAAGTCCCCGTCGATCTCTATGCCCTGACCATGAGGGAGCCTGCCCGCGTCCAAGACGGCCGCGGGTATCACCACCCGGCCAGAGCTGTAATCCCAAACTCTTCCGTCCGGAACCGAGCAGTGAGCCGCCGAAGCAACGCAGTAAAGATAGTAAGCGCCGTTCGGAAGCGACGACAGGTCAACTGTGGCCGATCCCGCCCCGCCGGGGCCTACGGTTCCGTGCCCGACTTCCGTTCCGTCCAGTTCCCGCTCGTCGGTGTCGGCGAAGACCGTAACCTCCGTGCCTTCGGGCAGGTTGCCGGTCCAGTTCACCTGGTAAGCGGCGGGGTTCGACGCTACGTCACCCCCGTATGGCGGCGTGGTGACCGTGATACGAGGCCAGTCGTCACCCGGGCACGGATCGGGCGTAGCAAAGCACACCAAGCGGGGAACGCGTCTGTCCTGCACGACCTGCAAAACGTAATTGGTTCCCGGAGACAGGTCCGTGAGCACGACTCTATGCTTGCGCGCCAGCTCAGTCTCCTCGACAGTGCGGGAGGGAACGAGAATGCCGAATGACCCCTCATCCTTGTCGTGAAACAT
>JAUSGG010000032.1 GCA_030649165.1 Armatimonadota bacterium
ATTTCCGGCGGAGGGGCGATCAGGACCAAAGGCGGGACGTGCTCCATCATCAACAACACCTTCGTCGGCAATCGTTCCTGGTGGTCCGCCCAGGGCAGTCCCGGGCTTGGCGGTGGAGCTATCTTCTCCACTTCCACATCCACCATTACGAATAACATCTTCTACGACAACCGCGCCGGCAGCGGATGGAGCGTATACACGGGAACGACCCTATCCTACTGCGACGCGTACAACCCCGGCCAAAGCAACACCCAGGCCAATCATTACTACTCGCCCGGCAGCATTTCCGGAAATATGTATTATTCCGATCCGTCATTCGTAAACGCAGGCTATTGGAACGATAACGGAACACCGAGCGATTGGAGCGACGACACTTGGGTAAATGGCGATTATCACCTGCAGTCCGGGTCGCCGTGTATTGGCGTTGGCACGAATACCGGCGCACCGGCCGAGGACATCGAAGGCAACTCGCGTCCCTGGCCGAGCGGCGGTGTATGTGATCTTGGCGCTTACGAGCGCCAGCAATAACAGCATGCGTTTCGTTGGAGGAGAAAAATGAAAAGAGCAACGAAAGTAGCCTTTGTGGTCTTGATTTTCGAACTCATGTCGGCGGCTGGGCCAACTCTCGCGGTTGTAGTCAACTTTGATGATCTTCCCAACCATACGGTCTTAACGGGAACGGGTTATGCTGGACTTCTGTGGGAACCGGGCAATACGGGCTTCTATGGGAACCAAGGTTATTGGCTTGCTGGAGAGTTGGGCTACCCGCACTCTACTCCGAATTTTGTTATGAACGCTTGGGGCAGTACGCAAATTGGTATTGGATTTCGGGGCTTGGTTAATGTAAATGGCGCGTACTTTGCTGGGCAAGGCAACCCGTCTGCCTGGACTACCGGTGTCAGAGTGCACGGCTATCGTTTCGGGTCCGAGGTTGCTCTGACTGATTGGTTCACGGAGATCGATTCAGATTCTGACTGGTTCGCAATGAACCTCAACAGCGTGGACAGAATCGTTATCGAATCCGTTCCGGTGTCAGAAGACGGTGGCACATATTCTATGGACGACTTCACCTACGAACCGGTTCCGGAACCCTCCTCCCTCGCCGCTCTCGCCCTCGGCCTCCTGCCCCTGAGCGCGGCGCTTGCAAGACGACGGAAGCGTTAGGAGCGAAAGAAAAAGACCAGCCCTTTCCGTCCCCGGGCAGCAAAGCGACTTGTCCCGAGAATTTCCTCCGAAAAGTTTTCCCAAAAAAAGTCCCGCCAACCGGGAACAAAACCCCGCCCCCCATCGTCTATTCACTATTAGTGGCCAACGGGCGTGGTTCGTGGTTCGTGACTCGGCAAGTCGGCAACTAACAACCAACAACCAGAATCAGGTTTTGCGGAGTTTGAGCGAAGAGCATGACGATTCCAGCGAATATTACACCCTTTTTAATGGCTTTTTCACTTTGGGCTGTATCGTGCCGCCCATGAATCGTCAGCGACGGGTCTTACACGTCGCCCAAGCCCCCAAAACTCCAGGGGCCGGTAACAGAAGTGCGACGGAGGAAGCTCTCCGATCAGAAGCAGTTAAAAATATTAGCGTGTCAGCCATAACTGCCGGCCGTCCCGAATAGGGTTCGTGCGTAAACCCATCGGCAACAGCCCGGAATTTCCGTCCCAAAACGAAATAACGAAATGCACCTTGACAACCGGGCACGAGAAGGCCCTGATGGCGGCAAAACCCGTGTCCGGTTCACCTTCCCTTTACGCCTTCCGCGGGACAGGCCGGGCGTTTCTTGCCGCCTATGTTGACGACGATGAGGCCGATCACCAGCGCTGAAACGCAAATCCAGAGCGCGGAGCGGAGGTTGGTCGCGTCGGAGACCCGGCCTACGAGCTTTGGCACGATCGCGCCGCCCACGCATCCGAAGGCGGCCACGATTCCGATGACGCTGCCGGACTGATTGGGGAAGGCCGAACCCGCGCGGCTTACGATAGTCGGCCACGCCGGGCCAAGCGACACGCCGACGCAGAAAATCACCGGCTGCGCCACGGATGAAGAGCGCGACAGCAGCAACGCCGCCATCAGCGCGGCCCCCAGGCCGAGAGACCAGCGGATGAGACTGGAGTCCGAGCATCGCCCGCAAAGCCCCGTCGCCGCAATCCGCCCGACGCCTATGCCGATCCAGAACAGGGCAACTGACGAGGAGGCTTGTGAATCGAGAGAACCGAGGTCCCTTGCCATGTAGGCCGCGACCCAGTTGGCCAATCCAAGCTCGGCTCCCACGTAAAGCAGCAGGCCGATTGAAAGCCGCAGGACAAACCCGTTTCGTATGATCGTATGCCAATTCAGGTCCAGTTCCCGACGCGGCGTTGTCCTCTTGCCGGTCCCGCCGGCCGCGCACGCGACCATCAGTGCGCACGCGAGGCAAAGAATGGCGGCGGCGAGATAACCTGTCCGCCAGTTGGCGCCCACGCTCCAGAATCGAGCAAAGGCCAGCGGCTGAGCGACCGCGCCGGCGCAGAACGCCGTCTGCGCCCAGTTCATCATGCGGGTCCGCGCGGGTCCGGTGTAGATGTCGGAAACCAGGGCCATCGAGACCACCTCGGCAAGTCCGCCGCCGATTCCGGCAAGCGCCGCGGCAAACGGAAGCATGCCAAACCCGCGCGCCTGGGAGAATACGAACATAGCCGCCGACATCATCAGGCATCCCAGTCCGGTGATGGGCAGCTTGCCGTATCTGTCGGACAGCCTGCCGCCGAATACGGCCCCGCCCAGAAACCCCACCATGATCATGCTGAACAGGATTCCCTGTGTCGAGTCGTTGAGGTGAAACTCGCGCTGAACCTGATTCACCGAAGCCTGCGGCATCGTAAGGACGGCGGCGTAGGCGAACAGGGCCGCGAAGGCGGCGATGGCGGGGCGTCGGAAGGTTGTGGATTCGGACGTGGGAGGCTCGGTCAGTAACACAGTATCGGGTTCGGCATCGGGGCTTGGTCTACCTGCACGGGGGTTTGGGGTAAGGCAACTGATTAGATCCTTCGTTCCTCAGGATGACGTCTCTGTTGCGTGGTGGCGAGAGACGTGGCGTTCGTTTTGCGCCGGGAAAAGATTCTTCGTTCCTCAGAATGACGTTCTCCGTAGCGTTGCTCGTGAATAGTGCAGGCTAGCCACCGGGCAGGGAGCGATGTGATGGAATGGACGAATAGGGCCGGTCGGAAGGATGTGATGGGCCAACCATCAGCCTCGGGCTTCTTGGCGCGTGTGCTATAATGGCGGCATCTTGGGGAGGAGTGGCACGGAGATGGTTGGAATGAATCGCCGGAGGTTTTTGTCGGGGGCCGGGGCTGCCGGGGCCTTGTGTGTTTTGGGCGACGCCGGGGCCGCGGCGTTGTTTGACGCCCCGGCGAAGAACGACTATCAGGTCGGCGCCTACTATTTTCCGCAGTGGCATAGGGACCGGCATAACGACAGGCTCTACGGCAAGGGCTGGACTGAGTGGGGGGTCTTGAAGGCGGCGAAGCCGCATTTTCCGGGACACCGGCAGCCACGGGTTCCGGCCTGGGGTTATCTCGACGAGGCCGATCCCAAAGTGATGGAGATGAAGATCGACGCGGCTGCCGATAATGGGGTCGATTTCTGGATATTCGACTGGTACTGGAACGAGAAGTACCGGCATCTCTATCGCGCTCTGGAGTTGGGCTATTATGGCGCGAAGAACAATGACCGCGTCAAGTTCTGTTGTATGTGGGCGAACCACGACCTGGGTTCCGACACTGGGTGCGTGTCTCGCAAGACCTTCGATTCGATAACTGATCTGGTGACTGAGAAGTACTTCAGGCATCCTTCGCACTACAAGATCGACGGGCGGCCTTACTTCTCGATCTACGACCTGGGCAAGTTCCTCGGCAGTTTCAAAGACGTCCGGGAAACGAAGTCGGCCATCGTCGAGTTTCGCCAGAAGACGAAAGCCGCCGGGCTTCCGGACCTGCACCTCAATGTGATCGTGCAGGGGCCTCGCCCGCCGGATTTTCGGGGCGCCGTCAAGCTCATCGAGGACCTCGGATTCGACAGCGTGACGAGCTACGTGTGGGTCCATCACGCTGCTATGCCGGATTTCCCCGAGACGGAGTACAACTACATGCGGGACCGTTATTTCGAATATTGGGACAGCATAAAGAAGGACTTCAAGATACCGTACTTTCCGAACGCAACGATGGGTTGGGACGCCAGCCCGAGGACGGACCAGTCGAAGGAGTTCGCGCAAGGGACATATCCGTACACTCCGGTATTGAAGAACAATTCTCCTGAAGCTTTTGGCGAGGCGCTGCGGATGACCAAGAGGCGTCTCGACAAGCGCCGTGGACCGAAGATCGTAACGATCAACGCCTGGAACGAATGGACCGAAGGAAGTTATCTGGAGCCGGACACTGTCCAGGGGATGCGATATCTGAAGGCGATCAGGGAGGTATTTGGGGTCCGATGACGAGCACGTTTGAAGCCGCCTATCGAAACTTGGAGCGCATCGCGTCAGGACAGATTGACGACGAGTCAATCTCCGAACTGAAACGCGCGCTGAACGGAAAAGGCGGGCTTCTCGCGGCCAAAGCGGCTGAGATTGTCGGAAGCAGAAACCTGCGGGACCTGATCCCGGATATGATCGCCGCGTTCGAGCGATTCGCGCGGGATGGCGCCAAGACCGATAAGCAGTGCGCCGCCAAGATCGCCATTGCGGACGTCCTGAACAAGCTGGAGTATATGGGTGATGAAGTGTTCCTGGCAGGGGCGTATCACGCGCAGTCCGAACCCTCCTTTGGCATGCCGATAGACAGCGCAATCAAGCTCCGGTGCGCCTGCGCGTACGGCCTGGCGAGGATCGGACATCCGAACGCGCATCACGTGCTTGCGGACCTGCTGGTCGATCCTGAGGACGGGGTTCGCGTGCGTTTTACAAATCCAGATCCGGAGGTGGACGCCGAATACGAGGTGCGGGCCGCCGCGGCCAAAGCCCTCGCGTACATGGGGACTCCGGAGGCCGAGCTGCTGTTGCGACTGAAGGTCCTCACCGGCGACAAGAGGCTTGAGGTAATCAGCGAGTGCTTCACCGGCCTGATGGCAATGGCTCCCGACCGTTCTCTGGATTTCGTTGGACGTTTTCTGCAGTCGGACAACCCTCCGATGGCCGAATCCGCGGCGCTGGCAATCGGGACTTCGCGTGCGCCGGGCGCGTACGATGCGCTACGGCGCGGCTGGGACGCCAACTTGTCGCCCGCCTTTCGCCGAATTCTGCTTCTGCCGATGGCGCTCGCGAGGAGTGATGAGGGCTTCGATTTCCTGATCGAGGTCTTGCGCAAGGCCGACGGGAAGATGGCGTCGGAGGCCCTCAGAGCGCTGAGTTTATATGCGGATGACGACAGCGTGAGAAGGATAGGCGAGGCTGTGAAGGCGAGGGGAGAGACGGAAATGCTCAGGAATTTCGAGGCGGAGTTCGGGGGCGTTGGTTAATCCGCCCTTACTCCACTACCGCCTGGCCGTTCTCCCGGCAGCGCTGTATCAGCTCGTCGACTTTCGCCGTGCCGGCGCAGATGCAGGTGTCGGACGCGCCGTAGTAGATGAGCAACTCGCCGTCAGGTTCGGGAATGCAGCCGCAGGAGAAGACGACGTTGCCGACATCCCCCACCCGCTCGTAGTACTCGCGCGGAACCAGTATCGGTATGTCCGATCTGCCGATGACCTTCGCGGGGTTCTCGATGTCGAGAAGAACGGCCCCAAGTCGGTACACGGGTCCCGCCGACATGACCTTTACGCCGTGGTATATCTCAAGCCAGCCGGACTCGGTGGCAATCGGCGGGGCCGACGCGCCCACGCGGTCGGTATCCCACATGCCGCCTCGCGTGGTGAAGACCACCTCCGAATCGCCCCAGTGGATCAGGTCCGCGGAATATGACAGCCAGACATTGGCCGTGCCATTACCGACCGGGCGGTCGAGTCTTGCGTATCTGCCGTCGATCTTCCGGGGGAACAGGACACCGTCCTTGTTCTCCGGCTCCGAGACAAGCCCTATGCGCTTCCAGTTGTGGAAGTCTGTGGTCTCGGCCAGCGCGAGCCTGGCCCCGAACTTGGAAACCGCGGTGTACATCACGTAGAATTTGCCGTCGATCTCGGTTATGCGGGGGTCTTCGATCCCGCGGCACTCGTACGTCTTGAAGGGCTCTTCGATCTTCTCCGGCGTCATCACCGGCTCAGGCTCGACGGAGAAATGGTATCCGTTGCGGCTCTTGGCCAGCGCGAACACGGACCGGCCCGCCAGGTCCTCCACGCGCAAAAGGAGCACGTACTCGTCGCCAAGCTTGGTCGCTCCCGCGTTGAACACCGTGTTGCAGCGAAACGGAATATCCTCAAGTGTTATGATGGGATTGCCTTCCCACCTGTGTATGACATCGCGTCCGATTTTCTTGCCCATGATCTCACTCTCCACCGTTCTTCCGGTACCAAATATATCGGCAGAGGTCAGATGAAACTTAAACGGTTTGTGCTGCAAATGGCCCCGGCGGTTGAAACCACGGCGACAACTACACGAAGTCGGCCTACGCCGACTCGGGATTGCGGAAGCCGGATTGAGAAAAGGCGGCGCGAGGGCTATAATCATGGCAGACGATGCTGAACCGATCAGGCGTTCAAGAGGATAGTCCTATGAGACGGCTGGACAGAGTGAGAATAGTGAGCGAGGCTGACAAGCAGCTTCTGCGGGATTTGAAGAGCGTGATTTTGCGCTTCGTGCCGGACGCGACGGTCATATTGTACGGAAGTGTTGCCAGGGGGAAGCAGGAACCGGAGTCTGATATCGACGTGCTGGTGTTGTCGGACCGCAAGGTATCACGTGTGGAGGAAGCGGCTCTGGACAGCGCCGTATATGACCTGGAACTCGACCGGGAAGTTGTTCTGTCGGTAATGCTTCATAGTAAAGATGAATGGCAGAGCCCCGTCTTGAGCCAATCGTTCTATCACGACAACGTAACGCGAGAGGGAATTCTGATATGAGCGGAGAAAGGCCGGATTATATTCGCCACCTGATTAGGCAGGCTTTCGAGACACTGGAAGAGGCGACCGTCCTTCTTAACAACGGTTTTACCACCGGCGTCGTGAATCGATTGTACTACGCCTGCTTCTATGCCGTCTCGGCTGTCCTTGCGAGCGAAGGACACTCCAGTTCCAAGCACAGCGGTGTGATGTCCCTTTTCGACCAATACTGGGTCAAGCCTGGCCGTGTCCCACACGAAATGGGCGACTTCTATCACCTGTTGTTCAAGCAACGGCAGAAGGGGGACTATGAATGCGCGGAGTTCACTCCGGATGATCTGCCGATCTGGTTGGCCGAGGCTCGATCGTTCGTGGAGCGCTTGGCCGAATGGCTGCGAACCAACGCAGGTATTGAGGCTTAGATGATAGGCCGTTTACTTGTTCCCCCATTATGAACCGCTGAGACGCTGAGCTTAATGATTGCGCTGAAGTCCAGCGGGGACTGTATGATTCAGCGGCCTCACTTCCTCTTCATCCCTTCAGCGGTTCAAGAACACCCTCAAGCAGGAATCCCGCCCCCTCTCGTTGCACCATGAATCTGGCGAAAATCTCTCTCAGTCCGATGAAACCACGAAGGGATACGACAAATGCGACTTGAACTGCTTTTCCTTGCGCTGTTGCTCACGCTTGCGTTTTGCGCGGCGGCGAGGGCCGACTCCGCAAAGGAATATAAGGCTTATTTGGATCCGAAGAAGCCGGTTGAGATTAGAGTGAAGGACCTGCTTTCGCGAATGACGGTTGAGGAAAAGGTCCACGAATTGACCGAAGACTGGGGCATTCCCGGCAACGAGCGGATTGGGATTCCATTCCTCAGCAAGGCGGAGGCGGTGCACGGTTTCGGCTACGGAGAGGGCGCCACGATTTTCCCGCAGGCAATAGGGCTTGCGGCCACCTGGAACACCGATCTGGTCTATCGAGTGGCGGATGTCATCGGTGAGGAGACGCTGGAGGCGAATACGTATCAGGCTTGGTCGCCGGTGCTCGATGTCGCCCGAGACCCCCGCTGGGGCCGGGTCGAGGAGAGCTATGGAGAGGACCCGTATCTGGTTTCGCGGATGGGGGTTGCGTACATCACCGGTTTCCAAAAGCGCAACCTGATCGCCACGCCTAAGCATTTCGCCGCTCACGGCGCGCCGCTGGGAGGCCGCGACAGTAACGACGTCGGTTTCTCGGAGCGCGTGATGAGGGAGGTCTTCCTTCCGCCGTTCCGGGCGGCGTTCGTCGAGGCAAAGGCCGGCTCGGTCATGAACGCGTACAGCGCATGGGAAGACGGGGCGCCGTGCGTGTCCTCAAAGAAGCTTCTCATGGGGATTTTGCGCGAGGAGTGGGGGTTCGAGGGCTTCGTCGTCTCGGACTGCGGTTCGGTCGAGCACTTGTACCAGAAACATGGTGTGGCGGCGGACGGGCTGGAGTCGGCCAAATGGGCAATCGAGGCCGGGGTCTCGTGCAACTGCGGCGACGCTTACAAGAACCACCTGCTCGATGCGATCAAGGCGGGAATGGTTTCGCAGCAGGATTTGGATTTCGCCGCGGGCCGCATCCTGCGCTCGCTGTTCCTTCTGGGCCTTTTCGAGAACCCCCCGAAGCCGAAGAAGTGGGATAACAACGCCGGCTGGGACAGCCCGGAGCATCGCGCGGTGGCGCTGCAGGCGGCGAGAGAGAGCATCGTGATGCTCAAGAACGAGAAGGGCTTCCTGCCGCTGAAGAAGAGCATGAAGTCGATTGCCGTCATAGGCCCGAGCGCGGATGACCCGCAACTGGGCGACTATAGCTGCAAACCGAAAGAAGGCCAGCTCGTCTCCGTGCTGGATGGGGTGAAGAAGATCGTCTCCCCTTCCACAGTTGTCCGGTATGCTCGGGGTTGTGATCACGTCGATACGTCGACCAAAGGCTTCGCGGAGGCGGTGAAGATTGCAAAGGATTCGGACGTTGCGATAGTCGTGGTCGGGGACAAGAGCGACCTGACCAGCGGTGAGAACCACGATCGCGCGCATTTGAACCTTCCCGGCGTTCAGGACGAGTTGGTCAAAGCCGTGGGCGAGACCGGGACCCCGACGATTCTCGTCCTGTCAAACGGCCGGCCCGTGATCTTCAACTGGGCGGCGGACAAGCTGCCCGCAATCCTCGCGACCTGGTATCCCGGTGAGGAAGGCGGGACCGCGGCGGCGGAGGTCATATTCGGCGACTACAACCCGGCGGGCAGGCTACCGATCACGTTCCCGCGATTCGAGGGGCAACTGCCGCTATACTACAACTACAAGCCGTCGGGGCGAAACTACGATTACTTCGACGAGCAGTTCGCTCCCCGCTACGCATTCGGCCACGGGCTGAGCTATACGAAGTTCGAATACAGCAACCTGCAGATCACGCCCAGAGACAGCGCCGACGGGAATGTGAACGTCAGCGTCGATGTTCGCAATACCGGCGCAAGGGCGGGGGACGAGGTTGTCGAGCTTTATATCACCGATATGGTGAGCAGCGTTTCCACGCCCGTTATGGAGCTGAAGGGATTCAGGAGGATCACGCTGCAGGCCGGTGAGACCAAGACGGTCGAGTTCGCGCTGACCCCGTATCAGCTTTCGCTCCTCGATCGGAATATGGACCGCGCGGTCGAGCCGGGGAGCTTCAAGGTTATGGTCGGTGGGGTTTCGCCATCCGCTCCTCCGCACGACGGGCAGAAGGTGAACGTCGGCTATTCCGGACCGGACAAAGGGGTGAGCGCGGAGTTTGAGGTGACCAAACGGTTGGCCGCGGCGTTCAAGTACAGCGTTCAAGCCCCGGCGCAGGTCAAAGCGAAACAGACTGTGACCGTGAAGGTTAGCGTGAGGAACTCCGGGCAGCTAACGGATGTCGGTCAGGTGAAGCTGTTCGTGGACGGCAAGCCGGTCGGGTCGAAGCGATTCGAGCTGGATCCGGGGAAGAGCAAGACCTTCGAGTTCCCGGTAGTTTTCGCGAAGTCAGGCAGCGCCACGGTTACGGCAGTGGGGAAGGACGCAGCGGTGAGCAAGACGGCAACCGCAAAGGCCGCCGGCCGTTGACTATCGGTCGCCGGCGATTTAGAATACAATCCAAGCGATCGTGCCGGCTATGCGGCCGGGACGCATTCGGCGCAGTTGAGATGATCTGCTAGACGCGCTGGAAGGGGATACGCATGTTCGGAATCCGTTTCATCAAGGCTCAGCCATTCCCCTGTCCCTATCCGCGCTCATCCGTGTTAATCCGCGTTCTTCTTTGAACCAAACCTGCGGGAGCGATCACTCGTCCCTGTATCCCACCCACGTCACGGGCAGGGCTTCGAACTGCTGCCTGCATAGCCGGGCGTAGATGCCGTCTTGTTGGAGCAAATCCTCGTGGCGGCCCAACTCGACCACGCGGCCATCGTCTATCACGGCGATCTGGTCGGCCTGGCGGATTGTGGAGAGACGGTGAGCGATCACGAGCGTTGTCCTGTCGTGCATCAGCTCTTCTATAGCCTGCTGGACGATAAGCTCGCTTTCGGAATCGAGGGAGCTGGTGGCTTCGTCGAGCACGATGATGGCCGGGTCTTTTAGGAACGCCCGGGCGATGGAAACCCGCTGCTTTTGCCCGCCGGAGAGCCGGACTCCGCGCTCGCCGAGCATTGTATCGAAGCCTTCGTCCATCTCCTCGATGAACTCCGTCGCGTACGCTTTCTGCGCGGCCTCGCGGACTTCCTCCGGAGAGGCGTCGGGGCGGCCGTAGAGAATGTTGTCCTCGATGGTGCCGGAGAAGAGTATCGGCTCCTGCGGGACCAGGCCGATCTGGCTGCGCAGCGAGTAGACTGTGTAGTCGCGGATGTCTTTGCCGTCGATCAGTATCCTGCCCGAGTCCCAGTCGTAGAACCGGTTCAGCAGGCTGGTGACAGTCGATTTGCCGCCGCCGGACGGACCGACCAGCGCCAGCGTGGTCCTTGCAGGGGCGACCAGGTTCAAATCCTGGAAGATAGGTCGCGACGAGCTGGGATATGAGAAGCACACGTTTTCGAGAACTATCTCGCCAACGAACCTGGGGGCCTTCACCGCGCCGGGCTTGTCGGCGATTTCGGGCTCGGTGTCGAATATCGTAAAAATGCGGTCCGTCGCGCCCAGCGCCGCCGCCACGACCAACTGCATCTCGTTCAGCCACTCAAACGGCATGTAGACCTGCCCCTGCATCAGTATGAACTGAACGAGCAGTCCGACCGATATTGTATGCCCGCGGGAAAGGGCGAGGTACCCGCCGGCCAGGATCAAAATGAGCTGCGCGGCGAGTCTGGTGAAACCCATCGTCCCTTCGCTGACTCCGCTGAGCCGGGAGTTTGCCACGCCCAGATCGACCAGCGCCGAGGTCTCATCGCTGAACCGGCGTATCTCGTCATCCTCCCCGGTGAATGTCTTGACGATGGTGGCCGCCGCGAGCTTCTCCTGCGTGGTTCCCGAAAGATATGAAAGCTGGTCTCGAACGATCCGCGAATTCTCCTTGACCCGCCAGCCGATTTTTCTCTGTATGATTAGTTGTATCGGGATCAGGCAGATGGAGATCAGGCCGAGGTAGACGCTCTTCGAGAAGAAATAGCCCAGCACGACGACAATCATGCCCAGACTCATCCAAAGCTGGACGAACGCTCTGCCGATGAACGGTTGTATCTGTTCCACGTCGCCGATGATGCGGCTGGTGAGCGAGCCGGAGCGGTTCGAGTCGAAAAACGAGTGCGACAGTTTCTGGATGTGGGCGTAGAGGTCACAGCGCAGGTTGCGGACGACCTCCTGCACCGCGCGCGCTCCGTATGCGGAACGCAGATAGATGGGGACGGGAACCACCACCGCGACTCCGACGCCGATGAGGACCAGATGCCGCAATTGCGCGGTTGCAGCGGATGCGGATATCTTTCCGGCGTCGGCCTTGTTCAGGGTGTTGATGACCTCGCCGATCAGCCAGGCCAACACCACTGGGTAGAGCATCTTCACCATGCCGCATGCCGCCGCCACGGCGAAGTACGGCCAGTACGGCTTCACATAGGCCAGCAGCCGCCAGAGATTGTTCCGCTTCTTACGTTTACAGTCGGCCTCATCCATTCCCACCAAAAAACTCCCACTAAACTACTTGGGGAGCGGGGCGGGAACATCCTTCACGTTCAACGGAAAGAGTCGAAAGAGTCGAAGGAGACCTGCGGTCGGGGTTTGGTGGCGGGGCCAGGAGACCCGCGCACAGCGGGGTTGTGCGCACAAACCAAACTCGCATATTGTACAGCGCTGCTTGCATGTTTCGGAAATTGTGGTATATTGTATGTGGAAGGCGGTGAGTATGATGATGGTAAGAGTTTCTGAAAGAGGACAGATCAGCATACCTGCGGCGGCGCGTCGGAAACTGGGCATTAAACCAAAATCGAGAGTCAGGGTTGACGTGGGCGAAGATCAGATTGTCATCAAGCCGGTGAAGTCCATTGCCGAACTCGGAGGCATTCTTCGTGAGTATGCAAAGGGCAAGACAACCGATTGGGAGACTATATGGGAGGAAACCCAGATGGCGATTGCGCGGGAGGTAGAGGATGAGTCGAGACGTTGAGGTCTACTCGATAGATGCGAATGTCATGCTCCGCTTCCTGGTAGGAGATGATCCCAAGCTCTATCGGAAAGCCTTCGATATAATCACTGGTATAGAGTCCGGTAGGAACATCGCGATTTGTGATCCTGTGAACTTGGCCGAAGTCGTCTGGGTGATGAAATCGTTCTACAAGCTCTCAAACGAGCGCATACACGAGCTGCTCGAGCCGATTTTGAACGTGGAAGGGTTCCTCTTACCAAACAAGGAGCGTTACCTTCTCGCTCTGAGGCTATTCGCGGAGGGGATGAGGAGCTTCGGCGATGCGTGCGCCTGTGCGGCAGCCATTCAAGACTGTGGCGGCAGGCTGTACTCTTTCGACGAAAAGCTCTCCAACGCCCAAGGCGTCACCAGATGCGAGGGATGAGTCGAAGGAAGGGGGCGTGGAGACGAACCGACAACCATCAACCACCCTCCCTACATCTCCAATATGTCCGGCCGTTTCATGCTGTCTCCATCCGGGAAGCCGACGGTGATCGTTGGCCAACCTTCCACCATAGAGATGATCTCGGTTTCCCCGGCCCGAGCTATGATCGTATCCTCCGACTTCGTGCCGGTGATCGACGGGTTCCACGCAAATGCCTGATTTGGCTTGACCGTGTCCTGCGTCGTCATCATGGCGCGATATTCGCGAGGCAGGTATCCCGTCGGACCTCCCTGGTGATGCAGCTTCCACTCGTCGCCGAAGCCCGTCGCTTCGTATCGTGCCACGGCTTTGGCGAAGATTTCGCCGACTTCGACGCCGGGACGTGTGTGTTTGATGAACGCGGCGTCCACGTCCACGACGGCGTCGTGCTTGCGCCTGATCTCGTCACTTATCCTGCCATAGCTGACGAGCCGCGTTGCTGAAACGACCAATCCCCACCTTCTGGCGCCGATGACCAGCATCGCGTACTTCTTGACTTCCTTCTCCGTGGGGATCGGATGCCTGTAATTGTGTATGCGCTCGTCCGCGGCAATAAGAGTTACGTTGGGAATCATGCCCCGCGCTACGATCTTCTCGTCAAGCATTCCGGCTATCTGAAGCTCGGTCATGCCCGGCTTGACGGCCCTGCAGGCTTCGGCCAGGCACTCTCCTGCGTTGAGTCCCACCCAGCGGTAGCGGTCTATCTCCTCCGCTGTCAATTCGGCGCGGTGGGCCTTTATGGCGGATTCGACGACGCGAGCGCCCGCAAGCGGGCTGTCTGAGCCAATCGGCTTCCCACCGGCGAGTCGCTCCAGAATCTCCATCTTCCGATCTTCCCACCAGTTGTACGACTCGATGTGGAAACCGCGCCCCTCGACCTCTTCGTCGGCGATCCTGCCCGCTTCGATGTTGTCGCAGACGATGAACTTGTCATCCGGGGTGATCACTGCCGAAGCCACCCCGCCTTCCGAGGCAATCGACACGTGGTTGTCGCCGCCGCAGGTGATCCAGGCAAAGTTCGCCTGGGTCGACAGCACGAGCGCGCCCAAGTCCTGTTCTTCCAGTATCCGCCTGGCCCTTCGCTCTTTCTCAGCTATCTCCGCCTGTGACGCCATGGGTATCGGTCCTTTCGGTGTGCCTGGTTGTTTACATGTGTTTTCGGGGCAGGCGCGCAGGAATCCTGCGGAAGGGCCGGGCGATGGCGAACGGTTGCCCGGCGAATGAATTCACGGCTACAGATACACGAAGTCCCCCTTCGGGGACTCGATATGCAGTCGGCGCAGGCCGACTTCGTGTCGTTGTGGCCGTGGTTTCAACCGCCGGGCGTCACGGCGTAACACGGACGATTTGCCGCTTACCATGCTGGTCGCCCCAGCCGATCTCTGTGTTGGATTGCCACCAGTAGTCCGCCGCGCCGTCGATGGTCTTCTTTAGCTTCTTGGCCGCGAGGACATCGGCGAACTCAAGCCTGCGCCCTTTGCCGCTGTCCTCCGACGCGACCATCATGTATCGCCCGTCGGGGGACTTGCGCAGGTGCGGCTCGCGCGATGGCTCATAGATGCTGGTCGTGGCCTCGCGCGGAGGAGTCGCCCCGATCTTGACGGTGAACGAACTCATAGTGAGATCCGCCTTGATTCGCCTTATCTCCATCTCGTTCGACCATGAGTAGGGACCTGACAGGAAGGTGTCGGAGTTCGCCCAGTACGTTTCTGAAACAAGACTGGACCAGGGAAGACCAGACTTAGAGACGCGCCCATCGCTCAGTCTGACGAGGGCTCCCGCTTCGGATGAGAAGGATTCCATCCCCAGGCTGAACTTTTCCACATTTGTAGACAACAGGGCGTATCTCCCGTCGGGGCTGACTGCCGACGAACTAACGCTTCTCGGAAAAACCCGCAAGACAAGGGATTCCGGGACAAACGCGCTGACGAATGCGCAAACCGCCACGATAAGCGCAAATCTCCCCAGGTATTTCCGCACCCTCGCCGCCAGCGGAAGAGTCAGACCGAAGCGGATGGTGAGCGCGGCAGCCAGGACGGCGGCTGTCATCCAGGAGTATGAGAGCCACGTCAGCAAGTTCATGCTCAGCGATCCCAACCACGGTATTGCCGCCATCTGCACTATCTGAAGCGATACGAACAGAGCAAGGGCCATCAGCGCTCCACCCATCACGCCGGGAAGGGCCACCGAGCAGGCGAGACCCAGGACGTAGGCGATTCCCAACTGTTCGACCGCCAACCCGACGCCTTCGATAAGCCGGGGCGGCGTGACCAGCTCGACGTACGGCTGCGGGCATACCAGCCTGTAGATCACCGCGGCCAGAACAGCGGCCCCCACGATGGCCGCAAACCCGGCCGTGAGCTTGGCCAAGAGGACCTTCTTCCAGGATACGGGGCGGGAGTAAAGGAAACTCGCGGCGTCCGCGGATGTCTCGGACGAGAATACTCCCGCCCCCATCAGGAGGGAGATGGCAGTCGGTATGATGGTCCAGTGCGTTTGCTGGTCACCAAGAAACGTGTACGACTTGCCGGCGAGCACGAGCAGGACCGTGGACGCCGGCAAGAGCAGAATCCACAGCCGCCTCTCCCGGAATTCCTTCCAGATCAGTCTTCCCACAGCCCTGCCTCCTTCTTCGCCGGCGCCGGTAGCGGTTTCGCCGTCGCCGTTTTCAGATGGATGTCCATCGCCGGCCCTTCGCCGCTCACGATCGCCCGAGCGGATGTCCATACCACCGGCCCGCGGGCGAAATGGGTATTGGCTATGATGAGCTTGCCCGTCTTGTCGCGGAGGCTTGCCAGCCACAGGTCGAGACCATCTCCCTGCGGGGAATCGCAGTAGATCAGCGCGTGCTTACCATCGGGGCTGACCGCTCCCACCGCATCTATCCGGCTGTGGGCGACTTTGTCGTCGCCGGAGAGATCATAAGTCGCGTCCGAAACCGGACCTCTCATTGCCCCGACGCCGGCGTAGAAAGACATCGCCTCGCGTATTCTATCCGTTTGCGCGTCCCAGACAAGGATATGTATGCGGTCCTCATCGGGTTTCTGACTGACCAGGTAGACGTATCTCCTATCGCGTAGTCCGATGGCTCTCGTGGTATCACTGAAGCTGCGTGTCCTGTTCAGGCCAAGTCTTTTGTCCACGAAAGCCGCCAAAACGTCAGGCAGTCTACCTTTCGCCGCACTCCCCGTGGTGATTGCGATCGAGCCGTCCAGCGTGTAGATCGCGGATGAGGAGCCGGACGGAGATCGACCGGCCATGAAAGCGTAGTACGTGACGGCGAACGGAACGCCGACGGCCAGCGCCGCTATGAGCGCCGACGAAAGAGACACTATTCTCCGCCGCGGCAGAGTCTGTCTGGACAAAAAGACGCCGAAAGCAAGCGATCCCACGGCGCTCGCCGCAAGGACCAGCAGCGCCAGGTTCCGCATACTCGCTATGCTCTCTTTGATGAGCCCGACGAAGTCCGATCGGACCATTTCAGGAGCGTACGCTACCGCAACGAAGATCGAGCCGTTCCAGAATGTCCAGATCGCTCCGGCGGCAACGGCCGGCCACATCGAGAACGCGCGAGACAGAAACCGGCACAGCATGAAAATGGACGCGAAGTATATCGCTCCGAGCAGTTCGCACAGCGGAACGAAAGCTCCTCCCGCGGTTTGGGAACTCCATCTTCCGTATAATGCCCCGGTGAATCCGGAGACCAGGGCCGGAGCGGCAAACGCCGACAGCCAGTCCGCTAAAGGTGTCGATGGCAGATGCGCGGCTGCAAATGCTTTAGCGCCGCCCCGGCCTCCGGATTTCGAGGCGGCCCAGAAGGCCACGATCAGTGGAGGGCCGAACGCGGCCACACTGTTCAGCATCGTCCGCGAAGGGCTGTATTCATAAACCGCGCGAGCGGCGGAGAAGAGAACGGCCGGCGCGACAATAATGATCAGCAGCGGCAGCCAGCCTTCGCGGAGTTCCTTCCAGAGCAACCGTTTCCAGATTTGCCAGGCGCTCATCTACTTGACCTCCGGTACGTCAATCGGGGCAACGCGCCGTTTGACGCCGTTGGCAAAGCACTCGATCTTGTCATCAGAAGCCCATCGAGGATAGCAGTTCCCAATAGTGAACGTCCGACCGACCTTCCGCAGGCTGCGCGAGTCCCAGAACTCTATAGAGCTTTGTTGTGGGTGTCTCGGGTAACGGATGTGGACCATCAGCAATCGCCGGCCGGGGGAAGGCATGACCTCCGCATAAGTGTTGGCACGGCCCACTCTGACGGTCCGCTGAATGACCTTCCCGTGCCGGTCCAT
Organism: Armatimonadota bacterium; assembly: GCA_030649165.1. Lineage (GTDB taxonomy): Bacteria > Armatimonadota > UBA5829 > UBA5829 > JAUSEB01 > JAUSGG01. The sequence goes on from JAUSGG010000032.1 coordinate 17,365, forward strand.
TTGCGCGGTGTGGACTAGCGTCTCGACGTTTTCCATGCCGTCCTTCATCACGTGCTCGCTAAACAGCAGAGTATCGGGCGCCAACCACATGATACTGTTAGCCAGATAAGTATCCTGGGCTGTTGGTTTGATCTTGCCGGTTTTGCCATCCGCGAGCCTTGCCATCCAAACCGTGTTGGCGTCGCTTGAGCGCGGCTGGTGGTACGCCGCCGCTGTGTCCTGGCACACCAGATATTCCCCGGTCGGCCCAAAACTCGACCAGATACCGGGAGGTGAGAAGCGATCGACCCAACCCGGTCTCGGCAGCGCATAATCAAGCGGAGCGAATACCAACGCGGTTGCCAGGGCAATCGCCGCGTATCGCTTCAGCCGCGCCGATGTGGATAGCGTGAGGCCGAACCTTACAGTGACTAGCCCGGCTGCGACAATACCCAGCGCGATGCCCGAAGCCCACCAGAACGGCGCGTCGCCCTGCGCGAGTTGCCCGACTTCCGACGATAAGTAACCGCGCGCGCCTATCAGCGTTGCCGCCGCCGCCAATACCAGATAGCTGCCCGCCGGGCTGGGAATGGCCACCGAGCACGCGGCCCCGATAATATAAGTGGCCCCCATCAACAATGTCGCCAATGCCGCTCCCTGCAGAAGCCGGGCGGGCGTCGCCAGCCTGACATACTCCGCGGGGCAGCACAGGCGATAAACCACGGCGGCAATAAGGGCCGAAGCGACTATCAGCCCGAAGCCCACCGTGAACTTGGCGAGCAGCGTCTTCCGCCACGAGGCCGGTTTGGTATAGAGGAAGTCCACCAACCCCTTTGACAGTTCCCGTGAGTATGAGTCGATCCCGAGGAGCAGAGATACCAGGAACGACGGCCATGTCCACCGCGAGTAAGTGGAGAGGTCGCCACTGAACGTGTAGCTCATTCCCAGAGCGATGAATCCCGCCGTGGTGGCCAGCAGTGGAATCAGCCACAGCCTCTTCTCGCGCCATTCCTTCAGGAGCAACGACCTCATCTTAAATCCTCCCTCTGGAGCAGGCGAGAATCTTGCCTCGCTTTGTTCTCAGGTCGACTATTGCCGGACGGCCGGTTCCGGACAGGAAGACGCGGTCCTTCAGCCACAGAATGTCGTCCTTGGCAATACCGGCGTTGTCCAGAACCAGTTCAGCGTTTCCCCCGACAACGTCCATCACCCACAGGTCTACGCCCGATCCCGAGGGCGGGGTCGACTTCATCAGGACATACCGCCGATCAGGGCTCACGGATGACATATCGAACCGGTTGAAAGCGTCTTTCTTGAGTTTCACCGACGCGGTTTCGCGGGTCTTGCCTGACTTGAGGTCCCAGAAAATGAGCTTCACTCTGTCACTGCCCGGCAGTTGCTGAGCGAGCACGGATTCATCGCGGCCAAGGCGCACAATCCCGATGTCGCGCTTGAACAAACAGGTCTTGGGCTTGCCTGTTGCGGGATCGATGTACTCAAGCCGGTCGTAACCCGCGAGGTAATCAGACCGCCTCGTGCTGAAACACGTCCCCTGGCGGTCGCGCGTCGGTGTGTAATACGGGGACACATCCTGAAACCACCAGCCGGCAATACCACCCTCTGGCGCCGTATCGCGCCACCAGAATATCTGCCGGGAATCGAACTGGAACGGACCGCTTAGCGGGACGGTGATGATCACGGCAGCCGTGAGAAGGGCCGCAATCTGCTTATACTGAAACGGCCATCTCCGCGCCAGAACGGCGAAGACTGCCGTTCCAGCGGCGCAGCCGATCCAGGTCCTGATCACGAACTCGACCGCTTCGATCGATTCGATCGATTCGTAAGGGCCTTGCATGGCAAAGACGATCAGCCCGCCGCTCCCAGCGCGAATCGCACCCATCGCGACGGCCGCCCAGAAGGAACCGATGGCGGAGATCAGATAGCAGACCGCGAACGTCGCCGCCATATCCACGGCCACCAGGTCGACAATGCGGGGCTCGACGGTCCCGGTTTGCAGCCGCAGCAACAGCGAGACGCCCGCCGCGGCGCAAACCAGCATTGGCAGCAGGAAAGAGCAGAACCAGCCCGCGAACGCATCCCCGGGGAGGTGCGTTTGCGCGAAAGCCTCTCCGCTCTTATTGCGGTTGGCCTTGCCCGCCGCCCACAGGATTACCAGGATGTGCAGCAGCGGCCAGGAGTACATCGCCAACGGCGCTCCAGCGCCGGGAGCCGACAAAAGCGCATGAGGCGCGGCAAACGCCGCGGCGGCAATGGCCCACCCCTCCCGCAACTCCTTCCACAACAACCGTTTCCAGATTTGCCAGGCGGTCATCTACTTGACCTCCCGCCCGTTCAGGACGTTCACGATGTGGCGCTCGCCCTTCGCGTCGACGTAGCCGATTTCGGTGTTGGACTGCCACCATGGTACGTACGCCTCGTAATATCTGCCAACCTGACGCACGCCCTCCATGTCGAAAATCTCGATTTGCCACGAATGAGACGGAAAATTCCGGTACAAGGCAAGGAACCGGCCGGCCGGCGACACCAAATCGCCGCCCTGAACATAGTACTCTTTGCTGTGCCCACCCAGCTTCAAGGAGCGCACGATTACCTTTCCGTCCGCCAAACGCGCCACCCAAAGCCTGTTCTGCCGCACAGCATAGAGCACGCTATTGGATGTCCAGCGAGGATCTTCCGCGTAATAGTCAGGAGGAAGCCGGAATCGACCTCTCTCACCCGTTGTTGTACTCACTATCACGTGTTCGATCATGCGCGGCTGGAAAAAGCGCACGCCGGTAACCTCCGCTAATGCGTAGTTGCCGTCCGGGCTTAGCGATAGTGCCGCAAAACCGGGTAGAATCACAAGGTTAGGCTTGTGCGGTGACGCGAAGTCGAGGACGACGCCGATTGCGACTATGGCAGCAAGAACAGCAGCGAAACGCTTTATCCTCTGTTTCAGCGGCAGGGTCAGCCCAAAGCGCACGATTGCCAGACAGGCTATGACGGCGCCCAAGACCCAGGCGTAGGCCGACCATGCGACAGTTGTATTCTTGAAAGACGCCTCATAGATCATGCCTTGCAGAGCCGCCGGGATAGCCACGGCCAGGAACGTGAGCACTCCACCTAGGACTCCAGGCAGTGCAATGGAACAAACGAATCCGGCCAGGTACGTGCAACCTAGTGTCAGGACTGTGAAACACGCCCCGCGCCACAATTGGCCGGCGGTGACTAGCGCAACGTAATCTGAAGGGCAACGCAATCGGAAGACGACCGCGGCGATGAAAGAGGCTGTGACGATCGTGACTAGTGAGATCGGTATCTTGGCCAGTGTTGCTTTCTTCCATGAGATCGGCCGCGAGCGCAGAAAGCTCGCGGCCTCTCCCGCAATCTCCCTTGAGTGTGACGCCGCGCCCAAGAGCAACGCCACGCCCATTGAGGCTGCAAACCAGGGGCTGGGCTCATCCCCGAAGAACATAAGCGATTTCCCAAAGGCAGTTGGCCCCACCAAAGAGAGTGTCAACGCCGGAAACCACAGCCATTTCTCCCGAAACTCTTTCCAGAGAAGTCTTCTCATATGCTGCGGCCTTCGCTTTCGAGACTCCGACAGCGCCCTTTCATGGACCTCAAATCTATGGTTAGAAGCTTGCCCTGCCAGCAAAAGACGGCGGATTTGCGGGTCCAGATGACGTCGTTTAGCTGGTATAGACTGTTGGCGGCGATCATCTTACCTTTCCCCATCCGCAGGTCAATCAGCCACAGGTCCCAACCTATGCCAAGGCCGGAGCCAAAAAGAGCGAGCAGATAGTGACCATCGGGGCTGAGAGAAGATTCAGGCTCCCACGGGTCGTTTGGAGGGCCGCTGCTGCGGCGCACAGTCGCGGCCGACGACACTCTGTCCTCTGCCGCGTTCCACATGAAAACCTGGAAGCTGTGCCTATCCTCGAGGCGATGAGCCAGGTACACGTGCTCAACGTCCTTGGCAAACAGAACCCGCACTGGCGGTCTGAACGCCTTCTCGAAACTCATGCCTCTTCGGTAATCTCGGCACGACAGCCATATCTCGCCCCGACGGGCTTTGTGGCCGTCAGACATGCTTACAGTCAGGGAACCATCAGGCGAACTGCGCTCACTTGGGTAGTTCCGCCAGGTTTCGTCAGACGAATGGCGAAGCGAAACGAATAGCTTAGGAGTAACGACCATTAGTATCAACCCGGCTGTCACTCCCATACTGGTCATTTGCCTCACGCGAAGTGACGAGCGGTTGGCCAGGAGCATAAAGATCAGGCTGCCAATGGCGCAGGCTGCAACAATAGCCAAGCCATAGTTTAAGAACCCACTCATATCGCGTGTCAGGTCGAGGAATGAGTTCATTGGCCCGTCCGCGCTGCCTGTCATCCCGTTCAGCAAGCCAACTCCGCAGACTGCACCGATCACTCCGCCAGCCAAGGCCGCCCATATCGAGACGGCGGATGAGAGCAGGTAGCACGCTGAGAAGCAGGCCGCAAAGACCAGCGACCATCCCAAAACTATGTTGAGAGACAGCCGGGAGTAGAGTAGCTTGTATGCCGTTTCCGGTCCGCGCGAATTGAATATGTCGTGGAAGATCAGTACATTATTCAGCGCTCCGTACACAATGCCGGCAAGCGCCGTGAATGCCAACGGTATTATTAAGGACGTAACCCAAGTCGCCGCCCTTTTTCCCGGCAATACGACCGCCAGTTCATTCGTTCGCCCCTTGCCCTCGGCTTTTCTGCCGGCGTACAAGGCAACGACCAATAGCGGACCAATCGCGACCAAGAACACCAGGTATTCCCTATGGTCGCTATCCCGCGGACAGAGCGCTGCAGCAGGGAACAACACAGCCGGCAATAGATTCGCAACCATAAGCGCAAGCCACCCCTCCCGCAACTCCTTCCACAACAACCGTTTCCAGATTTGCCACGCGCTCACTTACGCCTCCTCCGGCTTTCCGACCAGCGCTACGAAGATGTCTTCAAGACTTAAGTCCTCGACCGCCAGGTCTTTCGGACCGAGGGCCTTTGCGGCCGCAAGAGTCTCCTCCGAGTAGTCACGGACGGTGATAGCGAGCTGCCGGCCGCTGTGCTCGTGAGAGAGCATATTGGGGATGCGCGGAGCCGACGGCGGAGTGTCGAACCCGAGGACCAGCCGCTTGACGCTCGATTTAAGCTCTTCCAGGGTGGAACACCAGATCAGCCCGCCATTGTCGATGACGCCCACCCAGTCGGCCACGCGCTCGACCTCGTGGACGATGTGCGAGGAGAAGAATACCGTCCGCCCCTCCTCCTGGACGATCTCGATGACCCCCTCCAGGAAGTCGCGCCTGACAAGCACGTCCAGCCCGGCGGTCGGCTCGTCCAGAATCAGCAGCTCGGGGCGGTAGGCCATTGCCAGCAGCAGGGCGAGCTTCGCCTGGGTGCCGCGGCTGAGCTCGCCGACCTTGCTCCGGCCCGGCAGTTCCAGCTTGTTCTTGAGTTCGGCGGCGAAGGCGTCATCCCAGTTTGGGTAGAAGCCCTTGCAGAACCAGATGATCTCATCGACCTTCATCCAGTCGTACATCTTCTGGCCCTCGGCGACATAGCCGATCCGCTTCTTGATCTCAAGCGAGTTCTTGACGCAGTCGAGACCCAGGACCCTCGCTTCGCCGGAAGTGCGGTCGAGCAAGTCGAGCAGGATACGTATTGTTGTCGTCTTGCCGGCCCCGTTTCTGCCCAGGAACGCGAACACACTTCCGGCTGGGACCCTCATGCTGAGGTGATCGACCGCCGGGTGCTTCCCGAACCGCTTGGTGAGCTCAAATGTCTCGATAGCTGACTTGCCGTTACTGCTCATCGTCATTGCTCCTCTCAATATCGTGTTGGGCCAGGCCGTTATTAGCCGCTTCCGCCCGTTCTTCGAAGATTTCCCTGAGCTCGTCGAACGTCACACCAAGATGCCACGCGTCCACGAGCACGTTATCGACCTCGCGCGCCAGAGTCTCGCGCCGGAACTCGCGGCTCGACGCCTCACGGTCCGCGGTCACGAAGCTGCCGAGGCCGTGGCGGGTCTCGATCAGCCCCTCGTGTTCGATCTGCTTATACGCCTTGCTGACCGTCAGCGGATTGACTCTCAGTTTGATGGCGGTCTCGCGCAGCGACGGCAGACTGTCACCGCTCCGAATGGCCCCGGATGCGATGGCGCGCTTTATCTGGTCAACTATCTGCGCATAGACGGGCGTCGAGCTGGTTGTGTCGATACGAATGATCATGTCCGGCCAACTGTATTATTGTTCTACAACAGTATATATCGGCGGGTGGTGGGGTTGTCAAGGGGGTTGAGAAAAAAATCAACGCTACCCGGCGAATGAATTCACGGCTACAAACACACGAAGTCCCCCTTCGGGGACTAGGAGCCTGTCCGAGTATTCCATCCTGCTATCAGAAAAAAAGTCTGTTCACTACAAGTGAACATGCATGAATATGGATTATTGGTGTCGAAGTAGTATGTATGAGCAAGACATATCGACCCTACAACCCTGACCAGCAGTTCCTAATGCCGCCATCGATTCGGGAGTGGCTTCCCGAGGGGCATCTGTCGTATTTTGTTAGTGACACCATAGACGAGATGGACCTTTGGGATATTGAGGGGGAGTATGAAAAGAGCCTTGCGGGTTATCCTCCGTATCACCCGCATATGATGACGAAGATACTGTTCTATGCGTAC